>BBSL01000134.1 GCA_001319865.1 Burkholderia sp. E7m39 | reverse complement strand
AGGCGACCAGCGCGCCCGCCATGCCCGCGATGGTCGCTTCGCGCATGTCGGGAAACGCGTTGTTGGTGCCCGTCGAAAGCGTCAGCAGCGGCACGGCGCCGCTATGCGCGGCCACCGCGCGATGCGTGCCGTCGCCGCCCAGCACGGCGATCAGCTCGACGCCTTCGCACACCATGTGCGCCGTGCCCGCGTGCGTGTCGGCGACGGAATCCGTGATGGGCAGATCGACGAACTCGACCTGGGGCCAGCGTTCGCCCGAGCCCGTGGCCGCATGCGTATCGAGCGCGCGCAACAGCAGCGACGCGACGCCCGTGCGATCGCGCAGCGTCAGCACGCGATCGACGCCCAGCGCGCCGAGTCCCGCAAGCAACCGCACGATCATGTTGGCCTTCTCGGCTGTCGGGAACACGGACGCGTGCGTCGTGAGGCGGCGAATGTCGCGCCCCGATGCAGGATTCGCGATCACGCCGACGGTGATGGGCGATGCCACTGTGCTGTCTCCAATGTTGGCCGCGAAGGCGGACGCTTTGTGGTGCTGACTTTGTGGTGCTGACTTTGTGGTGCTGACTTGGTGGTGCTGAAAAACCGTTGCCGGCAAGCGGTGAAACGCGAGCCGCTGCAGGCGACAGGCACTACTGCAACAGCCATGCCAATCTTTAGATGCGCTTCGTATTCGCGCCGAAAGCCTTGCACGCAAAGGGTTTGCGCATATCCGACGGGTCATGGGGCGTGCGCGGCGCGCGTCGCATGACGCGCCGCACATCGCACGTATCGCGCGCTTGCCGCGCGACATCTCTGTGCGGCGCGGCCTGCGCGCGTGGCTGCGTCGAACGATGCGCATCTCACGGCCGTCTCATGTACCCCTGAGACGATCGTCTCAGGTGTCTCGCGTGCTGCGATGCAATGTGATCGCACGCGAAGGATGTGCTAAAAGAAGGTCCGACCCAGGCGTTCAGCAAAGCGCCGTCATCGGCGCAATCCCATCGACGGAACCATTCCGGGCGCGTGCCGCCCGACGGGAGCCGACCATGCCCTACGTCTCTCAAACGCAGCACATCGACCGCGTACGCGGCACGATCGAAGGACGTCTGCCCGCGCCGGCGAATTCGTCGCGGCTGGTATCGTCGTGGCAGCGTTCGTATGAGCAATACCAGCTCGATCCGGGCTCGGTGATTGGGCCGCGCGTGCTGACGTCGGCCGAACTGCGCGAAGTGCAAGGCAAGGAAGAAGCATTTCTGCGCGCGTCGGGCCAGTGCCTTACGCGCCTTCACGACATGATCCGCGTCGCCGACTACTGCGTGATGCTCACGGATGCGCACGGCGTCACGATCGATTACCGCATCGACCGCGACCGGCGCAGCGATTTCAAGCACGCGGGCCTGCATATCGGCTCGTGCTGGTCCGAACGCGAGGAAGGCACGTGCGGCGTCGCGAGCGTGCTGACCGATCTCGCGCCGATCACCGTGCACAAGACCGATCATTTCCGCGCGGCCTTCACGACGCTCACATGCAGCGCGTCGCCCATCTTTTCGCTGACGGGCGAACTGATCGGCGTGCTCGATGCATCGGCCGTGCAGTCGCCCGACAACCGCGACAGCCAGCGGCTCGTGTTCCAGCTCGTGCGTCAAAGCGCGACGCTGATCGAAGACGGCTACTTCCTCAATCAGACCGCGCAGCATTGGGTGATCTTCGGCCACCAGAGCCGCAACTTCGTCGAGGCACAACCCGAAGTGCTGATCGCGTTCGACGAATGCGGCAACATCGCTGCGTCGAACCGCAAGGCGCAGGAATGCATCGCGGGCTTGAGCGGGCCGCGTCACGTCGACGAGATCTTCGATACGTCCGCTGTCCATCTGCACGATGTCGCGCGCACCGACACCATCGTGCCGCTGCGTCTGCGCGCCACGGGTGCCGTGCTGTACGCGCGCATTCGCGCGCCTCTGAAGCGCGCGGCGCGAGCGACCTCAGTCGTGTCGCCGTCGAGTTCGATCCATGCTTCCCATGAGCCGCACGCCGACACGTGTCTCGATGCCATCAGCCGTTTTCTGCACAGCCGCGATTCACGCATCGCGCGCAATGCGGAAATCGCGCTGCGTATCGCGGGCAAGCATCTGCCAATTCTGATTCTCGGCGAGACGGGCGTCGGCAAGGAAGTATTCGCGCAGTCGCTGCACGCATCGGGCGCGCGGCGCGCGAAGCCGTTCGTCGCGGTGAACTGCGGCGCGATTCCCGATTCGCTGATCGAAAGCGAGCTGTTCGGCTATACGCCCGGCGCGTTCACGGGCGCGCGCAGCCGCGGCGCGCGCGGCAAGATCGCGCAGGCGAACGGCGGCACGCTGTTCCTCGATGAAATCGGCGACATGCCGCTCAATCTGCAAACGCGTCTGCTGCGCGTGCTCGCCGAAGGCGAAGTGCTGCCGCTCGGCGGCGATGCGCCCGTGCGTGTCGATATCGACGTGATCTGCGCGACGCACCGCGATCTCGCGCAGATGGTCGGCGAAGGCACGTTCCGCGAAGACCTGTACTACCGGCTGAGCGGCGCGACGCTGCACATGCCGCCGCTGCGCGAGCGCGCCGACGTGCTCGACGTCGTGCACGCGGTATTCGACGAGGAAGCGCAAAGCGCCGGACATGTGCTGACGCTCGACGCGCGGCTTGCGGAACGGCTGGCGCGCTTTGCGTGGCCCGGCAATATCCGCCAGTTGCGCAACGTGCTGCGTTACGCGTGCGCGGTGTGCGACTCGACGCGGGTCGAGTTGCGGCACGTGTCGCCCGACGTCGCCGCGCAGCTCGCACCCGACGAAGCGCCCGCGCGTCCCGCGCTAACCGGCGTCGACGACGAGCGCGCGCGGATCATTGATGCGCTCACGCGCCATCACTGGCGCCCCAATGCGGCGGCCGACGCGCTCGGGATGTCGCGCGCGACGCTCTACCGGCGGATTGCGAAGCTCGGGATCGTCGGGCCGCATCGCAGCTGACGCCGCGCTGACCGCTCCACGAGGACTCAACCCGCGTTGAGCGCCGCGATCTGCTCGCCGAGCTTGCGCAGGCGCTCGCGCAACTCCGGCGGATCGAGCACTTCGACATGGGCAGCGAAACCGAGTAATTGCTCTGCCGTCCAGTTGAACTGCTCGACGGGCAGCGTCACCTCCTGCCAGCCGTCGCGTTGGTCGGGCGGCGCGATCTGCGCCTGCTCGAGCGCCGCCGCGCCCAGCTTGTGAAGCCGCGTCATGCCTTCCGGCGATAGCCGCAGTCGCGCGGTGTGCTTCAGCAAACTCTTCTCGAACGACGCCACGGCCGCCGTCCATTCTTCTCGCAGATCGAAACCGTCCGGACGTTCAAACGTTTCTTCGTGCACGGTCAGTTGCGTGATGCTCGAAACGCGGTACGTGCGCAACTGCGTGCGCACGCGCGTGACGAGATACCATTCGCCGCCCTTCAGCACGAGGCCGAGCGGATCGCGTACGCGCGCACCTTCCGCTTCGCGGCCGTCCCACGTGCGGTATTGCATCGACACGCGCTTTTGCTCCCAGACGGCGCCCGCCAGCATCGTCAGCCATGGTGTCGGCGATGGCCGCTGATACCAGCCGACGGGATCGATATGCAGCCGCGAACCAATGCGCGACGTGTCGGGCGCGGCATCGGGCAACGCGGTGACGAGCTTGAGCTGCGCAGCCCTGAGCTGATCCGACAGGCCGAGATCGGACGCGGCGCCCGCGAGGCCCGCGATCGACAGCGTTTCGGCTTCGGCCCTTGTGATGCCCGTCAGCTTCGCGCGATAGCCGTCGAGCAGCGCGAAGCCGCCGCCCGGCCCGCGATCCGCATACACGGGCACGCCCGCCGCGCTCAACTGGTCGATGTCGCGGTACACGGTGCGGATCGACACGTTGAACTCGTCGGCGAGGGCCTGCGCGGTGACACGGCCTTTCAGCTGCAGCATCAACAGCATCGAAACGAGACGGCTCGTCGCCAATTTTTTTGCCTCTTCTAATTCATGACATGGGTTGTCAGCTATTGGCGAGTATAAAGGTAAACATCGAAGAAGATTTACAGCGAAGATTCATAAAGGATGTGCCGCATGTTCGTCACTTACGTCGTCCGTTTTCAGGTCTTGCCCGACAAGCTCGACCGCTTTATGTCGTTGCTGAACGGCGTGCTCGACGCGATGCGCGGCGAGGCCGACTTCCGCGCAGCCGTGCTGCATCGTGATCCCGATTCGCCGTGCCGCTTGCTGCTCTACGAAACCTGGGAAGACCGCGATGACGCATGCGAAGAACAGATTCACCGGCCGTACCGGCGCGCGTATCACGAAGCGCTCGCCAGTCTGCTCGTGCGTCCGCGCGAAGTGACCGAATGGCGCACGCTGCGTGCGGACGGACAACTTGCGCCGCGCGAATTGCACTGCCGCGCCGAGCGCATCGAGGCACGCGCATGAGCACAACGCTTCGTTTGCGCGCGTGCGCGATATTCGCTGAGAGCGGGAGAACCACGCCATGACATGGCTACACGCGCGACATAACTGGTTGACAACGCATCGACGTCACGACACACTCGAATGCATGCTGACACGCTTTTCCATCGCCTACGCGATTAACAACCCCATGCCACGCCGTCGCGGCGGGCCTATGGGAGCGTGCGTGAGTTAGCGCTTTGCAGCAGTCGGCAAAGTAGTCGGCAAAACGATCCCAAGGCCCCGCCGGTAACGGAAGGGGCCTTTTGTTTTGGGCATACCTTCCGACCTCCGGCGCAATTGACGGAGTGCATGATGGACAAGGCTTGCCAGCAGTTCACCGATGACGAATCGCTCTGCTTTTCACGTCCGCAACAAGAGCGCTTACCGAGAGTCGTCGTCCAGTTCGAAGTCCAGCCCGGCGCGACGATGTCGTGGCGCGTCGAGGCGAACACGGAACTGCTCGTACAAGGCGCGCGCATCTGGCTGACGCGCGCCGCATCGCCCTACGACCACTGGCTGCAGATCGGCGAGACGTTCCGCCTGCAAAGGGGCGAGCGCGTCTGGGTCAGCGCGGATGGCCGCACGCCGGCGCGGCTGTCGTTGACGATGCATCCGATAGCGGCGCGCAGCCTGCTCGCGCGTTTGCTCGAACGCTGCGCGTCGCTGGGCGCCGACATTTTCGCGCCGCGCTCGCACTGAGCGGACGTTCGGCGTGGACAGCGTGCAAGAAAAAAGGCTCGTACGCCGTACGAGCCTTCATGTGTCGCGTAGCGAACGCTTCCATGTTTCGTCACGCGATGCCTGTGCGCATCGTTCAGATGCGTTCGATGGCGAGCGCGATACCCTGTCCCACGCCGATGCACATCGTGCACAGCGCGAAACGGCCTTGCGTGCGCTGCAGCTGATACATCGCCGTCGTGACGAGTCGCGCGCCGCTCATGCCGAGCGGATGCCCCAGCGCGATCGCGCCGCCGTTCGGATTGACGCGAGGATCGTCATCGGCGACACCCAGCGCACGCAGCACCGCGAGACCTTGCGACGCGAACGCTTCGTTCAGCTCGATCACGTCGAACTGGTCGATCTTCATGTTCAGGCGCGCGAGCAGCTTTTGCGTCGCCGGCGCGGGTCCGATGCCCATCACGCGCGGCTCGACGCCCGCCGTCGCAACGCCGAGCACGCGCGCGCGCGGCGTCAGGCCGAAGCGCTTCGCGGTTTCCGCGTTCGCGAGCAGCAGCGCGGCTGCGCCGTCGTTGACGCCCGATGCGTTGCCCGCCGTCACCGTGCCGTCCGGGCGCACCACGCCCTTCAGTTTTGCGAGCGCTTCGAGGCTCGTCTCGCGCGGATGCTCGTCCTTCGACACGACGATGGCATCGCCCTTCTTCTGCGCAATCGTCACGGAGACGATTTCCTGCGCGAGCGTGCCGTCCTGCTGCGCGCGCGCCGCCTTCTGCTGGCTGCGCAGCGCAAACGCATCCTGGTCGGCGCGGCTGACGTTGTAGTCCGTCGCGACGTTTTCGCCTGTTTCCGGCATCGAGTCGACGCCGTACAGCTGCTTCATCAGCGGATTGACGAAGCGCCAGCCGATCGTCGTGTCGTAGATGTCGGCCTGGCGCGAGAACGCGCTGGTCGCCTTGCCCATCACGAACGGCGCGCGGCTCATGCTCTCGACGCCGCCCGCGATCATCAACCCCGCCTCGCCCGACTTGATCGCGCGCGCCGCAATGCCGACGGCATCCATGCCCGAGCCGCACAGACGGTTCACCGTCGAGCCCGGCACGTCCTTCGGCAGACCCGATAGCAGCAGCGACATGCGCGCCACGTTGCGGTTATCTTCGCCAGCCTGGTTCGCGCAGCCGTAGATCACGTCGTCGATCGCGCTCCAGTCGACTTCCTTGTTGCGCTCCATGAGCGCCTTGAGCGGCACGGCACCTAGATCGTCGGCGCGCACCGACGACAGCGAACCCGCGTAGCGGCCAATCGGCGTGCGAATTGCGTCGCACAGGAAAGCTTCCGTCATGAGATGTCTCCAGTAATGGCGAGGCTGGCGCAGGTTGGAAGGCGCCAGCGCCGGCGCAGCGCGCGCCGGAAAAAATCTGCCGGTTTTGATCTATTTGTTCTATACTCGAACAAACGATCACGTATCGAACATTTCAGGTTCGATGATAGGCGGCGAGCGGAAAAACTGTCAAGCGCGCGGACGGCCGGCACGACCAACAGGATCTTGCAAAAACGGCAAGAATGCAGATCGCAGCCTGGGCACGCGGGGTTTTCCGCGGCTGGCCGCGGTTGGCTAATCCGGGCGCTTGCGCTATCGTCACGGCTTTCCGCAGGCCGCCCACGCCGCTCCGACGTCCGA
Source organism: Burkholderia sp. E7m39 (assembly GCA_001319865.1). GTDB lineage: Bacteria > Pseudomonadota > Gammaproteobacteria > Burkholderiales > Burkholderiaceae > Paraburkholderia > Paraburkholderia bengalensis. Next base: position 1,562 of record BBSL01000134.1, on the reverse strand, counting down.
CTGTTCCGTCCTGAGTTCACAGAGCCCATGAACAAAGTGCCATCCGCGTCACCTGCCGTCCCCGCCAGTGTCAGCGCGAGCGACACCGACGCGCCCGACAAGCCTGGCGATTCGTACGTCCAGTCGTTCGCGCGCGGCCTCGCGGTGATTCGCGCGTTCAGTGCCGAGCGGCCCGAGCAGACATTGACGGACGTGGCGTCGGCGACGGGCCTCACGCGCGCGGGCGCGCGCCGCATTCTGCTGACTTTGCAGACGCTCGGCTATGTCGAAGCGGAAGGACGCCTCTTTCGCCTGACCCCGAAGATTCTCGACCTCGGCTTTGCCTATCTGACGTCGATGCCGTTCTGGAATCTCGCCGAGCCCGTGATGGAAGACCTGTCGGCGCAAGTCCACGAAAGCTGCTCCGCGGCCGTGCTCGACCGCACGGAGATCGTCTACGTGCTGCGCGTGCCGACGCACAAGATCATGACCATCAATCTGTCGATCGGCAGCCGCTTGCCGGCCTACTGCACGTCGATGGGCCGCGTGCTGCTGTCGGCGCTCGACGAAGCAGCGCTCGACGCAGCCCTCGACGCGTCGCCGATCGTCGCGCACACGCCGCGCACGGTGACCGACAAGGACGAACTGAAGAAGCTGATCGCGCAGGTGCGCAGCCAGGGCTGGTCTGTCGTCGATCAGGAACTGGAAGGCGGGCTGATTTCGCTGTCCGCGCCGATCCGCAACCGGCGCGGGCACATCATCGCCGCGATGAACATCAGCGGCAACGCGCAGCGCAATTCCGCGAAGCAGATGGTGAAGGCGTTCCTGGAGCCGCTGCAGAAAGCGGCGCAGTCCGTGTCGGACATGGTCGCGCTGCGCGGCTAGAACGTCGGGCCGCGCGCACGCGCTCGCGTCATCGCGTGTGGCGCGCACGCGAGCGCCCGTTCATCAGCTTTCCAGATAGCGCTCGACGAGACGCGCCCAGTACGCCGCGCCGATGGGTAGATTGCGGTCGTTGAAGTCGTAGTGCGGGTTGTGGACCATGCAACCGTCCTCGCCAACGCCATTGCCGATGCGCAGGAACGAGCCCGGTCGCTGTTCGAGCATGAAGGCGAAGTCTTCGCTGCCCATCAGGATATCGGCGTTCGGCTCGACGTTTTCCGCGCCCACCAGTTCGCGCGCGACCTGAATCGCAAACTCCGTTTCCGCGTCGGAGTTCACGACGACGGGATAGCCTTCGACATAATCCACCTGCGCCTTGCCGCCATAGCTCGCAGCCTGCGTCTGCGCGAGCTCGGTGATGCGCGCTTTCAGCAGCGCGCGCACGTCGGGGCTGAACGAGCGCACGCTCAGTTCGAGCGTCGCGCTCGACGGAATCACGTTGTTCGCCACGCCCGCGTGCATCGTGCCGACCGTCACCACGGCGGGCTGCGCCGGATTCACGTTGCGCGCGACGATGGTCTGCAGCGCCATCACGATGCTCGACGCGATCACGATGGGATCGACGCTCAGATGCGGACGCGCCGCGTGGCCGCCGACGCCTTCGATCGTGATCGTCGCCTTGTCGCCCGCCGCCATGAAGG
>BBSL01000133.1 GCA_001319865.1 Burkholderia sp. E7m39 | reverse complement strand
CAGCGCGGCGGCGGCGGGTTCGAGGTCGGCGATTTCGGTCAGGCGTGAGGCGTCGGTCATGGGAACTCCGGATTCATTTCGTCGCGTCTCGTGCGCAACGTCAAAGCGAGAGACTATAGCAACGCGCGAGCTTTCCCGTAAAACGAGCGTGCCGCGAGCTTACTCGATGCTTTCGCTGGAAGCGGGTTCGGTGCTGGGCGGCCGGCGCTCGCCGCGCGCGATGCCTTTCAGCACATCGACGAACATCTGCCCCGCTTCTTCCAGAGAGCCGGAATTGTCGATGTGCGTGAGATGCGCGCCCTCGGGCAGAGTGAACGGCGCCTGGCGCGCAAGCCGCGCCGCCATCTGCTCTTGTGTCTCGCGTCCGCGCGCCGACAGACGCGCCGCGAGAATATGCGGCGCGGCGTGAATATGCACGACTTCGAGCTGCGGAAAGCGCTTGAGCGCACGCGCCAGGTACGCACGCGATCCATTGACGACGACCGTGCAGCCGCGCGCGAGCCACGCATCGATCTCGATGCCGATGCCATAGTGCAGTTCGTGGCTCGACCACTCGAGCGCGAACAGACCTTGCGCCGAGCGCGCCGCGAATTCTTCGGGCGTCAATGCGATGTGATTTTCGTTCTGCCCGTGATCGCGCGTGATATAGCGATGCGCGAACACGACGGACGTACCCGCGACATGCTCGCGCGCGAAATGCAGCAGCGAATCCTTGCCCGCACCCGATGGGCCGACCACATAAATCAGGCGGCCTTTCATGCGTGTTCCCCTGTCGCGCCAGTGAACGCGAGCCGCTGCCACAACATGAATGGCTCGCCCGGCGCAGGCTCGACGAAGATCGCCGCGCCGTCGATCGTCAGCGGCCCGAGGCGCTGCGCCTTGTCGTGCCACCATGCGACCATCGCGGCGCGATCAGCGGCATTGTCGAGCGAATTGGATAGCGTCATATGGAAGCGAAACTCGTCGAGCACATACGGATAGCCCCATTCGACGAGCAATTCGCGCTGGCGTTCCGTCAGCGGCGCTTCCATGCGCCTTGCTATGTCCGCGGATGTCGGCGCGATGCGCAACGGCGCGAAGACGCGCAGCGCATCGGCGGCGAGCGCGCGAATCCGATCGTCGGCAGCGGGCGTCGCGGGACGCATGGCGACGAACTCGCCCAATGTCGCTGCTTCGACGGGCAGCGCAAACGGCGTCTGCGCCTGCTCCCAATGCTGCGCGACGTCGAGCAGATCGGCGACGCTCACGTGCGCCGCGAGACGAAACGGCGCGACGAGCGTGCCGTGCCATCCGTAGCGGCGCGGGGCCGTCGTCAGTTCTGCGAGCGGAAGGGACAACGCAGGCGCGTCGGGCGGATCGATCGATGCGCCGCTTTCGGCATCGCGCTCAAGCCACGCCGAGCCCGCATCCCACCAGCCCGACGCACGCGACGGTGCGTAGTAGATCGCGAAGCGCGCCTGCGCGGACCATGCGTTCATCGTGGCCTCGCTCATAGGTCGTGCTCGACCATCAGTTGCACACGATCGGCGGCGAAATGCGTGAAGCCGTATTTGATGGGCGTGCCTTCCGTATCGACATCGACGTTCTCGACCCACAACACCGGCTGCTGACGGTTGATGCCCAGGCGTCGAGCGACTTCCGGCTCGGGCAGCACGCTGCCGATACGGCTCCACTTGCGCAGATAATCGGTCACGCCGTATTCGGTCATCGCCTTCGTGATGCCGCCCACGCGTTCGAGCACGTCGGGCAGATCAGTGAAGCGCGCGGCCGGATAGAAGTTGCGCGCATAGGTGAGGGGCACGCCATCGGCTTCATGCAGCGACTCGATCCGATAGACGAACGCGCCCGCGCGCAGGCCGAGCGCCTTCGCGACAGTCGGATCGGCCTTCACGCGCGCCGCCGACAGCATCGTGCCCGCAGGCGAATGATGCTGCTGGCGCAGGTTTTCCGTGAAGCGCGTGCGCCGGCCGATGGTGTAATCGATCGCGCCCGGCTGCACGAACGTGCCGCGCCCCTGCTCGACGCTGACGAGCCCCTGAGCCGCGAGGCCCAGCATCGCACGGCGGATCGTATGGCGGTTCACGTCGAAGCGCCTCGCCAGTTCGCCTTCACTCGGCAGGCGGCCGTCGTCGCCGAAGCCGCTTGCCGCGATCTCTTTCGCGAGAATCTGCTCGATCTGCCGCCATACGGCGACGCCCGCTCCGCGCTCGAGCATGGCGCCCGGCGCTGCGCCGTCGTTCGATGTCATGGTGCTGTCATTCCCTTCGGTTCAAATAAGCGTTCTGTGCATTGTAGTCCGCAAGCGATGGCGGAAATATGAAACTGCACCTCGTGTCACGCGACACCCGCATTTTAACCCTAGACGTCTAGACGTTTAGATGAATAGATGCTCAAATGACCGGACTCGCCACTGAATTCCACCACCAGGAAACCTCCAGGAAACCCGATGAGCGCCCCTTCTTCCGCCACCTGTTCCGCCACTTCGCCGCCCACTGCCGATCCCTCCGTCGATCCCGCTTCGCCCACGCGCGCCGCGCGCCGCGCCTGGATGGCCGTCATGGCCCGCGCGCCGCGCGCCGAACTCGAAGCCGCGCTGAACCGCGCGATGGAAGGCACGCCGTTTCCCGCGTTCGACTGGCTGCGGCCGCCCGAGACGGGGCTCGCGATGGTGCGCGGACGCGTCGGCGGCACGGGCGATGCGTTCAATCTCGGCGAGGCCACTGTCACGCGCGCCACGCTGCGCCTGCGCCACGATGAACTCGATGCGGACGCAACGGTCGGCGTCGCGTGTCATCTGGGCCGCGACCGCCGCCGCGCCGAACTCGCTGCTATCGCGGACGCATTGCTGCAAACGCCGCAGCATCGCGCCCGTGTGCGCGAACAGGTGATCGTCCCGCTCGCCGCGCAACTCGCGGCCAGCCGCGCGCGACGCGAACAGGACGCCGCATCGACGCGCGTCGAATTCTTCACGATGGTCCGAGGCGACTGATGAACTCCTCCCCTCAAGCTGCGCAGATCGCGCTGTCCACGCTGACGCCCGGTTTCGCCGATCCCGTTCACGACACGCAAGCCGTGTTTCGCACGCTGCTCGATACGCTGTCGCGTCCCGGCCGGATCGGCACGATCGACAACGTGTTGCCCGCTTCGCGAGAAAACGCGCGCAGCCATCTGCCCCACGCCCGCGCCGATCTCGCCACGTTCGCCGCGCTGCTCGCGCTGTGCGACTACTCGACGCCCGTCTGGCTCGCGCAGCCCGACGCCGTGCTCGGCTCGGCGCTACGCTTTCATACAGGCGCGCCGCTCGTCGACGAGCCGCACGACGCCGCGTTCGCCTATGTGCACGACGCATCCTCGCTGCCGCCGCTTTCCAGCTTCGCCCCCGGCGAGCCGGAAACGCCGGGGCAATCGGTGACGCTGATCGTGCGCGTCGATTCCCTGACGCAAGGCTCGCCCGTCGTGCTGCGCGGCCCCGGCATCGCGCATACGCATATCATCGCGCCCGCCGGCCTGCCCGAGCGCTTCTGGCGCGAACGCGCGGAACTCGCGCCGCTCTTTCCGTGCGGCATCGACTGTTATCTCGTCTGCGGCGACGCGTTGATCGGCCTGCCGCGCACAATCCGAGTGGAGCTGAACTAATGTACGTTGCCGTCAAAGGTGGAGAGCGCGCGATTGAAGCATCGTGGCGCCTGCTCGACAAGGCGCGCCGCGGCGACCCGCAGCTCGCGGAGCTGAGCGTCGCGCAGATACGCGCGCAGTTGCGCCTCGCCGTCGCGCGGGTGATGACGGAAGGGTCCGTCTACGACGAAGAACTCGCCGCGCTTGCCATCAAGCAGGCTGCCGGCGATCTCGTCGAAGCGATCTTCCTGCTGCGCGCATACCGCACGACGCTGCCGCGCTTCGGCTACACGAAGCCTGTCGATACGGAAGACATGCAGGTCGAGAGGCGCATCTCCGCGACCTTCAAGGACGTGCCCGGCGGCCAGATGCTCGGCGCGACTTACGATTACACGCAGCGTCTGCTCGATTTCGCGCTGCTCGCTGAAGATGCCGAAGCGACGGGCGCCGTTCATGCAAACCCCGCGCAACACGCTGCGCACGAAGCAATGACGCGCGTCGTCTCGCTGCTCGACAAGGAGGGGCTGATCGAACAGGAACGCGTGACAGAAAACGCGCCGGAGCCGGGCGACCTGTCGCGCGAGCCGCTGTCGTTTCCCGCCAGCCGCGCAACGCGTCTGCAAAATCTCGCGCGCGGCGACGAAGGCTTTCTGCTTGCGATGGGCTACGCAACGCAGCGCGGCTATGCTCACTCGCATCCGTTCGCGGGCGAAATCCGCTTCGGCACGGTGGCCGTCGAAATGGAACTCGACGAACTCGGCGAAGCGGTCGAGATCGGCGAGATCGACGTGACGGAATGCCAGATGATCAACCAGTTCGCGGGCAACAGCGACGTGCCGCCCGCCTTCACGCAAGGCTACGGTCTCGCATTCGGTCATTGCGAGCGCAAGGCGATGGCGATGGCGCTCGTCGATCGTGCGCTGCGCGCCGAAGAACTCGGAGAAACGATCGGCTCGCCGACGCAGGACGTCGAATTCATGCTGTCGCATAGCGATAACGTCGAAGCGTCGGGTTTCGTGCAGCATCTGAAGCTGCCGCATTACGTCGACTTCCAGGCGGAACTCGAGCTCGTGCGTCGGCTGCGCGCGAAACACGACGCACGCGACGCGAGCATTGACGGCAACGACACAGAGGAGCAAGCGGCATGAATGCGCCCGATACACCCATGCAATCCGCCGCGCACGACAGCGCCGCAGCAGGCTACAACTTCGCGTATCTCGACGAGCAGACCAAGCGCATGATCCGCCGCGCGCTGCTCAAGGCCGTTGCCGTGCCCGGTTACCAAGTGCCGTTCGCGTCGCGCGAAATGCCGCTGCCGTATGGCTGGGGCACGGGCGGCATTCAGGTGACGGCATCGATCATCGGGCGCGACGACACGCTGAAAGTGATCGACCAGGGCTCCGACGAAACGACGAACGCCGTCAACATTCGCCGCTTCTTCGCGCGCACCACGGGCGTCAAGACCACGCGCAAGACCACGGAAGCGACGATCGTGCAGACGCGTCACCGCATCCCCGAAACGCCGCTCACGGACAAGCAGATTCTCGTCTATCAGGTGCCGATGCCCGAGCCGCTGTACCGGCTGGAACCGCGTGCGACAGAGTGCAAGAAGCTGCACGCGCTCGCCGATTACGGCCTCATCAGCGTGAAGCTGTATGAGGACATCGTGCATCACGGCAGCATCGCGACGACTTACGACTACCCGGTGATCGTCAACGGGCGCTACCTCGCCTCGCCGTCGCCGATTCCGAAGTACGACAACCCGAAAATGCACATGAACCCCGCGCTGCAACTGTTCGGCGCGGGACGCGAGCAGCGCATCCACGCGATTCCGCCTTATACGTCCGTCAAAAGCCTCGACTTCGACGACCATCCGTTCGAGGTGCAGCGCTGGGATCATGCCTGCGCGTTGTGCGGATCGACGGAGAGTTTTCTCGACGAGATGATTGTCGACGATGCGGGCAAGCGTATGTTCGTCTGCTCGGACAGCGACTATTGCCACGACCGCCGCGAACGGCAAGGCACGGACAACAACGCAGGAGAAAGCGCATGACGCCGCTTCTGAGCGCACGCGCGCTGACCAAACAATACGGCGGCCGCAACGGTTGCCGCAACGCCAGCTTCGATCTGTATCCGGGCGAAGTGCTGTGCATCGTCGGCGAATCGGGCTCGGGCAAATCGACGCTGTTGAACACGCTCGCGCTGCGCACGCCCGCCGATTCCGGCACGCTGCATTACGCCAGCGCGCACGGCGAAACGCTCGATCTGCTCGCGTTGTCCGAGCCGCGCAAGCGCCTGTTGATGCGCACGGAGTGGGGCTTCGTGCAGCAGAATCCGCGCGACGGATTGCGCACCAGCGTGTCGGCGGGCGCGAATATCGGCGAGCCGTTGATGGCCGTTGGCGCGCGTCACTACGGCAAGATCCGCGAAGTCGCGACGCAATGGATGTCGCGCGTCGAACTGGATGCCACGCGTATCGACGAATTGCCGTCGGCGTTTTCAGGCGGCATGCAGCAGCGACTGCAGATCGCGCGCAACCTCGTCACGGGTCCGCGCCTCGTGTTCATGGACGAGCCGACGGCGGGCCTCGACGTCTCCGTGCAGGCGCGTCTGCTCGATCTGCTGCGCACGTTGACATCGACGCTGCATCTGTCCGTGCTGATCGTCACGCATGATATCGGCGTCGCGCGGCTGCTCGCGCATCGGCTGATGGTGATGCAAGGCGGCGAAGTGGTCGAAGCGGGGCTGACGGATCAGGTGCTCGACGATCCGCAGCATCCGTACACGCAAACACTGGTTTCTTCCGTTCTTCCCGTCTGAGGTCTCACGCGATGACAACGTCCATCGAAACATCGTTCGTCGACAACGCGGCGCTGATGCTGCGCGCCGTCGACATCCGCAAGACCTTCACGCTGCACGGCCAGGGCGGCGTGCAGATCGAGGCGCTCGCGGGCGTGTCGCTCGATGTCGAGCGCGGCGAATGCGTCGTGCTGGTCGGACCGTCGGGCGCGGGCAAGAGCACGTTTTTGCGCTGCCTGTACGGCAATTATCTGGCAAGCACGGGCACGATTGCGATCCGCGACGACGCGCAGGACACGAAGCATGTGCGTATTACGGGCGCCGAACCGCGCGACGTGCTGCATCTGCGGCGCGGCGTGGTCGGCTACGTGAGCCAGTTCCTGCGCGTGATTCCGCGTGTGAGCACGCTCGATCTCGTCGCCGAGCCGCTGGTGTCGCGCGGCGTCGACGCCGATGAAGCGCACGCCCGCGCCGCCGCCCTACTCGCGCGGCTGAATGTGCCCGGGCGCCTGTGGCATCTCGCGCCCGCCACGTTTTCGGGCGGAGAACAACAGCGCGTGAACATCGCGCGCGGCCTGATCGCGGAACATTCCGTGCTGCTGCTCGATGAGCCGACCGCCTCGCTCGATGCGGAGAACCGCGACGTCGTCGCCGATCTGATCATCGAGGCGCGCGTACGCGGCGCGGCGATCGTCGGCATCTTCCACGACGAGGACACGCGCGCGAAAGTCGCCACACGCAGGCTCGAATTGCGGCCGCCGCTGCGTGACGCAGCGGCTTTACACTGATATCGATCCCCGATCCGATACGGAGCAACCCGATGTTGATCAAGAACGCTCGCGTCGTGACGCGAGACGAAGTGTTCCGTGGCGTCGTGCGCATCGAAGGCGGCGTGATCCGCGAACTCGCGCGCGGCACCACGTCGGCCGCCGACGCCCAGGACTGGGACGGCGACTATCTGCTGCCGGGCCTGATCGAACTGCATACGGACAATCTCGAGAAGCATCTCGTGCCGCGTCCGGGCGTCGAATGGAACACGGACGCCGCATTCGTGATTCACGACGCGCAGGTCGCCGCCGCGGGCATCACGACGGTGTTCGATGCGCTCGCAATCGGCTCGCGCTCGAACGTCGGCTTGCGCGGCCGCGATACGCAGACGCGTTGCGCCGAGGCGCTGCAGCGCTTTTCCGAGCGCAAGCTGCTGCGCGCCGAACACTTCCTGCATCTGCGCTGCGAAATCGCGACGCCGGACGTGGTCGAAGTGTTCGATACGCTCAAGCAGCACCCACTGCTGCGCCTCGCTTCCGTGATGGATCACACGCCCGGCCAGCGCCAGTGGCACGACCGCGATCAATGGCGCCGCTTCCAGGAGCGTCACGGCAAGATGACGGACGAGCACATGGCGGCAGCGCTCGTCGCGCTCGAAGACGAACAGCAGCGTTTCGCGGATCTGCACCGGCATCAGATCGTCGAGCGTTGCAAGGCGCTGGGCGTGCCCGTCGCGAGCCACGACGACACGCTCGTCGAGCACGTGCAGCAGGCCGCCGACGAAGGCATCGTGCTGGCGGAATTCCCAACCACGCGCATCGCCGCGGAAGCCGCGCACCGTCACGGCATCGCGACGATCATGGGCGCGCCGAACATCGTGCGCGGCGGCTCGCATTCGGGCAACGTGTCGGCGCTGGAACTGGCGAAGGCGGGGTTGCTCGACATCCTGTCGTCGGACTACGTGCCGTCGAGCCTGCTGACGGCCGCCTTCGATCTCGTCGAAAAGGCCGGCTGGACGCTGCCGCAGGCCATGGCGACGGTGTCGGCGGAACCGGCGCGCACGGCGGGGCTGCTCGACCGTGGCGCGATCGAACCGGGCCTGCGCGCCGACTTCGTCCGCGTGACGATGCACGGCGCATTGCCCGTGCCGCGCGCGACGTATCGCGCGGGCGAGCGGATCGTCTGATTTCCGCCCCCGCTGGGGAGTGCGTAAACCCTTGATCCAAAAGCGTTTATCGCGCCGCCGCGCGGGTGGCGGCCGCGCGCCGCGCACGTCGGTCGCCGCGCTGCTTCCTGTCGGTTGGCTTTCGGCCAATAAGATTCCTGCGCCATATCACAAAACGTACGGTTAGAGGCAATACTCCTGTGCCATCCGGTGTTTCACTAGCACCGCAAATATTTTGATTTGTTAAGCTTGGCGCGCGTTGCTGGCTGGCCAGCCAGCGGCCACTACACCAAGCCCGGACACGACGCCCGGGCAACGTCGCGCAGCGGCACAACCGCATGCGGGACACTTTGAACCACTCCCGGGAGTACATCAGTGAAGAAACTGCTTGCGGCTTTGACGATCGCCCTGCTCGCTACCACCTCGATCGGCGCACACGCCAAAGACTGGACCACCATCCGCTTCGGCGTCGACGCCAGCTACCCGCCGTTTGAATCGAAGGGTTCGGATGGCAAGCTGGTCGGCTTCGATATCGATATCGGCAACGAAATCTGCGCGCGCCTGAAGGCGAAGTGCGTGTGGGTCGAAAACGACTTCGACGGCATGATCCCGGCACTGAAGGCGAAGAAGTTCGACGGCGTGCTGTCGTCGATGTCGATGACGCCGCAACGCGCCGAACAGATCGCTTTCTCGTCGAAGCTGTTCAACACGCCGACGCGCCTCGTCGCGAAGAAGGGTTCGAACATCCTGCCGACGGCTGAATCGCTGAGCGGCAAGACGGTTGGCGTCGAGCAAGGCACGATCCAGGAAACGTACGCGAAGACCTACTGGGAACCGAAGGGCGCGAAGGTCGTGCCGTACCAGAACCAGGACCAGGTCTATGCCGACCTGATCTCGGGCCGCCTCGACGCAGCCCTGCAAGACGCTGTGCAGGCTGACATCGGCTTCCTGAAGACGCCGCGTGGCGCAGGCTTCCAGTTCGTCGGCAAGGATCTCGAAGACAAGAAGATCCTCGGCGAAGGCGCTGGCATCGGCATGCGCAAGGAAGACACGGATCTGAAGGCGAAGGTCGACAAGGCAATCGCCGACATGATCAAGGACGGCACGTACAAGAAGATCGAGAAGAAGTACTTCGACTTCGACGTGTACGGCGGCTGATTCTCGCCGCAGTGCGCCGGGCGCGGCATTGCGCGCCTCGCGCGCTTCATGCGCCGACATGCAGACGGGCTCCTTTCGGAGCCCGTTTTGTTTTCCCGGGGCTTTGCCGGGCTTTGACTGAGTTTTGCCCGCCTCGAACGATGGACCGCCCATCGCACGCCGCGAACGTCGCCCGCACTGCCCAAATCAGCTAAGATCGAACGATGCCCGGCGCGCGCGTTGCGCGCGGCACCATTTTCAGCAGTCATTCCGCGGTTGTTTCCGCCGCCAATCCTTTGCAACTACAGGCGTCTTGCGCGAGTCCGGCAGCGCCATAACGATCATGCAAACCCTCAATCATCCGCTCATTTCCCCGACCCTCGGCACCGCGCGCAGCCTGACGAGCTTCCACTACGGTCCGGGCGGCGGCCAGAAGATCTACATCCAGTCGTCGCTGCATGCCGACGAACTGCCCGGCATGCTGGTGTCGTGGGCGCTGCGCCGCAAGCTCGAAGCGCTCGAAGCCGCCGGCAAGCTGCGCGGCGAAGTGGTCGTCGTGCCCGTCGCCAATCCCATCGGCCTGAACCAGCATGTGCTCGGCCTGCTCGCCGGCCGCTTCGAGACGAACACCGCGCAGAACTTCAACCGCAATTTCTATAACCTGTTCGACTTGATCGAGCCTGTTATCGAAGGCCGTTTGACGGGCGACGCGGAGCAGAACCGCGCGGCCGTCCGTCAGGCGATGCGCGAAGCGCTCGACGCGCAAAAGCCGCGCACCGAAATCGAATCACAGCGTCTCGCGCTGCAGCTGCTGTCGTACGACGCGGACGTCGTGCTCGATCTGCATTGCGACTGGGAAGCCGCACTGCATCTGTATACGAACCCCGACCTGTGGCCCGACGTCGAGCCGCTCGCGCGCTATCTGGATTCGAAGGCGTCGCTGCTCGCAGTCGATTCCGTCGGCAATCCGTTCGACGAGATTCACAGCTTCTGCTGGTCCGAACTGCGCGCGCGCGTGGGCGACCGCTTTCCGATTCCGAACGGCTCGATCTCGGTGACGGTCGAGCTGCGCAGCCAGCGCGACGTGTCGTACGAGTTCGCCGAGCACGACGCGCAAGGCATCATCGAGTACCTGACGCATCGCGGCGTGATCGCGGGTGAAGCCGCGCCAATGCCGCCGCTCGAATTCGCCGCGACGCCGCTCGCAGGCACCGAACCGATCTCGACGCCCGTGAGCGGTGTCGTCGTGTATCGCCAGGAAGTGGGCAAGTGGGTCGACGCAGGCGAGCCTATCGCCGACATCGTCGATCCGCTGACGGAGCGTGTCGTCACGTTGAAGACGACCGTGGCGGGCGTCATGTATGCGCGCCACCTGTCGCGCTTCGCGCAGGCAGGCATGGAGATCGCGCGGATCGCGGGCGCGAAGGCGTTTCGCACGGGGCAGTTGCTGTCGGCGTGACCGCGTGCGCGGCGCGCCGCGCGTTGCCTGATGAAGTCGAAATCGCCCGCATCATGCGGGCGATTTGCTTTGCAGCCAACCACTCGACTCCGCCTCAAGGCATCGCTTGTTTTGCGCGCAGCACTAAACAAATGGGCGATCTGCACGCGCACATGCGAGCGATATGCGGCATATGCACAGATTTGCGCGCAACTCTTTCGCGCGCAAAGCGATTCGTTGTCGTATTTGTACTACATATTCACTGAAAATCTGACCTGTCATATTCCTTACCCTTCCTCTGGTTACATTTGCGCCCGTCGCGCGACCGGCCGCAGAGCAGGCTCGCGATGGCCTCTTTTCAATCCGGAGAAAGCTTTGAAGAAGAAAGTTATTACCACCGCTCTACTCGCCTCGGCTTTTGCAGGCAACGCGCACGCACAAAGCAGTGTCACGCTGTACGGCATCATCGACGCAGGTATCAGCTACGTTAACCACTCAAAGACTTCGACGAACGGCAGCTCCAAGCTGTTCAAGTACGACGATGGAGTTGCACAAGGCAGCCGTTGGGGCATGCGCGGCACGGAAGACCTGGGCGGCGGCCTGAAGGCACTGTTCGTGCTCGAAAGCGGCTTCAACAGCGGCAATGGCACGTCAGGCCAGGGCGGCGCGCTGTTCGGCCGTCAGGCGTTCGTGGGTCTGGCAAAGGACGGCATCGGTTCGCTGACGTTCGGCCGTCAATACTCGTTCTCGACGGAGTACCTGGGCAGCAACTATACGACGGGCGGCCTGACGGTTGCGGGTAACTACGCTTACCACATCAACGACGTCGACCAGCTGACGTCGAGCCGTATCAACAACGCCGTCAAGTTCTCGAGCGCGAACTACGCGGGCTTCACGTTCGGCGCGATGTACGGCTTCTCGAACCAGGCTGGCGCATTCGGCGGCGCGCCGCAAACGGGGACGGCGGCAGCACCCGTCGCAGGTTCGTCGCGCGCGTACAGCTTCGGCGCGAACTATGCGAACGGCCCGATCGGCATTGGCGCAGCGTACACGGACATCCGCTTCCCGAGCCAGGCAACGCCGTCGTTCCCGACGACGATCGCCAACGTCGGCACGGGCACCGTGCGCGACCTGCGCACGTTCGGCCTGGGCGGCCGCTACATCGTCGGCCCGGCAACGATCTACGCGCTGTGGACGAACACGTTCTTCGAGCCGATCACGGGTAGCTCGACGATGTTCAACAACTACGAAGGCGGTGTGAAGTACATGTTCACGCCTGCGCTGACGGCTGGCGTCGGCTACACGTACTCGCGTCTGTCGGGTCTCACGACGGGTCACTTCAACCAGGTGAACGCAAGCGTCGACTACGCACTGTCGAAGCGCACGGACGTCTATCTGCTGACCATCTACCAGGACGCGTCGGGCAAGACGGGCACGCAGCAAATCCAGGCTCAGATCGGTTCGAGCCCGTCGGCGTACTTCGGTCCGTCGGGTAACGGTTCGCAGAACCAGCTGGCGTTCCGCGTCGGCATGCGCCACAAGTTCTAGGCTGCGTTGTCTGGTGTAGCGCTTCGACGCGTTTCGCTTTGCGCCGTTCAGTTATGAGACTGAACGGCATTTTGTTTTTGGAGCTGGAAGTAGCAGAAAACGGCATCCGGCCGCAGCCTCTATCGGCCGTGCAGGTGCTGGTGTTCTAACCGTCGCTTCCCGATGCCGGCTCAACCCAATACCTGCCGGAAAGTCATCGGCGGATCAATTGCGGTTTCGCTTCCCGCCAAATTTAGTGACGATCAGTTGCTGCGCATCGATCGCGTCCATTTTTCGCATTTGCCTGATTGCGTTTCGCTAAGACTAGACAAGCATCGAGTAATGGAGGCGCGGTTCGTTCACGCCGGTCGGCGACCATTTTATAGATTGTCTTGTGCGTGCTTCTGACGGTTTTTGCTGCGCGCCATTTGACCGCACTCTATCTGGCAACAGCCGGTAACACACCGTATTGCATTGATATGGCTATCCGTTTCGGCTTCAGAATATTTGCGAATGACGATATGCCGGACGATGCGCGCAATCGCGCTGCTGATCTACTTTGCGTGCGCATTGGTGATCGTGGGCTCCATCGTCGGTATAGCGGGCGCGCTTGTTTGGCGGCACATCTTCTGTCAGCGTTTGCGTTGACATTGTCGTCCGAACGCCGCTAGTTTTTGCATCGCTTTAGCGCTTACGCCATCCGCCCGACGTCCGAATCCTCCGTCACGAACACCCGCACTTCTCCATCCGACGTCGGCATCGTGAAGTCGCGCGTGCGTCCTGCGCGCACGTCGAACAGCAGGCGTTCCAGCCGCTCGAGGCGCTTTGCCGTCTCGTCGCTTGTCAAAGCGGTCGTTTCATTGGGGTCTTTCAGCAGTGCCTTACGCGCCATCACGATGCGCGCAATCGCGCTCGATTTCGAAACGAATACTTCTTCCATGTCGGGTCATTCGCGCGGCCACATCGAAACTGCTTGCTCATGCCGCGCCTGCTACGTTCATCAAAAGCTGCGCACTCGCCGGGCGCGCGATGATTTTATGAGCAAGCGCGAATTCGTGCAGCCACGCGGGCAATGCACTGAGGCACAGCCCTGGGCCGGAAGTGGGTTCGCATCATCGACAAACGCGGCACGACAAGCCGGTCAAGACGCAAACGGAAACGCAAACGGCTGCGAGATATCGGCAAGAAGCGGATTGGCGACGCGGACATAGTCCGCGGCATTCATGACGATCGAACGGTCGAGGCGGCCCGCGTTGAATGCGCTCTCCTCGTTACCTTCGACGAGCGGCGAATCGACGACGAGCACGATGCTCGCGTCGAACGCACATGGCGGAACGGCGCCTGTCACACACTGCGTGACGGAAGCGGCGAATTCGGGCGACGCGAGCGTGGCCTTCCGTCGTTCAATTTGCCGACAGCAGTTCGGCGAACTTCTGCACATCGACGTTGCCGCCGCTGATCAGCACGCCGACACGCTTGCCCTTGAGCCGATCCTTCATCTGGCGCACGGCGGCGAAGCCGAGACAACCCGTCGGCTCCACGACGATCTTCATGCGCGCGGCAAAAAAGCGCATGCATTCGACGAGTTCCGCATCGTTCGCGGTCAGCACGTCAGTCACGTCGCGCCGGATGATCGGGAACGTGTAGTGCCCGAGATGCTGCGTTTGCGCGCCGTCGGCAATGGTCCGAGGCGTGTCGATATGGACGATGTTCCCCGAGCGGAACGACTGCTGTCCGTCGTTGCCCGCTTCAGGCTCGACGCCATACACGGCGCAATCGGGCGACAGCGCACGCGCCGCCAGCGCGCTGCCCGACAGCAGACCGCCGCCGCCGAGCGGCGCGAAAAACGCATCCAGCGCGCCGACCTCGTCGAACAGTTCCTTGGCCGCGGTGCCCTGCCCCGCGATCACGTCGGGGTGATCGTATGGCGGAATCAGCGTCAGGCCGTGCTTCTGCGCCAGTTCGCGGCCGATCTGCTCGCGGTCTTCCTTGTAGCGGTCGTAAATGACCACGTTGCCGCCGTAGCCCTTCGTTGCGTCGACCTTGATCTGCGGCGCGTCATGCGGCATCACGATCGTCGCGGGCATGTTCAGCAGTTGCGCGGACAGCGCGACGGCCTGCGCATGATTGCCCGAAGAAAACGCCACCACGCCGCGGCGCCGCTGCCCTTCGTCGAATTTCGACAGCGCGTTGAACGCGCCGCGAAACTTGAACGCGCCCATGCGCTGCAGGTTTTCGCACTTGAAGAACACTTGCGCGCCCAACGCTTCGTTGACGGTGCGCGAAGTCAGCACAGGCGTGCGGTGCGCGACGCCTTCGACGCGCTTCGAGGCGGCGACGATGTCGTCGTAAGTGGGCAACGGAAGCTGGGTCATGGAAATCTCGATTGAAGCCGCTGGATCAGGACAGATTGTGATTAGACATAACGTCTATGTCAAGACGTTTTGTAGATACGCATGCGAATCATCTGGCGTCACTTGGCGTCGTTGTACACCGTCGCGCGCGAGACGCCGAGATGCGCAGCAATGACCTCCATCGACCGGCGCACTTCCAGAAAACCCGCCTGCTTCAGTTCCTGCATCAACGCGCGGCGCTGCTCGGTCTTGAGCGCCTGCGGCGTGGTCGCGAGCGACATCGCGTATTGATCGATGCGTTCGCGGATGACCTCGGCATTGGCGGGATCGAGCGACTCTTTCGCGCCGACACCAGACGCCGTGCAGAATTGCTCGAGCATGTTCTGAATGCCGCGAAAGAGATTCAGATCGACGTTCAGACACAACGCGGCGATGTAGCGCCCGGTCGAATCCTTGATGCCGATCGACGTGCTCTTGGCGCGCCGCCCGTCGGCGAACTGGTTCGGGTAGTTGGTCAGCAGTTGCGGGTAGGCGTCGTCGGCGATGCGCGCGAGCCCCAGTTCCGTGGTCGGATCGCCGACCGCGCGCCCGGACAGATTGTTGTGGATGGCGAGAATCGAATGTTTCGGGTCGCGCAAATCGTGCACGACGACTTCGCAAAACGGCGCGAACGTCTGCCCCAGCCCTTGCGCGATCTGTTTTGCCTGATCGAGCAGCGACGCCTGCTCCCGCTCTAACGCACTCATTTTCATAGTAGACGTTTTATCTAACGTTACCCAGATTGTACAGACAAGCGCCGCTTCAGGCGGCGTCACTTTCGCTTGATCGCGACCCGTGATCGCCTATATTCGTTCTCATGCGTGATGCATACGCCTTCAGGAACGAGCGAGCCGATCATGGGCGATTCATACGACTATCCGGCGCAATACAAGGGTTCGAACCGGCGACGCTTTCTGAAACTGACGGGCGCCGCCGCAGCCGGTCTTGCGCAAGGCGTCGCGCTGCCGGTGACGGCGCGCGCCGACGCGTTGACCAAGGCGCAGCGCGACAGCATGACGCCGCAGCAGATCATCGACGAGATGAAACGCGGCAACTTGCGCTTTCAGAAAGGCGAGAGAAAGCCGCGCAACTATTTGCGCGAGCAGCGTGCGAGCGCGGCGGGCCAGTACCCCGCGGCCGTGCTACTGAGCTGCATCGATTCGCGCGCGCCCGCCGAAGTGATCATGGATCTCGGCATCGGCGACATCTTCAACTGCCGCGTCGCGGGCAACATCGACAACAGCGACATCCTCGGCAGCATGGAATTCGCGTGCAAGCTGTCGGGCGCGAAGGTCGTCGTGGTGATGGGCCATACGGCTTGCGGCGCGATCAAGGGCGCCATCGCCAACGCCGAACTCGGCAATCTGACGGGCCTGCTCGACAAGATCAAGCCCGCCGTGCAGGCCACGAACTATAGCGGCGAGCGCTCCGCCACCAACTATGCGTTCGTCGACGCGGTGGCGCGCAAGAACGTCGAACTGACGATCGCGGACATCCATCACAACAGCCCCGTGCTCTCGGAGATGGAAGCGCAGGGCAAGATCGAGATCGTCGGCGCCATGTATGACCTGCACACGGGTGCCGTTGAGTTTTTGGCGTGACTTGGGCGTGACTTTGGCATGACGCGCTGGTTTTTTCTGTTACGCTGCGCCCTTTCTCCAGGCTCGAACCCGTCAAGATGGATACCCCTTTCAACGAACGCGGCGTGTCGGTCACGCGCAACGCGCTGTCCGCCGCCGGCCAGGTCTTTCCGCTGCGCGACATCCAGGACGTGCGCGTCGTCACCGTGCGAAAGAACAAGCTCGTGCCGTGGGCGTTATCGCTGATCGGCGTCGCGGGCGTGATCGCGGGCGGCGTGTTCGGGTCGCCGGCGGCTCTCGTGGTCGGCGTGATGCTGATCGTGGTCGGCTGGCTCACGTGGCGCACGCAGGACGTCACGCATCGGCTGATGGTGCAGACGGGCGGCAGCGAGCGCGAGGCACTGTCGAGCATCGATCTGCCGTTCGTCGAACGCGTGGCGCAAACCGTGCGCGACGCGCTCGCCGCCGCCGCGGCAAAGGCCACGGCAACGGCAACCGCGCCGAAGGGCTGAACGCTGCCGCAACCGTCGCGGCATCGCGTCTTTATGGAAACTTAACGGCCCACGCAGCCGCTTTTGCGCCTGCTTGAGACGCCGCCCGCTACAGTGGGCACGTCTGAACAGCCGCGCCGCCAACCATGCGGCGGCGCCTCGACCATGCATCCTGCACTCTGTTCCGCTCGCGCGCTGCCGCGCCGCGCACAACCCGTCGACACCTCGACCCCACCGCCGCTGTCGCTCGTCACGATCGACGTGACCTTGCCCGGCACTTCGTCGGCCGCGCCGCGCCGCGCCTTGCGCGCGGCGCTCGGCGAAGGCTCGCGCCTGTTCGTGATGGCCGTCGACAGGCGCAACGTCTGCATCACCTTTCGCGTGGAAGTGACGGCGCGCAGCGTCGGCGATGTCGTCGGCGCGCTCGCGGGCGCGCTACGCCGCGCGACGATCGGCCGCGTGCGTGCAGTCGGCCTCGCGCAATCGATCGCCCATCAGCACTGACGCCCGCCTCGCGCGTCGCGACAGGCAAGCGCCCCTGCTTCACACATTTTTGCAGCCAGCGACGACCGCCCGCGTAGAGTCGGCGGTTTCGTCATCTCGCGTGCCCTCGCGCGATGCCACGCGCGCCGTGAAGCCGAACGGACGGCATCCGCCGAGACACGAGCGGCCGCGCACGGCCGCCATCGAGGCCACGCCCTTCTGCAAGGTGTGTGCGATGTCTGTCCCGCTGTTTGTCCCGCTGTTTGTTCATTTCTTCCGGCGCATGGCCGGCCTTGCGGGCGCGTTGGCCCTGCTCGCGCTCACGGCCTGCTCGACCACGTTCAGCACGCCCGTTCCGCCCGAGACCCAAGCTTCGCTGATCAACGAAGGCCGCGACGGCCTGCTCGTGCCGCTGTACGCGGAACGCAGCGACTCGCACGGGCGCGCGTCGATCGGCCTGCCCGTGCAGATGGACGGCAAGTCTGTCTATCTGATGCTCGACACGGGCACGCGCGGCGCGCGCGTGCTGTCTTCCGTGTTGCCGCGCTCGAACTATCCGGCGACGGGCGCGCGCACCACGCTCGCGCTCGCCACCGACGCGCAGGTCGCGGGCGCAACGGTCACGGTGCCGCTGAGCATCGTCGGCACGAAGCCCGTCGATGTCGACGTGCAAGCCGTCGATCAGGTCACCTGCCTGAAGATCAACAAGCATTGCGTCGCGCAAGACGGCTTCACGGGCGAGTTCGGCTGGGCGTTCTCGGGCATCCTCGGCGTGGGTGCCGATGATCCGCGCGACGGGTGCTGCACGCAGCCGCTGCGCGCACTCCCCGCCAACCTGGGCCAGCGCTACATGGTGCGCTCGAACCTGAACCGCCCGTTTCTCGTGCTGAGTCCGTCGACTGCGTTGACGAAGGATTTCACGGCCGTGCCGTTCGCGCTCGCAAAAGACGGCTCCGCGCAATGGCCGACGGGCTGCGTACAGGTCGGCAACAAGATGCGCCTGTGCGCGCCCGTCGTATTCTCGACGGGCGGCACCGACATGATCCGCATCGAGACGGACAAGGCACCCGACTGGGCCAGCGACACCGACGAACACAAGACGTTTGCGCAAGGCAACTACGACGTGGTGCTCGGCGTCGGCGAGTGGGCGCACCGTTTCGACGACGCACAAACGACGATCGCCAAGGCCGCGCCCGGCGCGAACCGGATCGTGGTGGGCCTGATGTCGCTGCAGAACATCGACTTGCTGTTCGACTTCGCGCACGGTCAGCTCGGCTTGCGCGCGTCGCGCAACGTCGAGCGCATGGGCGGCTGATCGCTGGAACCGTCTCGTCACGCCGCAGCGCGAACATCAGGCAGCAAAGCAAAAAAAGCCGCCGCGCGACAGCCGTTCGCGCGGCGGCTTTTTATCGCGTGACGCTCACGTGAGTTCGAGCGGCTTCACGTTCCAGATTTCGCGCGCGTACTCGGCGATCGTGCGGTCCGACGAGAACTGCCCCATGCCCGCGACGTTCTCGATCGCGCTTTTCGTCCAGCCGCGCCGGTCCGCATAGCGCTTGTCCACTTCGTCCTGCGCCTTCGCGAACGCTGCGAAATCGGCGAGCACCATGTAGTGATCGCCCCAGTCGACCAGCGTGTGGAAGATGTCCGAAAAGCGCAGCGGATCGTCCGGCGAGAAGAAGCCCGTGCGGATCTGGTCGAGCGCGAGCTTCAGTTCCGCGTTGTGCTCGTAGATTTCGCGCGGACGATAGCCCTTTGCGCGCAGATCGTCGACCTCGTCGGCCGTGTGGCCGAAGATGAAGATGTTGTCGCGTCCGACGGCATCGCAGATTTCGATGTTCGCGCCGTCCATCGTGCCGATCGTCAGCGCGCCGTTCAACGCGAGCTTCATGTTGCCCGTGCCCGACGCCTCCGTGCCCGCCATCGAAATCTGCTCGGACAGATCCGCGGCGGGGATGATCAGCTCGGCGACGCTCACGCCGTAGTTCGGCACGAACAGCACCTTCAGCTTGTCGCCGACGATGGGATCGTTGTTCACGGCCTTGCTGATATCGCCGATCAGCTTGATAATCGTCTTCGCCATCCGGTACGCGGACGCCGCCTTGCCCGCGAACATCACGACGCGCGGCACCCAGTCGCGTTCGGGATGCGCGCGGATGCGGTTGTAGCGCACGATCACATGCAGCGCGTTGAGCAACTGGCGCTTGTATTCGTGAATGCGCTTGACCTGCAGGTCGAACATCGCCTCGGGGTCGAACGTCATCTTGGTGTGATGCTGCAGACGATGGATCAGCCGCAGCTTGTTCTGCCGCTTGGCTTCGTGGAACGCGTGAATGAACGACGGGTCGTCGCGCAGATCGCGCAGTTTGGCAAGCTCGAACAGATCGCGCCGCCAGTGCGTGCCGATCTGATCGTCGATCAGTTTCGACATCGACGGGCTCGACTGCGCGAGCCAGCGGCGCGGCGTCACGCCGTTCGTCACGTTCGTGAAGCGCTCGGGCCAGATCTTCGCGAAGTCGGCGAAGATGTCACGCGTCATCAGTTGCGAATGCAGCTTCGACACGCCGTTCACCTTCTGGCTCGCGACAATCGCCAGATGCGCCATGCGCACGCGCCGCTGCCCGTACTCATCGACGAGCGAAATGCGGCGAATCATGTCGACGTCATGCCCCGAGTGCTCGCTGACGTGCTTCAGAAATTCGGCGTTGATGTCGAAGATGATCTCGAGGTGGCGCGGCAGCAGGCGCGCGAGCGTTTCGACGTCCCACGTTTCGAGCGCCTCGGGCATCAGCGTGTGGTTCGTGTACGAGAACATCTGCTGGATGTCCTTCCACGCCTTGTCCCACGGCACATGATGCACGTCGACGAGCAGCCGCATCAGCTCGGGAATCGCCAGCACCGGGTGCGTGTCGTTCAGATGCACGGCCACTTTTTCCGCGAAGCGGCCGAACGTGCTGTGCGTGCGCTGATAACGGCGGATCAGGTCCTGCATCGTCGCCGACACGAAGAAGTATTCCTGGCGCAGCCGCAGCTCGCGTCCGGCGGGCGTCGAGTCGTCGGGATAGAGCAGGCGCGAGACGTTCTCCGACATGTTCTTCGCGTCGACGGCGCGCCGGTAGTCGCCCTGATTGAACGCCGACAGATCGAGTTCTTCCGTCGCGCGCGCGGACCACAAGCGCAGCGTGTTCGTCGCGCTGGTCGCGAAGCCGGGAATCACGGTGTCGTAGGCCATCGCGTTCACGTGCTGCGTCTCGATCCATTCGACGCGGCCGTCGCGCTGCACCGTGCGTCCGCCGAAATGCACGATGTACTGCACTTCGGGGCGCGGAAATTCCCACGGATTGCCGGCGCGCAGCCAGTAGTCGGGCGTCTCGATCTGCTCGCCATCGACGATCTGCTGCCTGAACATCCCGTATTCATAACGAATGCCGTAGCCGAAGCCCGGAATGCCGAGCGTCGCCATCGAATCCAGAAAACATGCAGCCAGACGCCCGAGGCCGCCGTTGCCGAGCGCGGCATCGGGCTCGAGATCGGTCAGCGCTTCCATGTCGACGCCAAGGCCGGCGAGCGCTTCCTTCATCTGGTCGTAGATGCCGAGCGCGAGCAGCGCGTTCGTGAACGTGCGCCCGATCAGAAATTCCATCGACAGGTAATACACGCGCTTCACATCCTGCTCGTATTGAAGGCGCGTGGTTTTCATCCAGCGCGCGACGAGCCGGTCGCGCACGGCGAGCGCCGCGGCATGCAGCCAGTCTTGTGGGCGCGCCGTCACGGCATCCTTGCCGACGCCGTACATCATGCGGTTGGAGATCGAGCGCCGCAGCGCATCGACGGTACTGTTGAGCTGGTCGAATTCCAGATCCACCGCTGTCATCGAGGCCTCCGGTGTTAGGACGCGGCGCGCGCTGAACGGCTTGCGTATCGAATGCGGGCGGCGCGAGCCGGTCGGGTGGATAAATAAGCAGAGTAGGACATTTTGCGATATCCCGCGTCTGCGGCCGTTGCGTTGCCGAATAACCCGCTACTCAAGCAGACAGCGAGCGCGACAGCGCAGTTCCGTGACTGCGCTCTCAGGATGTCGCAGGGTTGTCATCAGGTTCGCATCAGGTTCGTCTGACGTTCCTCTCAGGTCGTTTCGCTTCGCACGATGCCGGTGCAGACGGCGTCCTTCCTTGCACTAGTATGGATGTGTAACAAGGCGGATCGGAGACAGCGCCGTTCGCGCTGCGCGCCGGTCGCCCGTCGCTGGCCGCTCGCATCGCCGTGCTCCGATGGAGGTCGAAATGAACGCACAATCCGTGCTCGGTATCATTCACGCGCAGGAATTGCTGATGGTGTCCCTGATCCGCGCGTTGCCTGCCGCCGAGCGGCGCAAGGTTTCCGACGAGTTTCACGGTCAGGTCGAACTGGCCGAAGCGCCGCATCTGAGCGACGGCCACGATCGGGAGATGACCGATGCATTCAAGGCGCATATTCGCAAGCTATCGATCTTGCTGGCCTCCTGTAGCTGATCGCATTGGCTCAATCGCTTGCGATTGAGTCGTCGCGTTGCCCGTGCCAGATGTGCCGGCGCGGGGAGCGGCAGACAGTTAGTTGCACTATGGGCGCGTCATCGCGCGCTCTTACAGCCGCCTTTCGTGCCGGGCATTTCTGCGCGGCGCCGAGCAGAAATCGCGCCGGTCTGTGAAAATCGCGTGATTCGCATTTGCAGGTGCCGTCGTCCTGCCGACCGCCCCTGCCGATGCGCGCCTTCGCGCCCCGCCGCGTCCTTTTGCAGAGCCCGCCGTGTCCGAGAACACACCCGACCCCACTCGCGCCGCCGATGCGCCGATGTCCGCCAGCCGCCGCTTCGCGATGGCGGCGATCATGCTGTCCGTCGCGCTCGCGTCGCTCGATACCGCTATCGCCAACACGGCGCTACCCGCCATGGCCGCCGATCTGCACGCGAAGCCCGCGGCGTCGGTGTGGATCATCAACGCGTATCAGCTGGCGATGGTCGCGACGCTGCTGCCCTTGGCCGCGCTCGGCGACATCGTCGGGCACCGGCGCATCTATATCGGCGGAATCTGCGTGTTTACGGCGGCGTCGCTGGCGTGCGCGCTCGCGCCGACGCTGCCGCTGCTCGCGGGCGCGCGTGTCGTGCAGGGGCTCGGCGCGGCGGCGATCATGAGCGTCAATAC
>BBSL01000132.1 GCA_001319865.1 Burkholderia sp. E7m39 | reverse complement strand
GGCCGTGGCTATTCGCCGTCAACGTGCCGCTCGGCGTGGTGGCGCTGTCGTTTGCGCTGCCCGGTCTGCCGCGCACGCCGCGCGGCACGCATCAGTTCGATCGCGTGGCGGCGCTGCTGAACGTGATTACGTTCGCCGCGCTGGTGTTCGCGCTCGGCGAGGCGGCGCAGCGCGCGCCGTCGACGATCGTGCTGGGCGCGGCCGCTGTCGCGCTTGTTTTCGGCGCGCTGCTGATACGCCGCGAGGCGGGCCACCCCGCGCCGATGCTGCCCGTCGATCTGTTCAAGCTGCCCGTGTTTGCATTGTCGGCGGTCACGGCCGTGTGCTCGTTCGCGGCGCAGGGACTCGCATTCGTGTCCTTGCCGTTCTATTTCGAGGATGTCCTGCATCGCAGCCAGGTCGAAACCGGCTTTCTGATGACGCCGTGGCCCGTGATCGTCGCGGCCGCTGCGCCGATTGCGGGACGCTTGTCGGACCGCTATCCGCCCGGACTGCTCGGCGCGATTGGCCTGGCGATTTTATGCGGCGGCATGGCCGCGCTCGCGATGCTGCCGCCGCACCCGCCCGTGCTCGACATCACGATCCGCATGGCGATTTGCGGCGCGGGCTTCGGCTTTTTCCAGTCGCCGAACCTGAAGGCGTTGATGGCGAGCGCGCCCGTGCATCGCAGCGGCGGCGCAAGCGGCATCATCGCGACTTCGCGGCTGATCGGGCAGACGACGGGCGCAGCGCTTGTCGCATTGAGCTTCAGCATTGCTGGACGCCACGGCCCGACGCTGTCGCTGGCGACGGGCGCCGTGTTCGCAGGCGCGGCCAGCATCGCGAGCGGCCTGCGGCTTTTTGCGCCGTCGCATCGCGCGCAGACGGCTGTCGTGAGTGTCACGGCCAGTGAGCGGCAAACGACGGAAAGCTAGGCGATGCCGGCGCGCATCGCCGTGGCGCGTGACACGCGTCGTGCGTGCCGCGCCGTTTAGCGCGCGAAATACTCCTTCACGGCCGCCAGGAACGTATCGATATCGGCGCGCGACACGTCCATGTGCGTGACGAAGCGCGATGCGTACAACATCTGCGTGAGGATGCCCCGCTCCTTGAGCCACGCTTCGAGCGGCGCGCAATGCTCTTGTGCAATCTGCGCGAACACCATGTTGGTGGCGTGCGACTGCACTTTCACCTGCTCGATCTGCGCGAGGCCTGCAGCCAGATGCGCGGCGTTGTCGTGGTCTTCGGCGAGCCGTTCGACGTTGTTATCGAGCGCATACAGACATGCCGCCGCCAGCACGCCCGCCTGCCGCATGCCGCCGCCGAGCACCTTGCGCCAGCGGTGCGCGACGTCGATCAGCGCCTTGCTGCCGACCAGCACCGAGCCCACGGGCGCGCCGAGCCCTTTCGAAAAACAGATGGATACCGTATCGAACGGCGCGCACAGCGCCTCGACCGATTGCTTCGACGCCACGGCCGCATTGCAGACGCGCGCGCCGTCGAGATGGGTCGCCAGTCCGCGCGAACGGGCAAATTGCGTGGCCTCGGCGACGTAGCCCGCGAGCAGCACCTTGCCGCCGATGGTGTTTTCCAGCGCGAAGAGCCGCGTGCGCGCGAAGTGATCGTCAATCGGCTTGATCGCGGCGGCGATCTTGTCGAGCGGCAGCGAGCCGTCGGCGGCGTTTTCGATAGGCTGCGGCTGGATGCTGCCGAGCACGGCCGCGCCGCCGCCTTCGTATTTGTACGTGTGCGCCGCTTGGCCGACGATATATTCGTCGCCGCGCGCGCAATGCGCCATCAGCGCGGCGAGGTTGCTCTGCGTGCCGCTCGGGAAAAACAGCCCCGCTTCCTTGCCCGCGCGCTCCGCCACAGTGGCCTGCAGACGCAGGACGGTCGGGTCGTCGCCCCAGACGTCGTCGCCTGTTTCGGCGGCTGTCATCGCGGCGAGCATGGCCTTGCTCGGACGGGTCACGGTATCGCTGCGCAGATCGATCATGTGCTTTTCCTCGAGGATGACGGGCGCCCCGCTTGGCGTGCAACCCTGGCACGACGCATGAAGCGCGATTGAATCCGCAGAGTGTATCAACTCCGCCCGCGGCGGGCAGTTAGCCAGATGGCCAGGGTCCGGTGGGATTTCAGCGGGCCGCCGCGCGTTCAGGGCGCGTCGAGCGCCCACTCGCGCGAATCGAACGTATCGGCGAATGCCTCGAAGGCTTCGATGGGCAGCGGCCGGCAGAACAGATAGCCCTGATACGCGTAGCAGCCCGCATCCGCGAGAAAGTGCCGCTGCGCCTCCGTCTCGACGCCCTCGGCGATCACGCCAAGGCCGAGACTCTGCGCGAGCGCGACGATTGCGCGCGCAATCACCGCGTCGTTAGGATCGTCGAGCACGTCGCGCACGAATGACCGGTCGATCTTCAACTGCCCGAGCGGCAAGCGCTTCAGATACAGCAGCGACGAATAGCCGACACCGAAGTCGTCGAGCGAAAACACCACGCCCTTCGCGCGCAGCAGCGTCATCTTGCGGATCGTGTCCTCGACGTTGTCGACCAGCACGCTTTCCGTCAGCTCGAGCTTCAGGCGGCTAGGGTCGGCGCCCGTGCGCGCCAGCGCGTCCAGCACGTTGGTGACGAAATTGTCTTCGCGCAGTTGCTGCGCGCTGACATTGACGGCAATCGACAGGTGCGCCCGGTCCGCGCGCATCGCCCATTGCGCGAGCTGCCGGCAGGCCGTGTCGAGCACCTTGTCGCCGACGGCGAGGATCAGCCCCGTCTCTTCGGCAAGCGGGATGAACTCGGCGGGCGGCACCAGCCCCTGCTCGGGATGCAGCCAGCGCACCAGCGCCTCGGCGCCCGTCACGCGGCTGCCGTCGTACACCTGCGCCTGGTAATGCACGATCAGCTGGTCTTCGTCGATTGCGCGGCGCAACGCTGTTTCGAGCGCCGCGCGCTCCATCACGACCGTCTGCATCGCGGGATCGAAGAAGCAGATCGCGTTGCGCCCGCTCTCCTTCGACTTGTACATCGCGAGGTCGGACTGCTTCAGCAATTCGTCGATCGACGTCTCGTGCCCCGTAAACAAGGTCGCGCCGATGCTCGCTGTCGTGCGGAATTCCGTGCCGTCGAGCTGGTACGTGGCCGACAGCGCGGCCAGCACTTTCTCGGCGGCGGCTTCCGTCTCGCTCGCCGCTTCGTCGCGGTTGCGGCTCAGATCGCCGAGCACGATCACGAACTCGTCGCCGCCCATGCGCGCGACGGTGTCGCCCTCGCGCACGCTCGCCAGCAGCCGCCGCGCGACCTGGCCCAGCAGCAGATCGCCCTTGTCGTGCCCGAGCGTGTCGTTGAGCGTCTTGAAGTTGTCGAGATCGACGAACAGCAGCGCGCCGTGCGAATGGTTCTGCGCGCTCAATGCGATCACCTGCTTCAGGCGGTCGCGCAACAACGTGCGATTGGGCAGATGCGTGAGCGCGTCGAAGAACGCCAGTTCCTTGATCTGCTCTTCCGCGAGCTTGCGCTCGGTGATGTCGTAGTGTGTGCCGACATAGTGCGTGACGCGCCCGTCCGCTGCCGTCACGGCCGTGATGGTCAGCCACTTCGGATAGATCTCGCCGTTCTTGCGGCGATCCCAGATCTCGCCCTGCCATCCGCCGACGCGATGAATCGTGTCCCACATGTCGCGGTAGAACGCGCGGTCATGGCGGCCCGAGCTGAGCATGCGCGGGTTGCGCCCGATCACTTCGTCGGCCATATAGCCCGTGCACTGCGTGAACGCCGAGTTGACGCGCAGAATCGTGCCGTCGGCATCCGTGACCATCATGCCTTCGAGCGAATCGAACGCGACGGCCGCGATGCGCAGCTCCGCCTCGCTCTCGCGCAGCTCGGCCGTCATCTTCGACGCCAGGCGCAGCGCGCGGCTGCGGCCGCTTGCAAGACTCCACGCGAGCAGCGCGAGCAGCACGCTCAAGCCCGCGCCCGTGAACGCGATCAGCAGCTTCGCATTGCGGCCGAAGCGCGCCTTGAAGTCGTCCTGCGCGACCATCGACAGCGTCCAGTCATGCCCGCCGACCACGAGGTATTCGTTGGCGGAGATCACGCTCGGGCGCTTCGGTTCCGACGAGCGATAGAGCAGCGCTTGCGGCGACGGCTGCGTGCCGTCGTAGATCGACAGATACAGTCCGGGCGGCTGCTCGCCGTACAGGCTGGCGAGCACGTCGCGCATGCGGAACGCCGCGTACACCCAGCCGAGCAAATGCGCGCGGCGATCGTCGACATTGTCTTGCGGCGCGCCGCGCTGATAGACGGGCAGATACATGACGAAACCCGGCACGGGCTGCGCGCCCGAATCCGACGCGAGCTGCACCTTGGCCGACACGACGGGCAGCCCGGAGTCGCGCGACTTTTCCATCGCCAGCCGCCGCTCGGGGCTCGCCCACCCGTCGAAGCCGAGCAGCGCATGGCCGTCGAGCGCCGGCTCGCGGCCGATCACGGGCGCATAGCTGTCGCGCTCGCCGGGCGGACGGATCGCATAGCGCGAGCCGGCGCGCGCGCGCATCGCGGCCATGTGCGCGTCGCGCTCGCGCGCGGGCACCCACTGCATGACGCCGATCGCCTGCACGCCCGCGAAGTTCGCGTCGGCGTTGATCGCGTTCAGGTAGCCGTGAAATGCGTCGAGATCGAGCGAGCCGCGCGCGGCGAACATGCCTTGCACGCCGCGCAGCATCTGCTCGTAGGTCGCCATGCGCTGTTCGACGCGACTCACGCATTCGCCCAGCGCGAAATTGAATTCCGACAGCAGCTCGCGCCTCGCGGCCTGGCGCTCGTGATTCCACACCGACCAGGTGATCACCAGCCCGGTCACGAGGATGAGCAGCGGCAGCAGGATGACGCGCGTGCGGATCATCGCGGCAACGCGAAATCGACCATCGAATCCGCCAGCTCAGGTTTGAAGTATTTCCTGAAGATGCGGCGCACCGTGCCGTCCGTGCGCATCTCTTCGACGAGCGCGCGCCACTTCGCACGCTCGTCGGGCGACAGCGCCCGCTTCGACATGATGAGACCGTGCGGCACGGCGGCGTCGTTGAATTCGACGATGGTGGTGATGTCGCGAATGCGCTTCTCATCGAGCGCCGGATAGTCGAACGGCTCGATGATCATCCCCTGTATGCTGCCGCGCATCAGCGCCTGATAGAGCGGCTCCAGGCCGCCCGCCTGGCTGACGCGATTGGCTGCCGCGAGCGTGTCGACCAGTTCGTTGGCCGACGGGCTATAACGGAAGCTGCGGATCACGCCGAGTTGAAACTGGTCGTTGTGTTCGAAGTCGGATAGTTGCCGGATGCCCGCGTCCTTGCGCGCGAGCAGATAGAACTTGTCGCTGAAGTACCACGCGAAGTCGGCGTAGCGGTCGCGCTCGTCGTTCGTGATGCCGGAGAGGCTGAAATCGAGCGCGCCGGACTCGATCACCTTCCAGATGCGCGCCCGCGACATCAGGCTCACGCGGATATCGCAGCCGCTGCGGCGGATCAGTTCGTCGGCGAAATCCTTGTCGATGCCCGCGTTGGTGTCCTGCGAATAGAGCAGGCCGTGATCGTGCAGCGCGAGCGTAAACGGGCGCGTGCAGTCGGGGCCGCCAGCGGACGCCGCGCGCGAGGTGGCGGCGCCGAGAGTGATGAACGCAAAGAGCAAGCCGATGAGTCCACGGTGAATCACGGTGATGCTCCCCAGGGTTGGGTGATGGGTGCCTGACATCCGTTGCAGGCGGGCCGTTCGCGGTCCGGCGTCGAGCCTGCGCGTGGACGGACTTCTCGTGTTAACGGCAACGCGCGAGCCGACTTGACGCGCATAACCCTACACGATGAACGCGACGAAATTCGCGTGGTTGATGCCGTGCAGCAGCACGAGCATCGCCAGGCCTCTGGTTTTTTGAACAGCCAGCCGGCAACCGACGCCTGAAGGAACAGAAACGCGAACGCGCGGGCGTCCGCCCACGCCAGATCTTCGGCCCACACGAAATGCTGGATAAAGGCACAGCGCGCCAGCGGCACGTCGTCCGGCCGCTGCGTTTGCGCCTGATCGTAGGCAGCGAGCATGGTCCGATACGAGGCCCGCTGATCGCGCAACATCCGTTCTGCCGCGCGGTCCGAAAATCGCAGCACGTCGGGCAGGAGGCCCCCGGCGTGGTACGCCTGAACGGCCAGCATGGCCCCCAGTGCCAGCAGGAGCTTTGCTATTACCGTCATGTCGTGATGATGCGAAGGACGTTGCGTGGATGCTGCAGCCGCCTGGTCGCGGGCACGCCTGGATGCGGCGCGCCGCACGCGCTGCGTGGCTCTCACCTCACGCAAGACGGATGACAGGGTGCTCGTACCGTCTTACGGCAGTGCGTCGGCGAAACTTTAGCCGCGCGGCGGCGGCCAGACAGGCTTCGCGCCGCTTCGCGGGCTGGAATGCAAAGCGCCCGCGACCTCGACGGTCGCGGGCGCGAAAGGACGCTTGCTGGCGTGCTGGCGTCTCGCGGTTTTCGGCGTGGCGCTGTCAGTGGCCGAGCGACTCCACCTTGCCCGGCGCGACGCCTGCCGTCTGCGGCTTCGCCATCTGCTTGACCAGCAGCGCGACGCATGCAACCAGCCCGGCAATCGCGATCGTCGCGAACACGCCGGAAAACGTGAAGTGCCGGCGCGTCAGTTCCGCCACCAGAAACGACCCTGCGATGCCGCCGAAACGGCCCACGCCGAGCATCCACGCGACGCCCGTGCCGCGTCCTTCCGTCGGATAGAACGCGGCGGCGAGCGCGGGCATCGACGATTGCGCGGTGTTCATCAGCACACCCGCAATGAACACGATCGCCACGAGCGCGCCGACGTTGCCCGCCGCCTGCCCGATGCAGTAGACGCTCACGGCCGTCAGCGCGTAGCAGACGGCGATCACGCGGTTCGCGTTGAAGCGGTCCATCAGGACGCCGCACAGCACGGCACCGACGCCGCCAAGAGGGAACAGCGCCGAGATCAGCGTCGCGCTTTTCGGCGTCAGACCCGCGTCCTTCAGCAGGATCGGCATCCAGTTGATCGACGCGTAGAAGATCACGAGGCCCATGAAGTACGTGAGCCACAGCATCACCGAGCCGACGATGTACGGGCGCGACAGCACGAGGCCAACGCCCTTGCTGCCCGTCTGCGGCGCCGTCTCCGTCATCACGAACGAACCGGCGTTGAGCGCTTGCGGCGAGATGCGCGCGAGCGTCGTGCGAATCCGCTCGACGGCATAACTGTTCGCGACCATGAAGCGCACCGACTCCGGCATCTTCAGAAGCAGCACGACGCCGAGCAGCAGCGGCGTCACACCGCCGAGCACGAGCACGCTGCGCCAGCCGAAGTGCGGAATCATCCACGCAGCGAGAAAGCCGCCGAACGCCGCGCCAAGCGGAAAGCCGCAAAACATCAGGTTGATCACCGTCGCGCGGCGCCTGTCCGGACAGAACTCGCCCATCATCGTCACCGCGTTCGGCATGGCCGCGCCGAGCCCGACGCCCGTGACGAAACGCAGCGTCGTCAGTTGCCCGATGCTCGAAGAAAACGACGATGCGAGACACGCGATGCCGAACAGGAACACCGAGCCGAGCAGCAGCGAACGGCGCCCGAGCCGGTCGGACAGCGGGCCCGACACGAGCGCGCCGCACGCGAGGCCGAACAGCGCGGCGCTCAGCACGGGCGCGAGATCCGGCTTCGTGAGTCCCCATTCGCCCAGCAGCGACGGCGCGATGAAGCCGATGGCAGCCGTGTCGAAGCCGTCCAGCAGGACGATCACGAAGCACATGAAAAACACGAGCCACTGAAATGCGCCGAATGGCTGCTCATTGATGAACGTCTGGACGTTCACGACGGAAGTGCGGTTCATCGCCTGTCTCCTGCTGCGTGCGGCGCGGAGTACGCGCCGCGCCGTCTGTCACTCTACAGTGCGTTGCAAGCGCGGCGCGAGATGCGTTCTGGCCGGTGCAACATGAAGGAAATCTCGGGTTGTGTTCGCATGTCGCACAACCTTTCAGAATGCGAACACTTTAGCGGTTCGCGCCGATGAGCGTCAACGAAGGGTTATCACCGATAGCCCGGTCTACGGCCGCTCTCCCGCGCTGCCTTCCCTGCTTGCAGCGATGCGATGGCAAGCGCAATCCGCGTCGCGATACACGACGCGGTACACGTCGTGAACGCATCGTCAGCACCGCTTTTAGCCCCTAAAACAAGGGCCAACCTCATCGATTTGGAGGCCTTATCAAATTACGCAGGGAGACGGATTAGATGACGAGCCCATCGGCTCGCGCGAGCCCCTTCGTTCGATGACCGTTTTGACCACCTGTGTGCGCCTCACCACAACTTACATTTAAAAAACTTTCTTTACGTTTTACTTTCATCTATAACGACAGGGCATGTCGCGAACACGCCTGTCTCGCACATGTCCTCAGCCCACCCGTGCTAGCCGGTGGGCTTTTTTTTGGCTCGCCGAACTCTGCAGCGCACACATACAACTTCCTTTCATCAGTAGGTTTGACTTGGTGAAAACCCCTTGACGCTTTCACTTGACTTACTTGATATATCACATATCGTATGGAATCTATCAGCGCCGCATTTTCGGCGATGGTGGATCGACAGAGAGCCGCCAAGGCCACCCGCAAACCTGGAAGACAAGCTGGTTGACAAAGGAGACAGCGATGAAGACAGAGCATCAGGCAGGGCCGTCGTCGTGGTACGCATCACCGTGGGTGCAACTCGTATTCGGCGTGATCTGCATGGCGATGATCGCCAACATGCAGTACGGCTGGACGCTGTTCGTCAACCCGATCGACGAGAAATATCACTGGGGCCGCGCGGCCATTCAGGTCGCGTTCACGATCTTCGTCGTGACGGAAACCTGGCTCGTGCCGATCGAAGGCTATCTCGTCGACAAGTACGGCCCGAAGCCCGTCGTGGTCGGCGGCGGGTTGTTGTGCGCGGTGGCGTGGACGATCAACTCGGCCGCGTCGTCGCTGCCGCTGCTCTACATCGCGGCCGCGATCGGCGGGATTGGCGCGGGCGCCGTGTATGGCACGTGCGTCGGCAATGCGCTCAAATGGTTCCCGACGCGCCGCGGGCTCGCGGCGGGCATCACGGCGGCCGGCTTCGGCGCGGGCTCGGCGGCGACCGTCGTGCCCATCGCCAACATGATCAAGAGCAGCGGCTATGAAGCGACGTTCCTGTGGTTCGGCCTCGGCCAAGGAATTGTCGTGTTCCTGCTCGGCCTGTTCCTGCTCGCCCCGCCCGCCAGCCTGCTCGCGAACGCGAAGAGCGCAGTCAAGCGCCTCGTCCACAACGCGACGCCGCGCGAAGTGGTCTCCGCACCCGTGTTCTGGGTCATGTACCTGATGTTCGTGATGATGGCGGCAGGCGGCCTGATGGCGACGGCGCAGCTCGGCCCCATCGCGAAGGATTTCGGCCTGCACGACTCGCCCGTTTCGCTGCTCGGTCTGACCTTGCCCGCGCTGACCTTCGCGTTGACGATCGACCGCGTGCTCAACGGTTTGACGCGTCCGTTCTTCGGCTGGATCTCCGACCGCATCGGCCGCGAGAACACGATGTTCGTCGCGTTCGGCATCGAGGCGATCGGCATCCTCGCGCTGTCGAAGTTCGGCCAGAGCCCGGTGGCGTTCGTCGTGCTGACGGGCATCGTGTTCTTCGCGTGGGGCGAAATCTACAGCCTGTTCCCCGCTACGTGTGGCGACACGTTCGGCCCGAAGTTCGCCGCGACCAACGCTGGCCTGCTCTACACGGCCAAAGGCACGGCGGCGCTGCTGGTGCCGTTCACGAGCATCGTCACGGCCGCGACGGGCAGCTGGCACGCCGTCTTCATGCTGGCGTCGGGCATGGCAGCCGTCGCCGCCCTGCTGGCGCTCTTCGTGCTCAAGCCGATGCGCCGCGCGTATGCGCAGCAGCATGCGGAGCCTTCGCTCGAGATGCCGTTCGGCGCGTCGCCGCATATCAGCGACTCGGCGCGGGTTTCGGCTGAAGGCGGTTGATGCTGGCTGACGGTCACTGAGCGCGGCGGCACGCGCTCAGTAAGCTTCGCGATGCCCGTCTGCATTCGTGCGACGGGCATTCGCGTTTGCGGTTCGCGTGGCGGTTCGCGTCGCGGTTCGCATTACGGTTCGCTTCAGGACGCGCTTCATAACCCGCGTCGAATTACGCTTCAAAACACGTCTCATCACGTGCAGATCGACCCGCGGGCATGCCGACTGCTACGCCATAGCCCGTACGCAACGACTTTGCACGGACACCGCCATGCCGACCATTCCCCTCCTCTCCGTTCCGCTTCGCGCGCTTGCATCGGCGTGCTCGATCGCGGCCGCCCTGTCGCTGCCGATGCCCGCAAGCGCGCAAATCCCGGCGCAAAGCGGCGCGTCGCCGCAAGACAACCGCACGGCACCCATGGGCACGAAGGCCGATTCTCCGCCGCCGCATGCGCTCGAGTCGAACACGCCGCAAGCCGCCGAAGCCAAACCGCAATCGCGCGGCAGCACAAAGGCGTCGCCTGGTCACAAGCCCGGAGGCGCGGGCGGCTTCGAGAACGGGCTTTACGGCACGGGCACGGGGAGCAACAAATAAGCGCGCGCGCCGATCGAGAACAAACTCTGATCCAGTGTCCGTACGACTTCTCTGTCAAGGGGAAGGGCTATCGATACGGACACGCGCGCAACGCTGCATTCGTCGAACCGAACCTGACGCAGCGCAGGTCAGCGTCCCGATGCCCGGTCTCCATACGGCAAAGTGTTCTCTGTACTTTGCTGCCGGACCGCCCTTCTCCACGCGCCGGGTGGCACGCCAAAAATCTTCACGAACACGCGATTCAGATGGCTTTGGTCAGAAAACTCGCAGTCTGATGCGATATCGGTGAGCGAACGGTCCGAGTATTCGATTAGCCATCGCGCCTTCTCGATGCGCTGTCTCAACAACCATTGATGTGGCGTGCATCCCGTCGTTCGGGTGAAAGCCCGGATGAAATGCTCGCGCGAGAGGCCGCATTCACGCGCAATGTCTGCCAGCGGTTTCCGTTCGGACGCGCGAAGAAGCAGACGTTCTTTTGCACGCGTCTCCTGCGTGGTCCCGAGGCCGCCTCTTAATGGCATGGCGCGGACGCCGCACTCATCGCGCCAATCCATGAAAGCACCGCAATGGCTGTTTGCGTCAGGGCGTAGCGGTTCATCGACTCCGCCAGCATGGCTGCCCGGGCTTGCTTCGCCGGTCCGGCACCATCGACATGCGAAGTCACGTACCACCTCGATTCCGACGGGCGACATCCCGCCTCCTGTTTCAATCTGAAGGCGCACAGCTTAGAAGCGGGCGGGACGATGCAGAATATCGGCTGCACGCAATCCAGCGTTGCTCGATCAGCAAAGGAGAAGGCATGGACAAACTGCTCGCGCTGCAGACGTTTTCGGTCGTTGCGGACACGGGCGGCTTTTCGAAGGCGGCGCGCCAGCTCGGCACCGCGACGTCTTCGGTCACGCGCTTGATGGATGCGCTCGAAGCTTCGCTTGGCGTGACGCTGCTCACGCGCACGACCCGGCACGTGACGCTAACCGATGCGGGTCTGACCTATCTGGAGCAGGTGAGCCGGCTGTTGTCGGAGCTGGTCGAAGCCGACGAGAGTGTCGCCGACGCGGGCGGCGAGCCGGTTGGCGCATTGCGTGTGTCGGTGCCCGTCACGTACGCCCGGATGGTGCTCGCGCCGCACATTTGCGCGTTTCTCGATGCCTATCCGCGCGTGACGCTCGATCTCGTGGTGTCGGATGCCTATCTCGATCTGGCGTCCGACCGGCTCGACGTCGCGGTGCGGATCGGCGAGCCGGCGCAGGACCCGGGCCTGATCGTGCGCAAGCTCGCGGAGAATCGCCGCATCGTCGTCGCGAGCCATGCCTATCTGGAGAGAATGGGAACGCCCACGGCACCCGTCGATCTGGCCGCGCATCACTGCCTGCGCTTTCCGTACCGCCAGGGTCGGCAGAGCTGGGTGTTCTCGCGCGACGGGCACACCGAGAAGGTGGAGGTCAACGGCAGGCTGACGGCCAACAGCCTCGACATCCTGCGCGAGGGTGTGCTGAAGGGACAAGGGATCGCACTGGTGCCGACCTGGCTCATGCAACACGATATCGTCGCGGGCGAGATGCTGTCGCTCTTCGACGCGTGGTCGGTGCAGCCACTGACGGGCGATGCACAGGTCTATGCCGCGTACCTGCCGAACCGGCGTCATTCGCGCAAGGTGCAGACGTTCATCGCGTTTCTTGCCGAACGTATACGCGGGGCGCTCGCGGAGTGAAGGCGTATGCGCACTGCGCCCGGCAGCGCGCCTCCATTGCGATTTCTGCAACGCGAGATTGCGTGGCGACCGGCTTCCGCACGGCTCGCGCCTCTTCTAACCTTCCGACCTGACAAATGTCGCCCTTTATCCGCGTTGGTGTTCGTCGGCTGCGGTGATGGGGTAACCGGACCCGCCTCGCCACCCGAAGAGGCCATCGTTCAAGGAGTTAGCATGTCCACGCCCTCACGGACCTCGGCGGCAAAGCAGAAGCGGTCCGGCTCACGTCGGGACTCGTCGCGCTGTTCGCATTCGCCTGCGGCGCGATCGTCGCGAACCTGTACTACGCGCAGCCGATCACGCTGTTGATCGGCTCCTCGCTCCACATGTCCGGCGACACCGCGAGCCTCGTCGTCTCGCTTACGCAGATCGGCTATGCGCTCGGCCTGTTCTTCATCGTTCCGCTCGGCGATCTGCTGGAAAACCGCAGGCTCATGATCGTGACCGCGCTGGTGTCGATCGCGAGCCTCGCGGCGGCCTCGCTGGTGCATTCGGCGAGCTGGTTTCTGTTGCTCTCCTTCCTGATCGGCTTCAGCTCCGTCGCCGTGCAGATACTGATTCCGCTCGCGGCGCACCTCGCGCCCGATCACTCGCGCGGACGCATCGTCGGCACGATCATGGGCGGCCTGCTGCTTGGCGTGCTGCTGTCGCGCCCGCTCGCGAGCGTGGTCGCCGATCACCTGGGCTGGCGCGTGGTGTTCGGCGGCGCGGCCGTTCTGATGTCGCTCGTCACGGCCGTGCTCGCGCTCACCATCCCGCAGCGCCGGCCCGAGCATCGTGCCACTTACCTCGAACTGCTCGCCTCGCTCATCGAACTCACGCGCAGCTTGCCCGTGTTGCGTCATCGCGCGCTCTATCAGGGCCTCATGTTCGCCACGTTCAGCCTGTTCTGGACGGCGGTGCCCATCGAATTGACGCGCCAGTACGGACTCACGCAATCGGAGATCGCGCTGTTCGCGCTGGTGGGTGCAATTGGCGCCACTTCCGCGCCCGTGGCGGGGCGACTTGCCGACGCCGGGCATTCCGTGCGCGCCACGCTCGTGGCCCTGGGCACGGCGGCGCTGTCCTTCGTGCCCGCGCTTGTGCACCCGGCATGGGGCGTGTTCGGCCTTGTCGTCACCGGGATCACGCTCGATTTCGCGGTGCAGATGAACATGGTGCTCGGCCAACGCGAGATCTACGCGCTGCATGCGTCGAGCCGCAACCGCCTCAACGCACTGTATATGACGAGCATTTTCGTGGGCGGCGCGATCGGCTCGGCGCTCGCCAGCACGCTGTTCGAACGCGGCGGGTGGACGCTGGTTGCCAGCGTCGCCGTGGTTTTCCCGCTGATTGCGTTCGTCCATTTCGTGTTCGCCGGACGCGCGCACGTGCGCACCGGTCGATAGAACCCGTAATCAGAACCCGAACTTCAACACCACGAACCCGCCCCCACAGGAAACTCGCCATGTCTTCCCTGCTCACTCCTTACGACCTGTCCGGCCTCGCGCTGCCCAACCGGATTGCAATGGCGCCCATGACGCGCGCACGCGCGCTGCATCGCGGCGAAGCCACCGCGTTGATGGCGCAGTACTACGCGCAGCGCGCGTCGGCGGGCCTGCTGATCAGCGAGGCGACGAACGTCAGCCCGCATTCCGCCGCGTTCGAACTCGCGCCGGGCCTCGTGACGGATGCCCAGGTTCAGGCCTGGCAGCCCGTGACGCAAGCGGTGCACGCGAAGCACGGGCGCATCTTCGCGCAACTCTGGCACAGCGGCCGCGTGAGTTCGATGGCGTTGCTCGACGGCAAGCAGCCGCTATCGCCCTCGGGGCTCAACGATGACCTCGAGCAGCTACAGGTATGGGGCCAACTGCAAAACGGCTACTACACGAAGATCCACGCGACGCCGTCGCGCGCCATGACGACTGACGAAGTCGCCGAGGCCATCGCCGAGTACCGCCGCGCCGCCGTCAATGCGCTCGCCGCCGGTTTCGACGGCGTCGAAATTCACGCCGCCAACGGTTACCTGCTGCATCAGTTCCTTTCGTCGACAACGAATACCCGCGACGATCGATTCGGCGGCTCGCTCGCCAACCGCGCCCGCTTTCTGGCCGAAGTCATCAAGGCCGTGGGTGAGGTCATGCCGCTCGCGAAAGTGGGCGTGCGCGTATCGCCGTATGCGAGCTACAACAACGTGCGCGACGCCGATCCCGATGGCACTTACCAGTACGTCGCGCGCATGCTCGACGAAGCGGATATCGCGTATCTGCACGCCGCCGACACGAACGGCTGGAGCGGCGAGCCCGATTTGCCTCGCATGATCGAGGCCCTGCGCCCCGCGTTCAAAAGCACGCTGATGCTCAACGGCTCCATTACGCCCCCGGCGGCGGATCGCCTCGTCGCCGCCGGCGACGCCGATCTCGTCGCGTTCGGCCGCGCGTACATTGCGAACCCGGACCTCGTCGAACGCATCGCCGCGAACGTCGAACTGGCCACGCCGCGCCCGGTGGGCTGGTATGGCGGCGACAACGTGGGCTATGTCGATTACCCGCCGCATGGCGAAGCTGCCGCGGCCGACGCCCTCGCCTCGTGAAGCCTGCCCCACGGCAAGCGCGTTCGCGACATGCCGCTGGCGGGCGACTCGCTCAGGAGGCTCATCGAAGTGTGACCGGACGGGCAGACGCTAGCGGATGCGCGCGCGGGGCCGGCATGGCACGCGCTAGCTATCGGCGGGCAATCTTTGTATGATCCCCACGACGCAATCAGGGGTGACCCAGCATGCCGCGAAAGAAAACGGAAGAAGCCGCGACGCCGCAGGCGCGACCCGCGACGGCGCGCCGCCTCGCGCCCGAGGAACGCGAGCGGCAGATCCTGCTCAAGGCTATCGACCACTTCGCCACGCACGGCTTTACGGGCAGCACGCGCGAACTGGCGCGTCAGCTCGGGGTCACGCAACCGCTGCTCTACCGCTATTTCCCCAGCAAGGAAGCGCTCATCGACCGCGTGTACGACGAGGTCTACCAATGGGATTCGTCGTGGGAAAAGCTGATTCTCGACCGCACGATTCCCATTCAGGAGCGCATGGTCAGGTTTTATCACGGCTATTCGCGCATCATCCTGCGCCGCGAGTGGATACGCATTTTCATCTTCGCGGGCCTGACCAAGGAAGGCATCAACTCGAAATACCTCGCACGCCTGCGCGGGCGCGTTTTCGTTCCCGTGATGAACGAGATCCGCGAAGCGTACGGCGTCGAGCCCGCGACCAACGCGCAGCAACGCGCGGCCGATCTCGAACTGATCTGGAGCCTGCACGCCAGCATCTTCTATATCGGCGTACGCAAATGGATCTACGGGCTGCCGGTTCCCGATGACCTCGAAGCCCAGATTGCCTTGCAGATCGACGCCTTCCTCAATGGCGTCCCGGCTGCGCTGAAGCATCTGCGGCCTGCAGCTGCGGCAAAAGCGCCACGCGCGAAACGGGCAAAAGAGGCGTCCTGACCAGGGCGTTCGTCCTCGCGATACGTTTTCGCAACATGCAGTTGCGGCATCTAGCCGATATTGCGCTGCACGCAAGCTCGCTTTCGACTTTGCCTCGATTCTCAGCATGACGCTCGCCGCGTAAGGTTTCGTTACGGGATTCGCAAGGCCGCGAACCTCACAACGTCACATACCTACGCAAAGGGATCGTCATGTCCAGCAAGCTTTTCTCCTCCGTCGATGTCGGCCCCGTCCGCCTGCACAACCGCATTGCCGTTTCGCCCATGTGCCAGTACAGCGCAACGAACGGCGAAGCGAACGACTGGCACCTGATGAATCTCATGCAGCTCGGCATTTCGAACGCAGGATTGATCATGCTGGAGCGACGGCCATCGAGCCGCGTGCGCGCATCACGCACGGCTGTCTCGGGCTCTATGACGACGCAACGGAAGCGGCACTCGCACGCGTGATGGAATCGGCGCGCGCGGTTGCGCCGCAAACCA
>BBSL01000131.1 GCA_001319865.1 Burkholderia sp. E7m39 | reverse complement strand
ATGGGGCATCCAGCTCGGCCACGCGGGACGTAAGGCGTCTGCGCAACGTCCGTGGGAAGGCCGTGGAGCGCTTGGTGAAAATGAGCAGCCCTGGACGACGGAAGGCCCCTCCGCCATTCCCTTCGCCACCGGCTGGCACACACCGCGGGCGATGACGGCGAGCGACATCGCCCGCGTTCGCGAACACTTCGTCGAATCGGCTCGACGCGCCGTGCGCCTGGGCTTCGACATCGTCGAGATCCACGCCGCGCACGGCTACCTGCTGCATCAGTTCCTCTCGCCGCTCGCGAACCAGCGCGACGACGAATATGGCGGCAGCCTGGAAAACCGCATGCGCTTCGCGCTGGAAGTCGCCGATGCCGTGGCCGCCGCACTGCCCGAGCACGTAGCGCTCGGCTTCCGCATTACCGGCACGGACTGGCTGCCCGGTGGCATCACCGTCGAAGAAGCGGCGACGCTGGCGGCGGCGCTGAAGTCGCGCGGCGTTAGCTACGTGTGCGTGACATCGGGCGGCGTGGCGCATGCGTCGATCAAGGTCACGCCGGGCTATCAGGTGCCGCTTGCCGGGCACGTGAAAGCGGCCAGTGGCATCGTCACGCGAACTGTCGGCATGATCGTCGATCCGCACCAGGCCGAAGCCATCATCAGCGAGGGACAGGCCGATATCGTGGCCATTGGCCGCGCATTTCTCGACGATCCGCGCTGGGTCTGGCACGCCGCCGAGCGGCTCGATGCGCTCGACGCGATTCACTATCCCCCGCAGTACGAACGTGCGGGCGCGCCGCACTGGCGCGGCGCAGCCCTGCTGCGCCCTCACGAAGCCCAGAGCCTCGCCTGATTCGACCCATATGGCCCCTGGAGCGCACGCCAGCTCCAGGGTAAACACCCGCGCGTTCGCGCTTGGTATTTGCGCGGGTTCTTCCCTACAATTTATCAACCGATCAGTTATCGACCGATAAATTACGAGGAGCATCTCATGCCGGTTTCCAGGCTTGCCCACTACTCGATCCGCACGACCGATCTCGAACGTTCGTGCCGGTTCTACGAACGCGTACTCGGCTTCAGGCGCGGCTACCGCCCGCCTTTCGACTTTCCCGGCGCATGGCTTTACCAGGGCGACGACGAAGCCGACTACGGCATCGTCCACATCATCGGCGTGGACGCGGACAACCCTGCGGGACTGACCGCGTATCTGGGCGACAAGGCGCAGGTGGAAAGCGGCACGGGAACCATCGATCACATCGCCTTTCTCGCAACCGGTGTGCAAGCGATGTGGCAAACGCTGCGTGACGAAGGGCTCGAGTGGCGCGACCGCACGGTGCCGAGCCTCGGCCTGCACCAGATCTTCGTGGAGGACCCCTCGGGCGTCACCATCGAACTGAACTTTCCCGCCTCGGAAGTCGAATACGGCGAGGCAAAAGCAGGAGCAGCACCGAACGAAACAGCCGATCAGGCCAAGGCAAGGAACTGAGATGAACAGCAAGACTACGAAGGGCACCGCGATCGTGGTGGGCGGCTCGCTTGGCGGCTTGTTCGCCGCCAAGCTCCTTGCACGCGACGGCTGGACGGTGAAAATCTTCGAACGCGTTCCGCAGGCTTTGTCGGGACGCGGCGCGGGCATCGTCACGCATCCTGAGTTGTTCGCGGCGCTGAACGCGGCGGACATCCGCTTCGACGACACGATCGGCGTAAGCGTCGATAAGCGCGCAACCTTCTCGAAGGACGGCACGATGATCTCCGCCTGCGAGATGCCTCAGGTGCTCACCGCATGGGGGAAGATGTACAGCGTGTTGCGCGGCTCGATCGACGATCGTCACTATCACCCCGGCATGTCGGCCGTGCGCGCCGACGAGGACGCCGAGCGCGCTACCGTCACGCTGGCCGACGGCACAACGCACACTGCGGACCTGGTGATTGCGGCGGACGGGCTGCGTTCGGCAATCCGCGAGCAGTTTTTGCCGCGCGTGGCCTTGCAGTACGCGGGCTACGTCGCATGGCGCGGTCTCGTCGATGAGGCGGCCATTTCCGCGCCCACGCATGCAGCCCTGTTCGACAAGTTCGCCTTCTGTCTGCCCCCGCGCGAACAGATTCTTGGCTACCCGGTTGCGGGCCACGCCAACAGTACGCGCCCCGGCGAGCGGCGCTACAACTTCGTCTGGTACCGCGCGACCAACGAGCAGACGGCGCTTCGCGACATGCTCACCGATTCGTCAGGCAAGCGCTGGGAAGACGGCATTCCGCCCACGCTGATTCGCGACGACGTGCTGGCCGACATGGAAGACGCCGCGCAAGCACTGCTCGCACCGCAGTTCGCGGAGATCGTGACCAAGGCCGCGCAACCGCTTTTCCAGCCCATTTTCGACCTCGAAGTGCCGCGCATGGCCTTTGGCCGCATTGCCCTGCTCGGCGACGCCGCGTTCGTGGCGCGCCCGCACTGCGGCATGGGCGTGACCAAGGCAGCGGGCGACGCGATGGAACTCGTCAAGGCATTACGCGAAGGCGCCGACGTGCGCGGCGCGCTGGAAGCCTATAGCGCCGTTCGCACCGAATTCGGCGCCGCCATCGTTCAGCACGCGCGCCACCTGGGCGCGTACATGCAGGCGCAACTCAAGGACGAGTCCGAGCGCGCGATGGCCGAACGCTATCGCACGCCCGAGGCGGTGATGCGCGAAACGGCCGTCCCCTGGGCGGCCTGACGACGCACGCGCGGCGCGCAACGCCAATGCAACGCGCAGGCGCCGCCGCGCGAGCCAAACATGAAGCAAATGGAGACAACGTGGAACACACTCTTTCTTCTCACGGCGCATACGGACACGATGGGGCCGCCCTACCCGCCGCCCTACCTGCCGCCCTGCCCGCCGATCCCCCGCAGACGCTGATCGGCAAT
Source organism: Burkholderia sp. E7m39 (assembly GCA_001319865.1). Classification (GTDB taxonomy): domain Bacteria; phylum Pseudomonadota; class Gammaproteobacteria; order Burkholderiales; family Burkholderiaceae; genus Paraburkholderia; species Paraburkholderia bengalensis. Next base: position 9,686 of record BBSL01000131.1, on the reverse strand, counting down.
CCCCGCTTCACCGAGCTCGTGAAAAAGCGCCGCGCGTTCTCGTGGGGGCTGACCGGCTTGATGCTCGGCGCCTATTTCGCCTTCATCCTGTCGCTCGCCTTCAACGCGACATGGCTCGGCATGCCTATCAAGCAGGGCGCGCCGATGACGTGGGGGTTTCCCGTCGGCTTTGGCATGTTCGTATTCACGTTCGCACTCGTGGCCATCTATGTCGCCCGCGCCAATCGCGTGCACGACGCGATGGTCGAAGCCTGCGCCAAAGGGGAAAAATCATGAAACGCCTGGTACTCCTCGCGTGTTTCGCGCTGACGGTCCTACCCGTCGCGGCGCAAGCCGCCTCGGCCACACCCATCTCGCAAGGTCACAATACGCTCGCCATCGGCATGTTCCTCGCGTTCGTGGCCTCCACGCTCTTCATTACCAGGTGGGCGGCGCGCAGGAACAACAGCGTATCCGATCACTACGCGGCAGGCGGCAAGATCACCGCCCTGCAGAACGGCTGGGCCATTGCGGGCGACTACATGTCGGCCGCTTCGCTACTCGGCATCTCCGCGCTGGTGTTTACGAGCGGCTACGACGGCCTGATCTACTCGATCGGCTTTCTCGCGAGCTGGCCGATCATCCTGTTCCTTATCGCGGAGCCGCTGCGTAATCTCGGCAAATACACGCTCGCCGACGTCGTTTCCTGGCGTCTCGCGCAGCGCCCGATCCGTGCGTTCGCGGCGTCCAGTTCCATCGTCATCGTGCTGCTCTATCTGGTCTCGCAGATGGTGGGTGCGGGCAAGCTGATCGAACTGCTGTTCGGCCTGCACTACAGCGTGGCCGTCGTGATGGTCGGCGTGCTGATGGTCGTCTATGTGTTCTTCGGCGGCATGCTTGCCACCACGTGGATTCAGATCATCAAGGCGGTGCTGTTGCTGGCGGGCGCCGCCTTCATGGCGTTCATGGTGCTCGCGCACTTCGGCTTCAGCCTCAATGCGCTCTTTGCGCAGGCCGTTGCCGTGCATCCCGCGCACGACGCCATCATGCGGCCCGGCGGCCTCGTCTCCGATCCCGTTTCGGCTGTATCGCTGGGCCTCGCACTCATATTCGGCACCGCCGGTTTGCCGCATATCCTCATGCGCTTTTTCACCGTCGGCGACGTCAAGGCCGCGCGCAAGAGCATTCTGTACGCAACAGGCATCGTCGGCATTGGCTACGCGCTCATCATTGTGATCGGCTTTGGCACGATCGCGCTCGTGGCGACCGAACCGGGCTATCACACGCCCTCGGGCGCGGTGATCGGCGGCGTGAATATGGTCGCGATCCATCTCGCACATGCGGTGGGCGGCAACGTCTTTCTCGGCTTTATCTGCGCCGTGGCGTTCTCGACGATTCTTGCCGTGGTGGCGGGCCTCACGCTCGCCGGCTCGTCCGCGATCTCGCACGACCTCTACGCGAATGTGCTGCGCCGTGGCAATGCTTCCGAGCGCGACGAAATGCGCGTCTCGCGCATCACGACCCTCGTTCTGGGCGTACTCGCCATTCTGCTTGGGCTCGCTTTCGAAAAGCAGAACATCGCGTTCATCGTCAGCCTGACGTTCTCGATTGCCGCAAGCTCGAATTTCCCGGTGCTGCTGCTGTCGATTTACTGGCGAGGCATGACCACGCGGGGCGCCGTGGCGGGCGGCACGATTGGACTGGCAGTTGCCGTGGCGCTCACGCTACTTAGTCCCACCGTGTGGGTGCAGGTGCTTGGCCACGCCCACGCGGCTTATCCGTACGAATATCCCGCGCTGTTCTCGATGATCTGCGCGTTCGCGGGCACGTGGCTTTTCTCGGTCACCGACCGTTCAGCGAGGGCGCAACGCGAGCGCATGTTGTTCGATTCGCAGGTCGTCAGATGTGAAATGGGCGCCACGCATGGTGCGTGAGCGGCTCAGGACAAACTGAACACAAAAACAGAAGGAGACGACCTATGGATTGCACGTGCTGTATTTCACCCACACGCCGCCGTTTGCTCGGCGCATTGGGCGCGGTTGCCAGCGGAGCCGCACTCGGCATGAGCGGCCAAGCCGCGCGAGCCGCGCAAGCGGCCCAGCCCGCGGTCGCGCCCACCGCCCAGCGTTCGATCGATGTTCACGCGCACTATTACCCCGAATCGTACTGCGACCTCGTGGGCAAGGAAGGCGCGAAATACGGCGGCAGTTTCGTGTGCGACGGCCACTCGTTCACCTTCAAAACACCCGCCGGCGGCCTCGGCCCGCTGCCAATGAAGTTCATCGACGTCGACCAGCGTCTGCGGGACATGGACGCGAGCGGCGTGGACGTTCAGGCGCTTTCGCTGAGCGTGCCGATGGCATATTGGGGTGAGCGCGCGTTCAATGCGCGGCTGGCGACAACGTGGAACGCGGCGGCATCGGACGTCTATCGCGCACACCCCACGCGATTCGTCGTGCTGGCGACCCTGCCGATGCTGGACGCCCGCGATGCGCTCGACGAACTTGATCGCGCAGCCGCTTTGCCGGGCGTGCGCGGCGTGTATATGGGCACGAACATCGACAATCGCGACCTCGACGATCCCCGCTTCGATCCGATTTTCGCCCGCATTGCGCAGATGGGGCTGCCCGTCTTCCTGCATCCCCAGCAAACCGTCGGCGGGAGCCGCCTCGCCGACTACTATCTGAGCAATCTGCTCGGCAATCCTTTCGACACCGCCATCGCCGCGTCACATCTGATTCTCGGCGGCGTGATGGACCGCTACCCAACGCTGGAAATCACGCTGCCGCACGCGGGTGGCGCTTTGCCGATTCTGCTGGGACGCATCGATGCCGGTTGGAACGTGCGGCCCGAAACGCGCAAGCTCGCGCAGCAGCCCAGCAGCTACGCGCGCCGCTTCAGCTACGACTCGGTTTCGCATTCCGGGCCTGTGCTGGAGTTTCTCATCAAGAACGTCGGCATCGATCGACTCGTGCTGGGCAGCGACTACTGCTTCGACATGGGATACGAGCAACCCGTGCGCTTTCTCGATCGCGTTCCACTGGATAACGCGGCGCGCAACATGATCGTGGGCGGCAACGCCGCGCGACTGCTGCGCATCTAGCCGCGCCCTTCCGTCTCAACACGCGAGCGTCACGCCACAGCGCGGGGCCTCGCGTGTGCGCTTCCCTTCCGTGGGCCGGTTCGCAAATGGAAACTCAAAACAACTCTGCATCTCGAGACAAACCCTAACCCCCAACGACACCACGGCCCGCAACCCGACACCCGCCCTACATCCCTTTCAGCAAGGCTACCAATATCCCAAATCGGCACGCACGCATTGCCGGTTTCGGCGTTGGCCCGATTTTTCGTCGTTCTAAAGTCGCCTCACACAAATGTGAATCCCCTATGGAGGCGACATGAGAACAAGGCGATGTACCGCGGCCATCGCGGCGACGCTGTCATTGGCTGCTGCGAGCATCGGCAGCGCGCACGCAACCGAAAAACCCGAAGAACTGACCGTGCAGAAGCTGCCCGCGTGGCATCCGCACGAAGTGTTCGTCGTCGATATTTCGATGCCGTCGATGACGGATGCACGCGTCTATCTATACGACGCCGACGCGAAGAAGCTGCTCGGCCAGATCGATGCGGGCTTCGCGCCGGGCTTCGCGATTTCGCCGGATCACAAGACGAGCTTCGTCGCGACGACCTATTTCGCACGCGGCTCGCACGGCACGCGCACCGACGTCGTCGAACTGACCGACAACACGACGCTCGACCACACGGGCGAAATCGTCATTCCGCCGAAGCACGGCCAGCACATTCCGACGCCGTACAACACCACGTTCAGCGCGGACGGCAAGCGGCTTTACGTGTCGAACATCACGCCCGCTGCTTCCGTGACGGTGATCGACGTGGCATCGAAGAAGGTGCTGTCGGAAATCGACATGGCCGCGTGCGTGCTCGCGTATCCGTCGGGTAACGACCGCTTCACGGGTCTGTGCGAAAGCGGCAAGGCGCTGACCATCACGCTCGATGCGAACGGCAAGGAGGCGAAGCGCACGCAGTCCGACGCCTTCATCGATGTCGATAAAGACCCCGCGTATACCAACGCGTCGCCGTATCAGGGCGGCTATCTGTTCACGACCTTCCACGGCATGGTGCGCAGCGCCGATTTCCACGGCGACAAGCCGGTGTTCGGCAAGCCGTGGTCGTTGCTGACGGACGCCGAGCGCGCCGAAGGCTGGCGTCCGGGCGGCCTGCAACAGACAGCCGTGCAGGCGAAGCTGCATCGCTACTACGTCGCGATGCACAAGGGCGAAGAAGGCTCGCACAAGGACCCGGGCACGGAAATCTGGGTGTACGACCTGCAGACGAAGAAGCGCATCGCGCGCTGGGATTTGTCGCAGCAGAAGATCGACGCACTCGCATCGATCCAGATCAGCGACGACGACAAGCCGCTGTTTTACGGCATCACGGGCACGTCCGATCTCGTTGTGATGGATGCGCGCACGGGCAAGCTGCACCACGTCGAAAAGCAGGTCGGCAATACGTCGTCGCTGCTCGTCAATCCGTGAGGCCGACATGATGCTCGATCCTGTACTCGCGACGGGCACGCAAGCCAGCACGGCGATTGTCGTGCTGCTCGGCGCCGTTGCCAAATGGCGGCGCCCTGCCGCGTTCCGTCAGGCGCTCGGCGACTACCGCCTGCTACCCGATGCGCTGACGGCGCCCGCCGCCATCGCGATCACGACAGCGGAAACGGTCGGCGCAGCGGCACTGCTGTTCCCCGACACGCGCGTGATCGGCGCCGTCGTGCTGGTCGCGTTGCTGCTCGCGTTTGCAGCAGGCCTTGCGTTCAACATCCTGCGCGGCCACACCGATATCGACTGCGGCTGCTCGGGCTTTGCAGCAACACAAGCTTCAACGCAAGCTTCGACACAACAGAACGCACCGCGCGGCATCGGCTGGTTCCATGTCGCGCGCGCGTTGCTGCTCGCGGCGCTCGCCGCTACCGCGTTCATCGAACCGGCCACGCGTTCGATCGTCTTGTTCGACTACCTGACGCTCCTCTTTGCCGTGCTGCTGATCGTCTGCGCACTGCTCACTTTCGATGTGCTGCTGGCCAACGTGCCGCGCCTCTCTCACTTGAGGAATTCATGATGCAAACCGCTCTCACCGTTTCCACCGCCTTGTTGTGGATTGCCGTTCTCGCGCTCGGCGCAATCAGTCTCGCGCTCGTTCGCCAGGTCGGCATTCTGTACGAACGCATCATGCCCGCTGGCGCATTGATGATCGACAAGGGCCCCGCCGTCGGCGCAATCGCCCCGACCTTCGAACTGTCCGACATTCGCGGCCAGCAAGTGAAGGTGGGTGGCATCGACGCGCAAGGCAAGGCGACGCTGCTGTTCTTCCTGTCGCCGACCTGCCCCGTGTGCAAGAAGCTGCTGCCTCTTCTCCCTTCGTTGCAGGCAAGCGAATCGACGCCCGTCAACATCGTGCTCGCCAGCGACGGCGACCTCGCCGAACACCAGCGCTTCGCGCAGAAGCAGAACCTCGATCGCTTTCCGTACGTGCTGTCGCAGGAACTGGGCATGGCGTATCAGATCGGCAAGCTGCCGTATGCCGTGCTGCTGGATGAAAGCGGCAAGGTTCGCTCGAAAGGTCTCGTCAACACGCGCGAGCATCTGGAAAGCCTGTTCGAAGCGAAGGAACGCGGCGTCGCGTCGCTGCAGGAGTTCGTGCACGGCGATCATCGCCACGAGCATCACGAACAGCACGCCTGATTTATCGAACCCACCACAACCTGAGCGGAGAACAATCACATGGGCGTTTTTGATTCATGGTTCGAGAAGTCGGCGCGCGGCGTCGCGCAGCGCAGTTCGCGGCGCAGCGCGATGGCCAAGCTCGGCAAGGTCCTGGTCGGCTCGGCGATGCTGCCGTTGCTGCCCGTCGATCGCACCGCGTATGCAGCCGATGCGGCTTCGGCTGCATCGGGCGCATCGGGCGCAGCGGCATCGGGCGCCAGCGACGATCCGATGAGCTGCGACTACTGGAAGTACTGCGCAATCGACGGCTGGCTGTGCAGCTGCTGCGGCGGCACGTCGAGCAGCTGCCCGCCGGGCACCACGCCTTCGCCGATCACGTGGATCGGCACCTGCCGCAATCCGCACGACGGCAGCGATTACATCGTGTCGTACAACGACTGCTGCGGCAAAACCTCGTGCGGCAAGTGCTTCTGCAACCGCAACGAACGCGAGAAGCCGCTGTACAAGCTATCGCTCGACAACGACATCAACTGGTGCATGGCGAACGGCAACTCGAACTATCACTGTTCGGTGTCGGTCCTGCTGGGAGCAGCAAAGCAATGAACACGATTCACATAGGAAAGATCGCGCGTGCGTGCTTCATTGCAGCGGCAACACTCGCGACATCGGGCGCCGCGCACGCGCAGACGGTCCATTACCCCGCCGGCAAGAGCACGTTTGACGCGCAATGTGCCGTCTGCCATCAGGCGGGCGGCAAGGGCCAGGACGGACTCGCGCCGCCCCTCACCGAATACCCCGGCAAGTATTCGACGACGGCACAAGGGCGCGCGCAACTCACGTCGACCGTCGTGCACGGCATGTTCGGCGAGATCAAGGTGCACGACAAGAGCTACAACTTCAAGATGCCGAGCTTCGCAAGCGCAAGCGACGAAGACCTGGCTCAGGTGTTGAACTACGTCGTGTTCGATCTGAACGAGAAGCACGGCGACGCAAAGCCGTTCACGGCCGCCGACATCAAGGCCGCGCGCGCGCAGACGATGGACAGCTCGGCGGTTCACTCGCAACGCGCCGTCGTCGTGAAGGGACTCGGCCGATGAACGCCGCCCGCGTGTCTCGTGCCGGCGACCGCGTGAACGCGCAGCAGCCCGTGCGCAGCGCGCGGGCCGCCGTGCCGGCGTGGATCGGCGCGGCTCGGCGTGTGTCGATGCTGCTGCTCGCCTGCACCGCGACCTTCACGCCGCCGTCGTCGGCGCATGCAGAAGGCAGTGCCGATGCATCGCTCGCGCAGCAGCATTGGGTGCTCAACTGCATGGGCTGTCACACGGCAACGGGCGGCGGCATTCCCGGCAAAGTGCCGCCGCTCGCGAATTCGCTCGGCTACTTCGAACATTTGCCTGCGGGACGCGAATACGTGATGCGCGTACCGGGCGCATCGAACTCGGCGCTCTCCGATCAGGAACTCGCCGACGTGCTGAACTGGCTGCTCACGACGACCAACCGCGACGCGCTGCCGAAAGACTTCAAACCTTATACAGCGGCCGAAATTACGGCGCACCGCCGCCCCGCCTTCTCCGATGTCGCGACCGTGCGCGCCGGATTGATCCGCGATCTGCACGCGCGCGGCATCAAGGGCGTCGCGGACCGCTACTGAACATCCCTCATCAAAGGAAACGAACATGGAGACGAACAACTTCCCGCTGCTCGCCGCGACGCAAGCGTTCCTCGCGAAGCCGAAGAAGATGCTGATCGGCGCGGAGTGGACGGACGCGTCGTCGGGCCGCACGCTCGACGTCATCAATCCCGCCGACGGCAACGTGCTCGCGCGCGTGCCCGAAGCCAACGAACACGACGTGCAGCAGGCCGTCGCCGCCGCGCGCCGCGCGTTCGACGCAGGCCCCTGGCGCACGATGAAAACCACCGATCGCGAGCGGCTGTTGCTCAAGCTTGCCGATCTCGTCGATGCGAACGCGCGCGAACTCGCTGAAATCGAATCGCTCGACAACGGCAAGTCGGTGATGGTGGCGCAAGGGCTCGACGTGTCGATGGCCGCGCAGTGCTTCCGCTACATGGCGGGCTGGGCGACGAAGATCGAGGGCAGCGTGATCGATGCGGGCATGCCGTACATGCCGGGCAGCGAAGTGTTTGCATACACGCGCAAGGAGCCCGTCGGCGTGGTCGGCGCGATCATCCCGTGGAATTTCCCGCTGCTGATGGCTGCGTGGAAAATCGCGCCCGCGCTCGCGACGGGCTGCACCGTCGTGCTCAAGCCCGCTGAAGACACGCCGCTTTCCGCGCTGCGCCTTGGCGAGCTGATTCGCGAAGCGGGCTATCCGGAAGGCGTCGTCAACATCGTCACGGGTTACGGTCATACGGCGGGCGCGGCATTGTCGCGTGATCCGCGCATCGACAAGATCGCGTTCACGGGTTCGACGCAAACGGGCAAGCTGATCGGCCACGCGGCGCTCGACAACATGACGCGGATGTCGCTGGAACTCGGCGGCAAATCGCCTGTGATCGTGCTGCCCGATGTGGATATCGACAAGGCCGCCCAAGGCGTCGCGAACGCCATCTTCTTCAATCAGGGCCAGGTGTGCACGGCGGGCTCGCGCGTCTATGTCCACCACAAGGTGTTCGACAAGGTGATCGACGGCGTCGCGCGGATCGCGAAGGGCATGAAGATCGGCGCGGGCATGGACCCGTCGACGCAGATCGGCCCGCTCGTGTCGGCGAAGCAGCGCGAGCGCGTGTGCGGCTACATCGACTCGGGTTTCGCGGAAGGTGCGCGCGCGGCGGCGGGCGGCAAGGCCGTGGACAAGCCCGGCTTCTTCGTCGAGCCGACCGTGATGGTCGACACGAATCACACGATGCGGGTGGTGCGCGAAGAAATCTTCGGGCCGGTGCTGGTCGCCATGCCTTTCGACGACATCGACACGGCCGTGCGGCTCGCGAACGACACCGAATATGGCCTCGGCGCGAGCATCTGGTCGAACGATATGTCGGCGGTTCACAAGCTGATTCCGCGCATCGCGGCGGGCACGGTGTGGGTCAACTGCCACTCGCTGCTCGATAACGCGCTGCCGTTCGGCGGCATGAAGCAATCGGGCTTCGGGCGCGAGCTGGGACGCGCAGTCATCGACCAGTACACGGAAAGCAAGTCCGTGATGATCAATTACGCGTAACCCATAGCGTTGTATGGCCTGTGAGCCGCTACAGGCGCGCGCAGGCCATGCGCGAACAGAGCACGATCACAAAGACAAAGGGGAAGAGACATGAAGCATCGGACGACGCCGCGCAGCATCGCGACGGCGGTGGCCACGCTCGCCGCGACGGCGGCAGCACCCGGCATCGCGCATGCGCAAAGCAGCGTCACGTTCTACGGCGACGTCGACGCGGGCATCACGTACACGAACAACCAGCAGGTCACGCATGCGGACGGCAGCGTCGGCGGCGGTCACAACGTCCAGTTCACGGGCGGCAATCAGGCGCCGTCGCGTTTCGGCCTGACAGGCAGCGAAGATATCGGCGGCGGCACGGCCGTCACGTTCAAGCTCGAAAACAGTTTCTTCACAGGCAGCGGCGCCTTCGTGCAATCGGGTGCGCTGTTCAACCAGAACGCGTGGGTCGGGTTGACGAACGAACACTACGGCACGCTGACCTTCGGGCGCCAGTTCGATTCGTACACGAATGCGCTCGCGCCGTACGCGTCGAGCATCACGTGGGCGACGCTGTATGGCTCGCATATCGGCGACGTCGACAACCTCAACGCGGCCCTGAATCTGAACAACGCGATTCAGTACACGAGCCCGACCATCGCGGGCTTTTCGGTGAGCGGCACGTATTCGCTCGGCGGCGTCGCAGGCGACTTCTCCCAGAAGCGCGGCTGGGCGGTCGCCGCGAGCTACAACACGGCGCCCTTCTCGTTCGGCATCGGCTATCTCGATTTGAACAATCCCCTCGACG
>BBSL01000130.1 GCA_001319865.1 Burkholderia sp. E7m39 | reverse complement strand
GAACGCGCATGCGCTGAAGACGTTCGGCGCGGGCGGCTCGTACACGTTGGGCCCGGCAACCGTTGGCCTCGTCTACACGCACACGAAGCTCGACGACAGCCTGTACTTCGCAAACGCCACGCGTCCGCAGGGCGCGGACGCACGCTTCGATATCGTCGAGGTGAACGGCACGTACGCAGTGACGCCCGCCTTCACGCTCGGGCTCGCCTACATCTACAACTCGATGAAAACGGATGTGAGCGGCTCGCCGAAATTCCATCAGGTGAATCTGGGTGCGACGTACAGCCTGTCGAAACGGACCACGCTCTACGCTGTGGGCATTTTCCAGAAGGCGGCGGGAAGCGGAATCGGCACAGACCCCGTGACGGGCGAGAGCGCGAACTACGCACAGATTCCGAATCTGCCCAATTCGACCACCGACAAACAGGTGTCCGTGACCGTCGGCCTGAAACACAATTTCTAAGCGTTTGATCTGCGTGCGATTTGCGTACTATTCGCGCGTCTCATGCCGGGCCGGCACGAGACGCGTTTTTTCTGTAGAAGACTTACTGCAATTGCCCGTGAGCCAGCGGCTGCAACGCCGTCCAGTGAGTCCAGCCGCTCGCGCTATGCGGAGAAGTGACGCGCAATGCTCTCGAACCGTCGCGGAAATAGAGCGATTCCGCGAGGCACACTGTGATGTCGTCGATACCCGGCGTGCCGACAAAGCCTCGCTCATGGGTGAACGTCAGGTTGCCCTCGCGCAGGACATCGAGGTACATGTCACCGCTTTCCGACAGCACCCGTTCAGCGCAGTTGTTCAACAGCGTCACGGCGGCTTCTGCATCGAACATATTCTCTCTCCACATCATTGATCTCCTTTTCCCACTGCATCAACACCCGTACGTCGCGCGCGCTACCCACTGAAACGGCACACTGCGATCTTGGTGAGGCCCGCAGCCTCACCGCGCTTGCGAATCTCTGCCAGCGCGCCTGCGAAATTCATCGATAAAGCCGGCGTGTTCGAGCGGCCGCCCAAACAGAAATCCCTGCAGGCGGTCAACACCGTAGCCACGTAAACATTCCGCCTGCTCCTGCGTTTCGACGCCTTCGGCTGTCACAGTCAAGCCCATCGAATGCGCGATCTTCAGCATCCCCTCGACGATCGCAATCGAACGGCTTTCATGCGGCAGCCCCGCGACGAACGAGCGGTCGATCTTCAGCCCTTGCACCGCGAAGCGCCGCAGATAGGACAGCGACGAAAAGCCGGTGCCGAAATCGTCGATCACGAACTTCACGCCCATGCCGGCAATCGCGGACATGCTCGAAATGACAGCCGACGTATCGGGCAATGGCGCGCCCTCCGTGATCTCCAGTTCGAGCGCGGCAGGCGAAAGCCCGCTCGATTCGAGAATGTGTGCGACCTTGCTGACGAAACGCCTGTTGAGTTGCAGCGGCGAGATGTTCACTGCGACGCACAAGTCAGGCGCGACGCTCCAGCGCCACTGCTCCGCTCGTGCGCACGCCTGTTCCAGCACCCAGTCGCCCAGCCGTTCGATCAAGCCGGTCCGTTCGGCGATCGGCACGAACTGTGCGGGCGAAATCGCGCCAAGCTCGCCATGCGTCCAACGCAGCAGCGCTTCGGCGCACACTGTTCGAACCGGCTCGCGCTCGACAATCGGCTGCCACGCAAGCGCGAATTCGCCTTGCGCCAACGCTTGCGGCAATACCGACTCGATCTTGATGCGACGCTCCATTTCGCCCTGAATGTCCTGAGTGAAAAATTGCAGGCGATTGCGGCCGAGCCGCTTGGCCGTGCGCATCGCCATCTCCGCGTTGCGCACGAGCCCGCCTGTATCGATGCCGCCCTCGGAGCGAAATGCGATGCCCACCGACGCGCCCACCGTGAAGTACTGCCCGTCGATCGCCAACGGCGCGCCGATCAGCGCAATGACCCTCTGCGCGTAGCGCGCCAGTTCCGCCGCTTCGCAGCAGTCGATCAGAACGAGAAACTCGTCGCTGCCCGACCGGGCGATCAGATCGCCCGCGCGCGCCGCGCCCGCGAGTCGATGCGCGACGGCTCTCAACACGCGATCGCCCGATTCGTAGCCGGCCGTTTCGTTGACGCGGCGGAAATCGTCGAGATTGATGAACAATGCCGCCGTGCATGACGAATTCAGCAACAGTGCGGCGCGCTCGATCACGTAGGCGCGGCTGTACAAACCCGTGAGTGCATCGAACATCGAGCGGCGGTCGAAGCAGGTCTGCCGTCGCGATGTCCTGGCGTTTACGCGCATTGGGTTTTGCGAATCGTCGGTCGAATATCGGTCGGAATCGGACTGCAAGCGTTCCGTATGTGTTCCGGCAGGTTGGTCGAACATCGCGGTACTCCTGTGCATATGTAGCGAACACTGCATGTCGAACATGCGGCGACCTGCGTGCAGCGTTCAGTACAGCGAAGGCCATTCGGCGAACCTCGGCACGCGGCAATTCGGGCAGGTGTGGCAACGATAAGCCGCGCCACATTTTTCAGGAATGACCGGCATCACTAAACGCGTAAAGCGAGACTGAACGGGGTGCCACCATGAAAACGCATCAGCTGCGCACGCTCGTGGCCGTGGCGGACGCAGGCAGCGTTCGCGGCGCGGCGCGACTGCTCAACACGTCGCCCGCTGCCGTCACGCAAAGCCTTCAGTTATTGGAGGAGTCCATACAGATGCAGCTCGTGCTGCGCACGTCGTCGGGCGTGACGCTCACGGAGCCGGGGCAAACGCTGCTGACGCACGCGCGGCTGATCGTGTCGCAGCTCACGCGTGCTAATGAAGCGCTTGATGCATTGCGCGGCAACACGCGCAAGAGACTTTCTGTGGCAGTCACGGCATGGGTCGCGCTGACGTTTCTGCCCGAAACGGTCTCGCGCTTTCGTGAGCAGATGCCGCAGATTCAGCTCGAACTGTTCGAAGGATTGCTCGCCATCGCCAGTCCGAAACTGCGCGACGGCAGCCTCGACATTTACGTCGGCCGGCAGACGCCTGGCGCGACGAGTTCCGAGTTTGCCTATCGGCCGATCTTCGCGTCGAGCCGCGCGGTGGTCGCGCGTCTAGGTCACCCGAACGCGGAAAGCCGCACGCTGTCGGATCTGCTGGAACTGGACTGGCTTGTCGCGCTCGATCCCGAAACGGAAGGCCAGGTGCCGTACCGGATGTTTGCGCAGTATGGCTTGCGCGTGCCGCGCAGCATTCACTATCTGCACTCGCTCGCCGTGGCCAACGCGCTGCTGAGAAACTCGGATATGGTCAGCATCTTTCCCTGGCCGCTGATCGAGTTGTGCGCCGAGCGCGATGGATTGTGCGCACTGCCGTTACGCGAGCAGCTGGACGAATCGATGGTGGGCATCATCACGCGCAGCGGCGAGCCGCCCGATGCCGCATCGCGCTGTTTCATCGATTGCCTGCTGGAAACGGTGCGCGGCGGAAAGTGGATGCAATCATCCGAAATCCGCCGCGCCATGCACTCTGTGGAGATATTGATCTGATCGCCCGGTGACGATCAGCGCATCAGTTCATCGAAGCTCGCAAGCAAGCGGTCGATGTCGGGTGCGTGAATGGCACCCATCGTCGAGATACGGAACAGTTCCTTCGACAATCCGCCCTGTCCCGCGTAGATCACGAAACCGCGTGCCTTCAGCGCGTCGTGCAGTTGCTCGTACGCAATGCCCTTCGGCAGACGATACGCGCGCAACACCACCGACGACTCTTGCGCCGGCAGCACGCTTTCCATGCCCCGCGTGGCGAGGCCCGCGCGCGCCTGCTCCGCGAGAGCCGCATAACGCGCGTGACGCGCCTGCCAGCCGCCTTCGCCGTCGAGTTCGCGCAGGGCTTCGACGAGCGCGTAATACGCGTGCACGGACGGCGTGAACGGCGTGTTGCGCTGATCCTGCAGATTCGCGAGACGCGCGAGCCCGAGATAGTACGTGCGGCTCGCTGCCTGCGCCAACGCATCGCGGCGCACGATCACGAACGCCGCGCCCGGCACCCCGTGCAGGCACTTGTTCGCCGTTGCCGCGACGGCGGCGATCGTGCCTTCGGCGAAGTCGATGTCTTCGGCGCCGAAGCTGCTCACGCCGTCGACGAGCATCTTCACGTTACGCGCGCGGCAAACCTGCGCGAGCGCCTTCAGATCGTTGAGCCGCCCCGTGGTGGTTTCGTGATGGATCACGGCGACATGCGTGATCGCCTTGTCGTCATCGAGCGCGGCTGCGATGCGCGCGAGGTCGGGCGCCTGCATCCATTCGTGCTTCACGATGCTGTGCGCGATGCGGTACTGCGTCGCGATCTGCGTGATGCGCTCGCCGTAGACGCCGTTCTCGACGATCAGCAGCTTGCCGTTCTCCGGCACGAGCGCCGCGATCATGCTTTCGACAGCCGCCGTGCCCGAGCCCGTCATCAGCACGGCGCTCCATTGCGCGGGATCGAGGTCGTACAGCTTGACGAGGCGCGCGCGGGCTTCGTCCTGCAAGTCGAAGAACTCGCCTTCGCGATGGCAAAGGTCCGTTTGTAGCAGGCTGTTGCGCACGCGCTCGGTGAGCGTGACGGGGCCAGGATTCATCAACAGCATCAGCGTGCTCCTTCGTTCGGACCGGTACGGGCGATGTGGCGCATCAGGCGCGTCTTCACATCGGGCGGTGTGATGGTCGGGCGCGGCAGACCGTCGGGCGTGCCGCGACGAATCGCGACGCGCACGAAACGCGGGCCGTCGAGCAGCGGCGACGCAAACAGGTCGTCGATCAGGCTCACGTCGTCGCCTTCGACAGCCGACGCATAACCGCAGGCCGCCGCGACGCCCGCGAACGACACCTGCGGCGAAACCGTCGATTGCCCGCCCGTCGAATCGTGCGCGGCGTTGTCGAGCAGAATGTGCGTGAGGTTGGACGGACCGTACGCGCCGAGCGTCGCGAACACGCCCATGCGCATCAGCGCGGCGCCGTCGCCATCGAGCGCGACGACGTGCAGATCGGGACGCGTCAGCGCGAGGCCGAGCGCGAACGGCGTCAGGCATCCCATCGAGCCGACCATGTAAAGCTGGTTCGCACGGTCGTCGAGCGCGTAGAGTTCGCGTCCGCAAAATCCCGTCGACGCCAGCACGACGGTCGAATCCAACGGCGTATGCGCGATCACGCGTTGCAGCGCTTCGTTACGCGTGGGCAATGCGTCGGGCGCAACGCCACGCGATACATCGCGCGGCGCGCGCACTTCGCGCTTCGTTGCGCGGCCCGCATCCTTCAACTCATACGGCGCGACGCTGCCCTTCTGCATCACGAGCGCGTACGGGCGGCCCGTCGCATCCATGTGCGCGACGGCGCGATCGAGCGCGGGGCCGATCGCGTCGGCTTGCGTCGGGAAGGTCTCCCACGGAATCTCCATCGTGTCGAGCATCGCGGGCGTGATCGGGCCCATCAACTGATGCTGCGGCTCGTCCGGCACACCAGGCTGGCCGCGCCACGTGACGATCAGCAGTTGCGGCAGGCGGAAGGTCCACGTCAACGACGTCAGCGGACTCACGGCATTGCCGAGGCCCGAGTTCTGCATCATCGTGACTGCGCGCCGGCCGTTGCTTGCGCCAAGCGTCACGCCTGCAATGAACGCGACGGCATCGCCCTCGTTCGCCGCCGACACGTAGTGCAGTTGCGGGTCCTGCAGCACGTAGTTGATGAACGGCGTCAGGTACGAGCACGGCACGCCCGCATACCAGTCGAAGCCGCGCTCGCGCGCCGCCTCGACGAACTGTGCTGCTTCGATCATTGCGCGGCGCCTCCCGCTGCATCGCCCTTTGCGAGCGGCGTGGCTTCGTGCGCGAAGTCGCCCGCACGACGGAAGTCTTCGAGGTCGTTCACGCCGCGCCAGTGGCCGTGCACGTATTGCACTTCGATTTCTTCACCGGCTTCGATCAGCGCGTTGAGCAGCGTGGGCATGTCGAGCGAATCGAAATCGGGGCGCGCGCGCAGCGCGTTCATCACCGCCTGCAGACGCGCACGGCCTTCACCGCGCACGTTCAGCAGACCGATCCAGCGGCCATGCGGCGCCTCGCCCTGTGTGCCCGCCTCGTTGTTCGACACGCGGCGCAGCAGCACCTTGTTGCCGAACAGGCCGCGATCGTCGGCGGACGAACACCACGCGAAGTCGCGCACGCTTTGATTCGTCGCGCCCGCCTCGGCCACCGTCGTCGAATCGACGACCACGCTGAACGGCGCTTCGCTTTCGACCAGATCGCGCACGATGTAGCTGCGGAACAGCAGGTCGCCGTATGAAATCACCGTGTCGTTCTGCAGGCTGTCGACGGCGCACGCGAGCGACGCGAGTTCGCCCGTCTGCTCGTGACGCTCGTTGACGACGAGCTTGATGCCCGCCGTATCGATCGCGTCGGCGCGATAGCCGCCCACCACGGTAATCTCGTTGACGCCCTGCTTCTTGAACGCATCGACCAGCCAGCGCAGCAGCGGCTTGCCCGCGATGGGCAGCATGACCTTCGGGCGGTCCGTCGTGACGGCTTCGAGGCCCTTGCCGCGGCTCGCGGCGAGCACGACAGCCGAGCCCGGCGCGCGCGACGCCGACAGATAGCGCTCTTCGGCTTCCGAGTACTCGTCGGCATCCTGCAGACGGAAAATCTCGTTGACGGTCGCGATCCGGTCTTCGATATTCACGAGCGTCTGGCTCTCGTAGATTTCCTTGACGACCGCCTGCATCGCCGACGTCGCCGCGCGAATCTGATGGTTCGCCCAGATCACCGTGCTGATGCCCGCCTTGCGGAACACTTCCGTCGGCGTGCTGTAGTACTTGGTCGGCACGATCACGAGCGGACCGCGCCCCGCCCATTCGCGCGCGAATTCGAGAATCTCGTCGGGGCGCGACAGCTTGCTGTGGATCAGGATCGCATCGGCGCCTGCCTGGCGATACGCTTCCGCGCGCTTGAGCGCTTCTTCCATGCCCCAGCCCGCGATCAGCGCCTCGACGCGCGCGACGATCGAGAAATGCTCGTCCGTTTGCGAGTCCTTGCCCGCCTTGATCTTGCCGCAGAATTCGTCGATATCGGCGAGCGGCTGCGCTTCGCCGTTGATGAAGCTGTTCGTCTTCGGGAACACCTTGTCTTCGATGCAGACGCCCGCAATGCCGCGCTGCTCCAGCTTGCGCACGAGGCGGCGCACGTTGTTGAAGTTGCCGTAGCCGGTGTCGCCGTCGAGCAGGATGGGCAGATCGCTCGCGTCGGCCATGAATTCGAGCGTATCCACGACTTGCGTCCAGCTTGCTTCGTTGTTGTCGCGCACGCCGAATTGCGCGGAGATCGACAGGCCCGAGCCCCAGATTCCCTTGAAGCCAGCCTCGCGCGCGATCCGCGCCGACAGGCCGTTATGGGCTTCCATCAGGAATTCGAGTTCGTTGCTGGTGAGCATCTGGCGCAGGCGTGCGCTGCGCGACAGGGTGGTGACGTAATTGGGTTCGCGTGCGTTCATTGTTTGGCTCCTATGTCGGCGCGATTCAGGCTTTGGCGCCTACGAGTTGCGGCAGGATGTGCTGCGTGGCTCGCGCAACGTCGTTGGGAAAATCGATTTCGATCCACGGCAGGCCGGTGACGTCGGCCGTTTCGAATGCGTGGCTGCGTTCGAGCAGCAGATCGCGCACGGCTTCTTCGTGCGGCAGATTCGCGCGTCCGCTCTCCACGTAGCCCGCGACGATCCGCGCGAAGCGCCGCGCAGCGTCTTCGGTAAAACGGAAAAAGCCGACCGACTCGCCGATCGTGTCGTAGTCGAGGCCGACGGCCAATTGCTTGCGCAACTCGACGGGCACGCCGTTTTTCAGGCACAGCTTGACGGGTTCGTCGCCCGCTTCGTAGTCGCGGTCGAGCAGCAGACGGTTCGCGTGCTCGCCTGCGACGAGGGCGGCCAGCATGCGCTCGTCGTAGAGCACGTCGGCGTCCATCAGCAGCACGTCGCCGCCTCGCGTGAGGGCATCGGCAACGGTATGCACGGTCAGCACGCTGCCCAGATCAAAACGCGGATTCAGCTTGATCTCAGGCACCTTGCGGCCCGTGCGCAGCAGTTCGGCTTCGACCTGCTCCGGCTGGAAGCCGAGCGCGAGCACCACTTCATCGACACCCACGGACTCGAGCATCTGCAGATGGCGCTCGATCAACGAAACGCCTTCGAAACGCAGCAGACATTTTGGAAACTGCTCCCCCGGCGGTTGCTGGAGTCGCAAGCCGAGGCCCGCGGCAAGAATGATCGCTCGCATTCGATTTCCAGGGAAAAGAGTGAATGGATTTTTTGGATTTTTTATTCGACGTCGGAAAGGCTTTCGCGCAGCGCGCCCGCGCCTTTCAGCCAGCCAAAAATGGCGACTATATCGGAATTGAGAACGACTTGCAGATCCGAGGGGCCGCTTTTGGCAATAGATGGAATTAGTTTGAAAAATGTGGTGATTTTGTTCGAAATCGACGCCAGCTTCGTTGAATGAGCCGATGACACGCTATGCTGCGTTTTCAGTAAATGGGAGCAGCCGTTATATGAGCAAAGCAGCGAGCCGGTCGGTAACCATCGCGCCGGAAAAACAGCAGGCGCATCGATCGAAAGGCCAGAGGTATTTCAATTCACTCGTCAAGCAGATCGAAAACCGGCGTGGACGGCTTGCGCAATGGGAAGCCTTCACGCCCGTTTTCCAGAAGCGCTATGTCGATGAGTTCATTCCGTTGAAGCAGGCTTCGATGGATGCGCAAGTGAAGCTCGTCCACCGCCTCGACGCACTACATAGCGACAAGGCGTTCAATGCCACCGAGCGCCGCCTGATCTCGCGACTGATCCGCGAACTGATGCAGTCGCTGATCGGCACGCACGGCGACCCCACGTTGAAGCCGATTCAGGACCGGCATGCCGACACCGCTTCCGGCACACCTGCCGAATTCGACATCGACAGCGCAAAGGCCATGATGGCGCAGATGTTCGGCGACGAATTCGTCGACGGACTCGATACGGATTCGCCCGAAGCGTTCATCAAGCACGCTGCGGAAAAGTTCGAGGAACTGCGCGCCGAGGCCACCGCGAAAGCGCAGGCGCGCGAGGAGCGCCGCGCGAAACGCAAGAAGACGCCCAAGCAACTCGCAGCCGAAGCGCGCAAGGAAGCGGCGCAGGCAGAAGTGAGCCAGTCGCTGCGCGATGTCTATCGCAAGCTCGCGAGCGCGCTGCATCCGGATCGCGAGCCCGACGCCGACGAGCGCACCCGCAAGACCGCATTGATGCAACGGGTCAACGAGGCGTACGCGAAACGCAACCTGCTGCAATTGCTCGAGTTGCAACTCGAACTGGAACATATCGATCAGACAACCATCGACGGCATCAGCGAAGCAAGACTCGCGCACTACAACGAGGTGTTGCGCGAACAGCTTGGCGAACTGGACCGCGAACTATCGGACGTTGGCGCAAGGTTCAGAGGAACCTACGGGTTTCCATATGGGCCTCTCACGACCCCTGAACGCGCGATGGAAGATCTCGATGCGGAGATCGCGCACCGCGGGAACATGGTGCGCGGGATCGAAAACGATCTGCGCACATTCGACGACATCACGCAAACCAAAGCCTGGCTGAAAGCGCTCGAACGCCGTCAGCGCGACTGAGCGCGACGCCATCGTCCACGTCGAGCGCTAGCGTCCGGCATTTCGTCATACCAATACCCGTTATGCCGATTACGGGTTTCCCCGCCTCCTGCAAGCGTTTGCGCCGGTCGTAAACGCTGTCAGGCATTGCCTGACTTTGCCGCTATCAATCTCGCACCCGTCTCGAAGACCGCTACTCGCAACCCCAGCCGCCACAAGCAGATACATCATGACCCTGAACAAGAAACTCGCCTCGATGATTGCCATCCTGTGGATCGGCCTGATCCTCATCGGAGCGTTCGGCGCCTGGCAAAACCGCTCGTCGATGATCGCCGACCGCCGCGATCAGCTGACGACGCTCGTCGAACAGGCCAATTCGATCGTCAACCGCTACTACACGCTGTCCCAGCAGCACGTGCTGTCCGAAGCCGACGCGAAAAAGCAGGCGCTCGACATGCTCGCGGCATTGCGCTACGGCACCGACGGCTATCTGTCCGTCAACGATTCGCAGCCCGTCATGCTGATGCATCCGTTCAAGCCCGCCCTCGTCGGCAAGAACATGTCGGGCTTCACGGACCCGGCGGGCAATCACCTGTTCGTCGACATCGTCAACGCGGCGGGCCAGGGCAAGGGCGGCTTCGTCGACTATCTGTGGGCGAAACCCGGCAGCGAAGAGCCCGTCGCGAAGACCAGCTACGCCATGCGCTTCGCGCCGTGGGACTGGGTGCTCGTCACGGGCATGTACATGGACGATGTGCAAAAGGCGTTCTACGGCGACCTCGTGCGCTGGCTCGCGATCACCTTCGTGCTCGGCGCGATCGCGACCGTCGTAATGGTGCTCGTGCTGCGCAGCGTGAAGCGCACGCTCGGCGGCGATCTCGAAGTGGCCGTCGAAGCCACGCAGCGCATCGCGCGCGGCGATCTGGCCACACCCGTGCCCATCGCGCACGACGACCGCGCGAGCCTGCTGCACGCGCTGCATACGATGCAGCGCGGCCTCGTCGATACGGTATCGCGCGTGCGCGCCGGCACTGAAAACATCAACGTCGGCGCGAGCGAAATCGCCGCGGGGAATACCGATCTCTCGCAGCGCACGGAACAGCAGGCGGCCGCGCTCGTGCAGACGGCATCGAGCATGGATGAGATGACGTCGAACGTGAAGCAGAACGCCGACAGCGCGGCGACGGCCGCCGAACTCGCGAGCCAGGCCGCCGACGTCGCGACGCGCGGCAGCCGCGTCGTCGACGACGTGGTGCGCACGATGGGCGACATCACGAACAGCTCGAAGCAGATCGGCGACATCATCGGCGTGATCGACGGCATTGCGTTCCAGACCAACATCCTCGCGCTGAACGCGGCCGTCGAAGCAGCGCGCGCGGGCGAACAGGGACGCGGCTTCGCTGTCGTGGCAGCGGAAGTGCGCAGCCTCGCGCAGCGCTCGGCGACGGCGGCCAAGGAAATCAAGGCGCTGATCGAAACGTCGACGGGCAGCGTCGAGGAAGGCGCGGCCCTCGTCGCCAACGCCGGCTCGACGATGGGCGAAATCGTCGCATCGGTGCGCCGCGTGAACGAGATTCTCGAAGAGATCAGCCATGCGTCGCGCGAGCAGAGCGCGGGCATCGAGCAGGTGAATCGCGCTGTCGGCGAGATGGATCAGGTCACGCAGCAAAACGCCGCGCTCGTCGAGCAGGCAGCGGCCGCCGCCCATTCGCTGAAGGACCAGGTCGGCGTGCTGCGCGAGGCGATCGCGAGCTTCTCGCTGCCGGCGTAATCCCCTCGCCTGCCGCACCCTGTGCGCGGCGGCAAAAAAGAAGGCGCTCATCGAGCGCCTTGTCAACACGCCGCGTCGGAGACGACGCATCAGTTGAACGGCCGGCTCCGCCCGTTTTTTGAACGCGGCGCCGCACCTGTGTGCGCCAGCCCACTCTCGTCACGCCCCCCGCCGTCACGTTCACCAGGCAAAACCTTGCACGAAGCTCGCATCGAGATTACGTTCTTATTACAATCTGTCCCACGTTCACTGTGGACCGGTTGCCAGAACGGCCGGCTTCGCTTTCATGATCCACAACAAAAACCGTGATCCGTACGCGCCCGTCGCGAAGAATCCCGTGCTCGTCGCGCGCCTGCCGATGTGGCGCTCGAAGCTGATCGTGATCCTGCTGTCCGCGGCCTTCGCTTCGCTCGTCGGCCGCGCTTTCTGGGTGCAGGTCGTCAACCAGGACTTCTACGTCGAACAGGGGCAAAAGCGCTACCAGCGCACCATCGAGCTGGACGCGACGCGCGGGCGCATCGTCGATCGCAACGGCGCGCTGCTGGCCGTGAGCCTCGCGACCTATGAAATCTGGGCGTCGCCGAAACTGCTCGACGAGACGGCATACCGGCCGCTTGCGAAGCTGCTCGACATGCCGCTCGCCGACCTCGCGCGTCGCGTGTCGGGCGACAAAAGCTTCGTGCTGCTCAAGCGCCAGGTCGATGCGCAGACGGCTGCGAGCATCGACGAGCTCAGGCTCGCGGGCATCACGCGCATCGCCGACTCGAAGCGCTTTTATCCCGAGGGCGAATCGGCGGCGCACGTGGTCGGCTTCACCGACATCGAAGACAACGGCCAGGAAGGCATCGAGCTGGCCGCGAACGAACTGCTGACGGGCGAACCCGGCGAGCGCGAGGTGATTCGCGACCGGCTCGGCCGCGTGGTGTCGGATACGCGCCCGCTCACGCCGGCGCAGCATGGCGCGACGGTCCATCTGAGCGTCGATCGCCGCATCCAGGCGCTCGCCTATGCGCAGCTGAAGGCGGCCGTCGCGAAGCACAGCGCGCAGGCGGGCAGCGTCGTCGTGCTCGACGCGCGCAACGGCGAGATTCTCGCGCTCGCGAACTATCCGAGCTTCGATCCGAACGACCGCTCGCGTCTCACAGGACGCCAGTTGCGCAACCGCGCGGTGGTCGATACGTTCGAGCCCGGCTCGACGATCAAGCCGCTGGTGGTCGCGCTGTCGCTCGATCAGGGGCTCGTCCGGCCCGGCACGATGATCGACACGGCGCCCGGCTGGTACAAGATCGGCCCGAACGTGATACACGACACGTCGAACCACGGACGCATGACGATCGCAGAAGCCCTGCAGAAGTCGAGCAATATTGCGCTCGCGAAGCTCGCGCTGAACCTGCCCGCCGAAACCATCTGGAACAAGTATCAGGAATACGGACTGGGCCGCGCGCCCGCGCTGACGTTTCCGGGCGTCGCGGCGGGACGCGTGCGCCCGTTCGCGCGCTGGCGTCCCATCGAGCAGGCGACGATGGCGTACGGCTACGGGCTGTCGGCGTCGCTGCTGCAGATCGCTCAGGTGTACACGGCGTACGCGGGCGACGGCACGCTGCACCCCGCGACCTTGCTGCGTGATCCCGCGCGCGCCGCATCGGCGGACCCGCGCGTGACGACCCCCGCCACGGCGGCCGCGATCCGCTCGATGCTCGAAATGGCGACGGGCACGGGCGGCACGGGGCACGCGGCCAACGTCGACGGCTACCGGGTGGGCGGCAAGACGGGGACGGCGCGCAAGCAGGTCGGCGTGAGCTACGCGAAAAACCGCTACCGGTCGCTGTTCGTCGGCATGGCGCCGATGAGCGATCCGCGCCTGATCGTCGCCGTGATGATCGATGATCCGGCGGGCCGCGCGTTCTATGGCGGCACAGTGGCGGGCCCCGTGTTCAGCGCGGTGACGGGCGGCTCGCTGCAACTGCTCGGCGTGCCGCCCGATGCGCCCGTGGCAGAGCCCGCGTCCGGGGCTGCCACCGCGCCCGAAGTCTGAAGTCTGAAGTCTGAAGCCCGAAGTCTGAAGTCTGAAGTCTGAAGTCAGGCCGGGCGCATGCGGCTTGCCGCCAGTTCGCGCAGATCGCGCACGACGTCGTCCATCACGGGCTGCCACTGCGCGAACCGGTGCTGCCGATAGAGCGTCGCCGTCGGATACCACGGGCTGTCGCTTCGCTGGGTCATCCACGTCCAATACGGATTCACGTCGAGCAGCACCCACACGCGCTGGCCGAGCGCGCCCGCCAGGTGCGCCGCCGACGTACAGACGCTGATCACCAGATCGAGTTCGTCGACGAATGCTGCCGTATCGTCGAAGCTGCGCCATTCGCGCGTGAAATCGGCCATCGGCAGCCCGGCGGCGCGGGCCGCATCGACATCGTCCTGCGCGCCCGGCTGCAGCGAATAGAACGCCACACCGTCGATATCGCGAAACGCCTGCGCATAACGCTCCCAGCCGACGCGCCGGAAGCGGTTGCGCCCGTGGTTCAGGCTGCCCGTCCACGCGAGCCCGACTTTCAGGCGCCGTTCGCTGGCGAGCCGCGCGCGCCATGCCCCGCGCGCGGCGGGACCGGCATGCAGATAAGGCACCGCCGAAGGAATCGTCCCGACCTGCGTGCCGAGCATCAGCGGCGCGCTCACCAGCGGCAATTCGTAATCGAACGGCGGCAATGCGTCGACCTCGTGCGCGGACGAATAGGTATCGATGTGCGCGCCGAAACTGCGCGGCAACAGCGCGCCCATCTGCGCAAACGAGTTCCACACGATG
Organism: Burkholderia sp. E7m39; assembly: GCA_001319865.1. Classification (GTDB taxonomy): domain Bacteria; phylum Pseudomonadota; class Gammaproteobacteria; order Burkholderiales; family Burkholderiaceae; genus Paraburkholderia; species Paraburkholderia bengalensis. The sequence continues at coordinate 773 of BBSL01000130.1, read as the reverse complement.
CGTCCGCCCGCGCGATGCACGCGCTGCGCGAGCAGCGGAATGAAGCGGCAAAACTGCAGCACATCGCCCATGCCCTGCTCGCCCCACACGAGCAGCGTCTTGCCCGCGAGCGGCTCGCCGCGCCATTGCGGCTTGCCGAGCGCCGGCCGGCCGCTCGTCAGCATGCTCGCGGGATCATCCCAGCGCGCTTCGTGCGCGGGCCAGCCCGCCGCATAGTCGCCGCGCAACAGGTGCAGCACGCCGAGCGCCGTGCGCAACGACGCGTTGCCGGGCGCCAGCTCGCACGCTTTCGACGCATGCGTCCGCGCGTCGTCCCAGCATTGCGCCTCCTTGAGCGCCTGCGCGAGATTGCCGTGCGCAAGCGCGCTCGACGCATCGAGTTCGACGGCGCGCCGCGCCGCCGCGAGTGCTCCGTCGAGATCGAAACACGCGCGACGCGCGTTCATCAGGTTGAGCCACAACCCGATGTCCGACGGGTCCGCCGCGACGGCCGCTTCGAGCAGTTGCCGCTCTTCGCCGACGTCGCCGCCCGTGCGATTCAGCGCGATCGCGAGGTTCTTGCGCAACTGCGCAAACGCGGGATCGATCGCGAGCGCGCGCCGATAAGGCGCCAGCGCATCGCGATCGCGGCCCGCCATCTGCAGCGCGTAGCCGAGCCGCACGCTCGCCGCCGCGCTGGGCGTTCGAGCCGCGCGACGGCTTCCGCGAGCGAGACAGCCAGAGCGGCGTGCTGCCGCCCGATCAGCTCGACCGTCAGCGCGTCGACCGACGCG
>BBSL01000129.1 GCA_001319865.1 Burkholderia sp. E7m39 | reverse complement strand
TGCGCCGCGTTGTGCGCGCTCGCGCTGATTCAGGCCGCCTGCGCCGCGACACTGCAACCCGGCGATGGCATCGACCTGTCGGGACGCTTCGCGCTGCGCGGCAACGAACCGTTCATCCACGCCGTCGTCTACGATGCGCGCGGCGTGTTCGAACTCGAAGGGCTCACGCGCGAGCAGGCGCTCTCGCTTCAAAACCAGCAGGTGAAAGTGCACGGCGTCGTCACGCGCGCCGACATGCATGGCGTGCAACTGCCCGCCGTGCGCGTCGAATCGCTGCGAACGGTATCGCCCGCCGCCTCTTCCACTCGGCCTTCCAACGCGCCCGCGCAGTAACTTTTCCCGCGTCAGGACGCGCGGCGCCAAGTCCGCGCCAGTCACCTCGACGGAAACCGCGCCTCCCTGACAACTTCAGCAATACAGCCTTTCATGCTGCTATCCACGGATGACAGCGGCGAAAGCTGCACGACTCCATAAGTTCACAGGGCGATGGTTCAATGCGGTCGCGTCGGCATACGCCGATTTGCGGCATGCATCACGAAGCGGATCGTCGCCGCGTCGACCAGGCGCGCACACGACACGACCGCCCCGAAACAACGAACAAATCATCCCCCGGGAGCTACGTCATTATGTTTCGCCGAGCCTTGATAGCCGTTCCATGCGCCGGATTGGCGCTGTCGCTGTTCGCCTGTGGCAGCGACAACCACGACCACCAGAGCGCGCAGAATTCCTTGCAGACCGCTACACCCATCAAGCATCTCGTCGTGATCTACGGCGAGAACGTTTCGTTCGATCACTACTTCGGCACGTACCCGAACGCGGCGAATCCCGCTGGCGAGCCTGCGTTCACTGCGGCAGGCAACACGCCGGCGGCGAACGTCCTCACGGATGCGCTGAAGACCAACAACCCGAACCTGAACACGGCGAACGGCGCGGGCGCATCCAACCCGTTCCGCCTCGACCGCGCGCAGGCGGCCACGGCCGACCAGAACCACGCGTACACGGCGGAGCAGCAGGCGGGCAACAACGGCCTGCTCGACCTGTTCCCGAAATTCACGGGCAAGGCTTCGAGCGGCGGCACGGGCGCGTTCTTCACGACGGGCCAGGTGATGGGGTACTTCGACGGCAACACCGTGACGGGCCTGTGGAACTACGCACAGAAGTTCGCGATGAGCGACAACGCGTGGACCTCGACGTACGGTCCTTCGACGCCCGGCGCGCTCGAAGTCGTCTCGGGCCAGACGAACGGCGTGCAGATCCTGAAGACGACGGCCAGCGTGTCGACGCTCGCGAAAAGCTCGTTTTTCATCAACGACGGCCAGGGCGGCATCACGATGATCAACGACGTCGATCCCGGCAACGACGTGTGCTCGAGCAAGACCGATCAGGTGCTGATGTCGGGCAAGAACATCGGCGACCTGCTCAACGCGAAGGGCATCACGTGGGGCGGCTTCATGGGCGGCTTCAACCTGGCCACGACGAACCCGAACGGCACGACGGGTTGCCAGCGCAGCACGGTCGCGACCGCCGTGGGCGCCGCGACGGCCGACTACATTGCGCACCACAACTGGTTCCAGTACTACGCGTCGACGGCGAACCCGCAGCACACGCGGCCGAGTTCGACGGCGGCTATCGGCTTCAGCACGCAGACCGACGGCAAGACGGCCGAGCCCGCCAATCACCAGTACGACACGGACGACTTCTTTGCGGCCGTGAAATCGGGCAACTATCCGTCGGTGAACTTCCTGAAGGCGCCCGCCGCGCAAGACGCGCATGCAGGCTACTCGGACCCGCTCGACGAACAGCAGTTCGTCGTGAAGGTCGTGAACTTCCTGCAGCAGCAGCCGGACTGGAACAGCACGGCCGTAATCGTCACGTACGACGACTCGGACGGCTGGTACGACCACCAGTACATGGCGCCCGTTCATGCATCGTTCGACGCGCAGGCCGACCAGCTGAACGGCTCCGGCGTGTGCGGCACGGGCACGCAACCGGCGGGCGTGAACGGCGGCGCCGTGAACGGCCGCTGCGGTCCCGGCACGCGCATTCCGTTCCTCGTGATCTCGCCGTGGGCGAAGGCGAACTTCGTCGATCACACGTTCGTCGATCAGGCGTCCGTGGTGCGCTTCATCGAAGACAACTGGCTCGCCGGACAGCGCCTGGGCGGCGGATCGTTCGACGCGACCTCGGGCAGCATCATGTCGATGTTCGACTTCTCGTCGAACGGCGGCAAGCTCCCGCAGTTGTTCCTCGACCAGACGC
>BBSL01000128.1 GCA_001319865.1 Burkholderia sp. E7m39 | reverse complement strand
GATCAGCCGCAACGCGGTCTCTGGGCCGTCGCCGACGGCATGGGCGGCCATGACGTCGGCGATCTCGCGAGCCAGTTGGTGATTGAGGCGCTCGGGCAATTGCCGGACGCAGCGGGCCTCAAGCAATGCATCGCGCAGGCGCGCGCGCGGCTGCAGGACGCAAACCGCCAGTTGCGCGAGGAAGCGAGCCGCCGGCAAGTGCAGCGGATCGGCACGACGGTCGTGGTGCTGATCGCGTGCGACCGCTTCTGCGCTTATCTGTGGGCAGGCGACAGCCGCATCTATCTGCTGCGGCAAGGACAGTTGCGCCAGTTGACGCGCGATCACAGTCAGGTCGAAGAACTGCGCCAGTCGGGCTATCTGACGGAAGAAGAGGCGCGCAATCACCCCGCCCACAACATCATCACGCGCGCAGTCGGCGCGACCGATCATCTCGATCTCGACGAAGACGCCATCGAAGTCGCGGACGGCGATGTGTTTCTGCTGTGCAGCGACGGGCTGTCGAACGAAGTGACGTACGACGAAATCCAGCAGACGCTCGCAAGCGTGGATTGCCTGCGCGCGCCCCATGAACTCGTGGATATTGCGCTCGCGCGCGGCGGGCGCGACAACATCACCGCCGTCGTCGTGCAGGCGGAAGACCCGCAGGCGTCCGACAAGACGCTGCTGAACCCGGCGCCCTGAATCGCGCCATTCTTCAGACGCTCACAGCACGTCGGTTTCGTCGTTCGATTCCGCGTCGTCCTTGCGCGCGTTCGCCTGCGCGTGCTGACGGCGAAAGTCCTTCGAATGCAGGCCGTGCTTCTTCAACAGCATCTGCAGGTGCGAGCGGTTCATGTCGACGCGCCGCGCCAGTTCCGCCACCGTGCCTCCCACTTCCTGCAAGCCGCGTTGTAAAAAAGCCTTTTCGGCTTCGTCGCTGGCCGCGCGCTTGGCATCGCTCAGCGATAGCAGATTGGTCACGCTCGCGGTGCCGTTCGCGGCAGTGTTCGCGACGCCGAGTATCGATGTCGCCACGGGCGACGTAGGCCGCATGTCGGGCGGCAAATGGTCCACATCGGCGATGTCGCCGGCAAGACACGAAATGCGGTACATCAAGTTGCGCAGCTCGCGGATATTGCCCGGGTAGGCATAAGTCAGCAGAAAGTCCCTCAATTTAGGCGTTATTCTGACGGGACGGCGCTTGAGCGCGCCCGCCGCCTCGTCGCCGAAGTACTGGATCAACAGCGGAATTTCATCGCGCCGCTCGCGCAACGGCGGCAGTGTCACGTGAATGACGCTGAGCCGATAGAACAGATCTTCGCGGAACGTACCGTCTTCGCTCAGCTTGCGCAGATTGCGATTAGTCGCTGCGACGATCCGCGTATCGACACCGATCGGCTCGTCCGAACCCACGCGTTGTATCTCATGCGCTTCCAGCACGCGCAGCAGTTTCACCTGCCCCGTCAAAGGCAATTCGCCAATTTCGTCCAGAAAGATCGTGCCCGTATGCGCGCTTTCGAATTTGCCTTTGCGGTCGTTCGTCGCGCCGGTAAATGCCCCCTTCCGATGACCGAACAGTTCGGATTCGAGCAGGTTGTCGGGTATCGCGCCGCAGTTCACCGAAATGAACGGTTTGTCCGAGCGGCTGCCGTTCGCGTGGATTACCTTCGCCATCAGTTCCTTGCCCGTTCCGCTCTCGCCGTCGATCAGCACGGGCAGATCGGTCGGCGCCGCTTTTTCCGCGATTTCCAGCGCTTCCAGCAGCTTCGGGTTATCGCCGAACGTGCCTTCGAATATGAAGCTGCGCGCAAGCAGCGCCTGGCGCCGCGCGCCGCGCGACTGGTCGCCGCGCAACGGCTCGACGACGGCCGCCTGCACGAAGCGCTCCTTGTGCGACATCTGCATCACTTCGTCGCGTAACGTACTCGCCTGTCTCAGGAGCTTTTCGATGTCCGCGCGTTCGAGCCGCGATGACCAGCGCAGCGTCGAGCGCAGGATCTCGATCTTCTCGATCAACCCCGCATATGAAATGGCGGAACCGCTTTCTTCAGGTTGCTGGTCGAGTATTTTCATCATGCGCTCAGCTGTTTCTGGACGAGCTGGTAGTACATGCCCTTCCGGTTGACCAGTTCTTCATGACGCCCCTGCTCGACGATGGCGCCTTCATAGAGCACGAGAATCTTGTCGGCGCGCATGATCGTACTGAGCCGGTGCGCGATGATGACGGCCGTGCGTCCCTTGAGAATGTCGTGCATATTGCTGAGGATATTGCTTTCGGATTGCGTGTCGAGCGCGGAGGTCGCTTCGTCGAACACAAGCAGGCGAGGATCGTGATACAGCGCGCGCGCAATGCACAGCCGCTGGATTTGCCCGCCCGACAGGCCGACGCCCCTCTCACCCACGATCTGTTCATAGCCGAGCGGCAGCTTCGCAATGAACGCATGCGCGTCGGCCATCTTTGCGACTTCCTCGATGCGCCGGCGATCCGGCGTATCGTCGCCGCTCGCGATGTTCTCGGCGATCGTGCCTGAAAACAGCAGATTGCTCTGCATCACGTAGCCGATCTGCGCGCGATAAAAGGCCTTGTCGACGACGTTCATGTCGTATCCGTCGACGCTCATCTTGCCATCGCTCGGTGTGTAGAAGCCCACCAGCAGCTTGGCGAGCGTAGTCTTGCCCGAGCCGCTGCGTCCGACGATCGCGACCAGTTCGCCCGGCTTGATGTCGAAGGTGATGTTCTCCAGCACGTACGTGCTGTCGTTCTCTCCATAGCGGAAGTACACGCCGTTCAGACTGATGTCGCCTTGCAGATCGGGCAGCATCACGCGCGAGGGCAGATCTTCGGGTTTCTGTTCGGGCTCGATATCGAGCACGTCCCCAAGGCGTTCCATTGCGACGCCAGCATCGTTGAGCATGCTCCACAGTCCGACGAGCCCCATCAACGGCGTCAGTACGCTTCCCATGAACGCGTTGAATGCGATCAATTGACCGATCGTCATTTCGCGCGCCAGCACGAGATTCGCGCCGACCCACAGTATCGCAATCGTCGTTGCGGCATTCAGCAACTGACTGATGAAACCGATCAGAATGTTGAACGCGTGCGCCCGGTATTGCACTTCGAGCGCCTTCGCGTACTTCTTTTCCCAGCGCAGGCGAACGGGCCGTTCGATTCCCATGCCTTTCACCGTTTCGACGCCCGACAACGCTTCCATCAGGAAGGATTTCGAATCCGTCGCGGCGGAGAAGGTCTCGCGCGCGTAGTTCTTGATCTTCGGCGTGGCGATCATCGTGAGCGCCATGATGGGTATGACGAACGCGATCAGCACGAAGGTCATCTTCGCGTTGTAGAAGAACATGATCGCGAAGTAGATGAACACCATCAGCAGATTGAGCGCGGTCGTGACCGTCGACTCCGTGAGGAAAGCGCGTATCGTCTGGTTCTCCTGGAAGCGCGCGAAGATATCGCCCGTCTTGCGCTTCGCGAAGAACGAGAACGGCAGCGACATCGTGTGCTTGAAGAACTGCGACATCATCGCAAAGTCCATGTTGCGGACCATGAAGTTCGACAGGTACGCGCGAATCATCGACATCAGCTGCGAGAACACATTCGAAATGATCAGACCGAGTATCAGCAGATGCAGCAGGCTGATGTTCTGATGCACGATCACACCGTCCAGTATGTTCTGGATGATCAGCGGCGGAATCACGCCCAGCACCTGAATCACGAAAGTCGCGAGAAACAGGTACATGAGGATCTTCTTGTACGGCGTCAGGTAACCGACGAAGCGCAGCCACGGCGAGCGCGACGCCGATAGCTGAACGAGGTTTGGCCCCGGCGCGAACAGCAGGCACGTGCCGCTCCAGCCGCGCTCGAAGTCTTCGACGCTCAGCTTGCGAAAACCCAGGGCCGGGTCCGCGAGCCAGACGTGATCCTTCGAGACGCCATACACGATGATGTAGTGGTAGCCCTCCCAGTGCACGATGAACGGCAGATCGAAGCCGCGCAGCGAATCGAATGTGCACTGCACGCCGCGCGTCGTGAAGCCGAGCGATTCCCCGGCACGCGCAAGGCTGTCGAGCGTCGCGCCCTGCGTCGTCACGTTTGCCAGTTCGCGCAGCTTGCCGAGCGTCATCGGAATGCCGTAGTGCTTGCAGATCATCGCGAGACACGCGGCACCGCAATCCATTTCCTCCGCCTGCTCGATCAGCCCGAAGCGCCGGATCACCCGTTCGCCGAGTTCGGGCTTCGTATGCAGGTCCAGTCTGAGCGGCATCTTGCGCCGCTGCTCGATGCGCTTTTGACGGTCCAGCTCGCGGTCGTTGTACTTGATGCGCTCGTCGAGTACTTCGCGCAGTTTCGGGTTGCGCTCGAGGATGAAATGCACCGTGCGCTCGGGGATGACCAGCAGACGGGTATCCGTGGTCGCAATAGCCGAGGCCGCCTGCTCCTGGCGCATCAGGCACGCCTTTTCGCCGAAGATCTCGCCTTCGCGCAGCGTCGCGAGCGTGTAGTCGCGGCCGTCCTCGTTGCGCACGATCCGCACTTCGCCCTGACGCACGACGTATAGCCGCCGGTCGTCGCGACCGTCCTGCTTGAGAATTTCCTTGCCCGCCGTGACTTTCTTGACGCCGACGCTGCGCACGTATTCTTCGAGTTCCTGCTTGTTGAGCTTGCCGCGCAGATCGAATAGCTGCGCGACGAAACCGCCCGCCGAATTGATGGCGACGTAGCTCGCGACGAACGCCAGCGCCGCCTGATTGCCCGCGATGATCGGCTCGATCGCGCTGCGCGGAATGAACAGCAGTTCCGTCTTGCCCGACGAACGTACCGACGACTCGTGCGCATAAGCGCGCAGCATGGCGATGTCGGCAAAGACTTCACCCGTCTTGCGCACACCCATGCTGATCTCTTTGCCGTGCTCGTCGGTGAAGATGCGCACCGAGCCGGACTTGATCACATAGAGGCCGTCGGCGGCATCGCCAGCGTTGCACACCGTTTCGCCGAATGAATAGAAGCGCGACTGCACATGCTCCACCAGACGTTCGAGTTCTTCGCGCGTGAACGGCGACAGGATCTCGACCGTCGACAGAAAATCGGCAATGGAAGGCGTGGTTTGCGGTGCATCCATGATGCTTGCGGTCCCCGGCAGCTGCGCGCGTCAGTCAGAGCGCTTCGATGATGTGTTCCTGCGCGCGCGTCATCAGCCAGTCTTCGCGCAACAGACGTTTGATCTCCGACGCCACGTCCGCATCGAGCTGCGCCGGATATTTCGCCGTCACGGCGAAGATCTCGAAGCAGGAACGGTCTGGCGAAGCGAATGGCCCAAGCAGATCGCCGACGGCCGCATTGAAGATCTTCGCCTCGATGTCGGGCTTCAATGAACCGCGCAGTACCTTGCCGATCACGCCGCCTGCATCTTTCGTATCGGCAATCGAATGCTCGCGCGCCATTTCCGCGAATGCGTCGGGATCATCGTGCAGATAGGAAATCATTTCCTTTGCCTTGCCTTCGTCGTCGAGCAGGATATGGCTGATCTCGATCGCATCGAATTTCGGCGAATTCATCGAAAAGTACTCTTCGATGGCGTCTTCGTTCCCGACCTTGTCGAGCATCTTTTCCTGATACAGGCCGTCCGTGATGAACGCCTCGAACTCGTCGAGGCTCACTTTCAGCGTATCGAGGTACTGGTTCATGTCGGCCGCGCGGTGCAGACCGCGCACGCGCCGGAACTGGTCGGCGCGCTCCTGTATTTCGTCGGCGCTCACCGTCACGCCCGCCTTCTTTGCGGCGTGCACAGCCAGCTTGTCGCGCACCATCTGCTCGATCAGGCTTTCGAACTGGCCCGTGAGTTTCAGTAGACGTATGAATTCGCCGACATCCACGACTTCATCATCGATTCGTACGATCGCGGTCATCTCGTCCGCTCCTCAAGTGGTGGCCCGAACGAACAGGCGGGCTGGCGGTTTTACTCTCGGCTAAGGTTCTGTCTTCAAGCGCTGTCTAAACTATCCGGCAAGCTGTCTGAACGGGTCCAGCCCCAGATCGATCAGCCTGCGCTCACGCACGACGATCTCGGCGCTGGCCGTCATGCCATAACGCAACGGGTAGCGGTTTTCCGCCACCTGGTAGTAATTCTTGTCGAGCTGCACGCGCCCTTCGTACACGGGCTGCTTGTCCGTCGCCGACGGTTTCGTGGCGGGCGAGATATAGGCAAGCGTGCCGTTGATCAGCCCGTAGCGCTGATACGGAAACGCGTTGAACTTCAGCTTGACGGGCATGCCCTCGTGCAGGAACGCGCGATCGCGCTCGGCAATCTCGATCTTCAGCACCGGGCGTGCGTCTTTCGGCGCAATGCCGCCGAGCGGCGCATTCGCCTGAATCTTGTCGCCCGTTTGCGTCGACGTAACGTCGGTAACGACGCCTGACGTGGGCGCGAGTATCAGCAGGAAGTTGTCTTTGTCGATGTTCTCGAAACGAATGCGCGCGGCGGCATCGGCCACGAGGCGCGCTGTCTGCAATTGCAGGCGCAGCTTCTCTTCCGTACTGGTGATGTCGCGGATCAGGTCGTCGTACTGCAACTGCAGGCTCGTGGCCTGCTGGCCGCTGGTTTCGATTTGCGCATTGGCTTCCGCATATTCGTGACTCAGCTTGAAGTCGAGTTCGGCGAGCCGGGATTGCGCGACACGGTACGCGTTTTCCGCTTCGAGGGACGTGTTGCGCTTGGCCTCCACCTGCAGTTCCGCGACACCGCCGCCACCGGGCTGCGCAAAGAGCCGCGCATACTTGTCCGCTTCCTGGCGGGCCGCATCGCGCGCGCGGCGCGCATTGTCGAGCGTGCTGCGCGCTTCTTCGAGTTGCGCCTTCTGACCTTCGGCGAGCTTGGTCGTGCCCTCCGAAATGCGGTTCTCGTGCTGACGCTCTTCGACTTCGAGCTGATCCTTGAGTGCCGCAGCCTTGCGTTCCATCAGTTCTTTCTTTTGCGGGAACTCTTTCCATTCGCGTTCGGCATCTTCGAGTTTCAATTGCGCCTGCAACGCGTTGGTGGCCGCTTCGATCGCGCCGCGCGCATTGATCCGTGCGAGTACATCGCCTTTGGATACGGGCTGCCCTTCAGCGATATACAGATCCGTCAGTTCGCCGTCGATGGGCGCATAAATGCGCCGCACGTCCGATTCCGGAGCAAGCGTGCCTTGCGCCGTGACGATCACGTCCGCGCGGCCGATGAACGACCACAACAGGCCCGCGACGACGAGCGCGACCATGGTCAGCACGAGCGCCTGCGCCATGCGCAAGGGTTCGGCCGTGAGGATCGCGACGCCCTCGGCGCTGTGATCTTCCAGCGCTTCGTAGAGCGGCTTAGGGTGATTGTCGCGCTTCACTTTCGTCACTGCCTCCAATCAACGCGAGCTTCGACTTCAGCAAGCCCGCCTCGAGCACCATGCGCAATTCCTGAAGCGAGCGGCGCTGCAACTGCGTTTCCGCTTCGATATCCTGCTGCAACTGATCCGAGCCCTCGGGATGCGGCGCCTTCAGTTGCGTGTAGATGCGCATGCCCTGTTGCACCGACGTATTGGCGCCCGATAACAACCGCGCCTGATTGCGAAAACCCTCCGAGATGCCCGATTCGAGCCGCTGCGTGCCGCCAATCGACCCGTTCGCGCGATACTGCCGCCACAAGCCTTGTGCGCGGTCGATCAGATCTTGTGCGCGGGCCAGCGCGCGGTCGCGCAACGCGTTGACATCGCTTTGCACGGCACGCACGTAGTAGGCGTCTTCGACGGGATCGAGTCGCGCATAGAACGCGAGCAGCTTGTCGTCGCGATCGGCCGATCCGCGGCTCTTCTGCAGGTCGGCGTACTGACCGAGCAATGCCTTCTTGTGCGAGAGTTCGTCGGCCATCACATCGGACCACGCACCCGCCGGCATCGCCTGCAAACCGGCCAGCGCTTGCTGGCTGTCGCCGCTTTGCCACGCGGCGCTCACGGCATCGTGCTTCGCGATCACATCCGCCGACGGCAAGCGGCTCGCGCTCAACGCCTTGTACTGCGTTTGAAACGGCGGTGTCTTGAAGTTCGCCTGCTTCATCAGCGCGAGCAGCGCGGTCAGATGACGCGCCGTCATTTCGTTGAAGATCGCCGTGTATCGGCGCAAATCGTCACGCACCGTGTCGAGCCCCGCGAGACGCGGATAACGTTGCGCGTAATCGTCGAGCACGGCAGGCAGCGCGTCCGGCTTGTCGCGTCCGAGTTCCGTCGCGATCGACGCGTTGAGCCGGTCGATTGCCGCGAGATATAGCGAATCGTCGCTCTGCAGGCGGCGCAGCTGGCTCATGGCAAGCGCGTATGGCTCCGTGAATTCGGGCGCGTACGACGCGATGCGGTCGAGTATCCGTTGATGTCCCTTCGCGTCGTCGTTCCAGCGCTTGAGCAGATCGTCGATGGGGCCTTCGTCTCGATAGATGCGGATCGGCGCATCGGGTCCGCCGCGTCCCACGACGAAGCGCTCCAGATCGCCCACCCACTTCAACTGGTCGATCAGCGCGATGGCATCGGGATTGCCCTGGCTCGTGGTGCGCATGCCTTCGACGAGCGCCGCCGCGCGATCGAACTGCTTCGCCTGCAACGCCGCAAGCCAGCCCGGCACGCGCGCTTTTATCAGCGCTTCGCTGGCGAGGCTCCTGATCGTGTCGCTGGCGGGATGACGCCGCATCGACGACACGGCGGCGTCGGCCGCCTGTTCGTATTGGCCCGCCGCGAGCAGGCTCTTCACTTCGCGCTCCGCCGCGCCGCGCATGTACAGCGCAACCGAGATCCCGCCGACGACGACCAGCACGCCGAGCGCGCCCCAGCCGATGCGCCGTATCGTCGTGCGATCGCCGCCCGCGAACGTGCGCGTCAATTCGCGCATCAGCAGTTGCCAGCGACGGCGCGGACGGCGCGATTCCGTTTCCGTGGGGTCATCGGGCGTGAGCGGCGGCGAGTCCTCATTGACCTCGTCTTCGCGTTGCAACGCGCGGTCGACGCAGAAGATGTCGAGAAACGAATGCGCGGCGCCGACGAAGGTCGTCTTGTCGGGATCTTCCATCGGCATCGACGCGACGGGCGCAGCGGACGCGCTCGCGGCAAGCCCCGCTTGCGACGGCATCGCCTGCGTGATGGTGGGCTCGATCTCGAACGACTTCTGCAGCACCACCCGATAGACGAAGTGATCGCCGCCGAAGCCGACCACGTCGCCGTTTTGCAGCGCGACAGCCGATTCGCCCAGACGTTTGCCGTTGACGAACGTGCCGTTCGTGCTGCCGAGATCTTCGATCCACGGTTCGCCGCTCTTCAGGAAAATGTGCGCGTGACGCCGCGAAATGTAATTGACCTGATGCGGGTAGCGGTCTTTGTAGCGCGCGAACAGATCGTCCGTTTTGCTGACGAGAAACGGAAATGCGGCGAGTTCGATGGGTTCCAGTCCCAGATCGGTGCGCTGCGGGTCCAGCGTGACGCTCAGATGCTGCACGCCGCGCGCCGACGCCGAACTGAACGGGCGCGGCTCGATGGCGACGCGGTAGGTCAGATCGCCGCCGAAGCACAACTCGTCGCCTGCCCGCACGCGCGACGGCGCCTGCCGCACCGCAATGCCGTTGACCGTCGTGCCGTTCTTGCTGTCCAGATCGGCCACATAGACCGCGCCGTGCTCGCTAAAGATGCGTGCCTGGCGCCGCGAAAGCTTCGTGATCAGATCGCGCGGATAGTCGGCAAACGGCAATTCGCTGCGGCCAATCGCGAACAGATCGTCGACGATGCGGATGGGACCGAGCGACGGATGCGACACGGGCAGCAGCAGGACATCGAACTCCTTGTCCAGAGCCGCCCGCATCTCAGCAATCGGAGCTTCGCCGGGATTCATCTCTTTGCATCACTAAGCGTGGACACGAACAGAGCGTTCGACAGGCGCGGCGAGCAGAGCGTATGCGACGCATCCGCCGTACTGAGCATCGAGCGGCTAATCAGGAATTGTAAGTCACGCATGATGTTAGTCAATTCTGGGTACGGCTGTTGCATTTCGTTCTTTAAGGCAAACGGTTCTCGACGTCGCTTTTTAAGAACCGTGCCAGCGTTTTCGGCAAGTACCTGTTTTGGCGGCAATACGCTAATGCCTGTCATTGCTTGACTTGCGCCTGCACATCGACGGGCGGCCAGCCCCCGCCAAGCGCCTTGTAAAGCAGTACCGTGTCGGACAGTATTTGCTGGTGATTCGTCAGCAGATCGAGTTGAGCCTGAAGCAGCGAGCGGTCGTTTTCGAACACGTCGAGTTGCGACACGACGCCTTCGCGCAATTGCGATTGCATCTGCTCGTTGACGACGGTAAGGCGCTGCACTTCCTGTTGCAATTCGACGCGCTGCTGCTTGTGCGCATCGAGATTGACGAGCGCGTTTTCGACTTCCTCGAATGCGCCCATCACCGTTTGACGATACTGCTGTTCGGCAACCGTTGTTTGCGCTTCCGTCGTCTTGACGTGCGCCCGCACGCCCGGATCGAGCAGCGGAATATTGATGCTGGGCATGATGCCGAACGTGAACGACTTCAGCAGGTCCGAAAGCGCAAAGCTCGCGGTGCCGCCGTGCCCCGTCAGGCTGATGGTGGGCAGCTGCGCAAGTTTCGCTTCGCCGACCAGGTTGTACGCTTCGAGCACGCGCAATTCGGATGCGACCACATCCGGCCGGCGCGACAGCAGTTGCGCCGGCAGTCCGCCCGGCACTGGCGGCAACTGCACGCGCTGCTGCAGATGGCCGACAGGCACGGTGAATTCGCCTGCGGGCACGCCGATCAACGTGCACAGCGCGTTGTTCGCGACGCTGCGCGCGCGGCGCAAATCGATCAGGTCCTTCGTTAGACGATTGACCTCGGCCTGTTGCCGCATCACCTGCGTCTTTGGAATCAGGCCGCTGCGGCTCATGCCGTCGAAGATCTCGTAGATCTTGCGGTTTTCGTCGACCATCTTCTGCTGCGCGTCGATCTGGTCGTCGAACTGGAGAATCTGGAAATACGTCGTCGCTACGTTCGACACGAGTTCGAGATAACCTGCGCGCCAGTCGGCTTCCGTCGCGCGGAATTCGGCCTTCTGCGCCTGCACACCTTTCTCGACCTTGCCCCAGATATCGATGTCCCAGTTCACCTGGGCGGCAAGGTTGTACTGTTTCAAAAGCGGCTGCCCGGTGACTTTCTGAAAGTTCGCGCCGGCGCCGAGATCGGCCGTCGGCAAGGCGCCCGCTTTCGCTTCGCCGATCTGCGCACCCGCCACGTCGATGCGCGCGGCGAGCACCTTGATGTCGAAGTTGCCGCCAATCGCTTTCGCAATCAGCGAGTCGAGATACGGGTCCTGGAAGCCCTTCCACCAGTCTGGCACGATGGTGTCGGCGGGAGAAACGAGCGTGCCCGTCTTGTCGGACCACGATGCCTTCGCGGGCGTGTCGGGCCGCTTGTAGGCGTCCTGGTGCACATCGACGCAACCGGCAAGAAAAGCAGCGCAGGCTAGCGCCGCAGCGAAGCGCGCGACGGCAGTGCGCGTAGCGCGCTGCCTGAGGCGAACCTTCGCGTGACGAACATTCGCGTGACGGATATCCGCATGACAGCCGGCAGACGAACCAGACTGCAAGCAGCGGGCGACGTACGATTCGGGCAACGCAGACACGATATTCTCCGATCTTTCCCGGCAGTACTGCACGTGCAGAGCGCGCCTTTGAAGTAAAGCACGTCCAGCGCGGCATCTCTATGGATGTCGGCGGATTTCGTTCGGCGTGGAGTTCGTGCGGTGACGCGCGGCGGTCGTGTGGACAGGACGATTGGGCTTTCGATCTTTTTGACGCTGGAATGCGCAGGCGCAGGCAAGCGCCTCGGCATTACCGCGAAGGCTAGAGAACGGCCTTCATGTCGCCGTTGCGGAATTGCTGGGCGACGGGCACGTCTCTGATCATCAATGCGCTCATGACAGTTCTCCTAAGAGGCAGCGAAGATTCGCTATATAAGGCTTCGAGTTTGGGTTCGAGCATCTTGTCTGCTTTTGTCCCACTGAACGCATAGGCTGTGCCAGCTACCATCGCGAGCGCCTCGAAAAACCTGCGAAATCTTGCTGCTATTGGGTTGCACGTCATGCGCGCGTTGTGCGCGTCGCGCCTTTACGCGGGGCGCACGCCCTTGCGAATGCCGCCCTCTAACCAACATTTCCCGCAAACGTGTTGGATCGAAAAAGACAGTATGAAAGAGCATTATTTGGGCGCACGCGTTCGCTCACTTGGCGATCACCGTGATCTTCTTCGAATAGACGGGGGGATTGTGCGGAATGTGATTTTCGTCGCCCATCAGCAGTTGGAGCGTGTGCTTGCCGGGTGGCAATTCTATTGTCGTTTCCGTCTCGCCCGCGCCGAAATGCAGATGCTGGCGGTCCGACGGAATCTCCTGATCCATCGGCATCGGCGGCAGATCGGCGTCGATCAGCAGATGATGGTGGCCTGTGTTCGGATACTTGACGCCCTTGGGCGCGACGCCCATGTAGCGCAAGCCGAACCACACGCGAAATGGCTTGTTCGCGGGCACCACCTGGCCGTTGTTCGGATAGCCGATATACGCGTACGCATCTTTGGGCGCGGGCGTCGGGCCTGCGAACGCCACATTCATTGAAGCGAGAGCGGCAAGCGCCGCAGCGGCAACGATCCTGATCATGGCTGATGCTCTCCGTCTTGCGCGCGCTGCGCCCGTTCGGCGACGCAGTGGCGACGCGTGCTCACTTCACGATGATGGTGATCTTCTTCGAATAGACGGGCGGATTGTGCGGCACATGGTTGTAGTCGCCGAGCAGCAGTTGCAGCGTGTGCTTGCCGGGCGGCAACTCGATGCGCGCATCCGTTTCGCCTGCGCCAAAATGAAGGTGCTGGCGGTCCGATGGAATTTCCTGATCCATCGGCGGCAGGTCCGTATCGATCAACAGATGATGGTGGCCCGTATTGGGCACGTTGACGCCTTTAGGGCACACGCCCATGTTGCGCAAACCCATTCGCACCCAGAGCTTGCCGCCCGTAATCACAGTGCCGTCCGCCGGCCAGATGATGTACTCCTCGGCGCCGGGCGGAGAAGGCGTCGGTCCCGCGAACGCCTGTGCCGATGCGAGAAAGAGCGCGCCCAGAGCCGCCAAGCTTATTGTTCTTTGCATTGCGCATTCTCCCATTGAGGGTCAGTGCTGCTTGCTTCCGCTTTAGCTTAGGACGTAACTTGTGAAAAAGATACGCCGTGCTCGTTAACCTTCTGATGTTCCATCCGCGTACTATCGTTTGTAAGGATGGTCAATATGAAGGCGGCCGTCCCGCTCGAGCCGGTTCGTCCGATGACGAAGTTCCGCGTAGAACTTCCAGAACAACCAGGATCTGAAAATGTGGCGAAAACTCCTGCTGGTATGCATGATCGGGGCACTCCAGATGCGAGGAGCCGACGCTCGGCCGCTGCCGCGCGGCACGAGCGACGCCACTGCGCTGCGCGCCGCCGTCACGGCTGCCGCGGCATCGGATGTCGAAGCCCGCGAGCGCAAGACCGCGCTCGTGATCGGCAATGCCGATTACGTAACCGACCGCTTGCCGAATGCCGCGCGTGATGCGCACAGCGTCGCTGAAATGTTGCGCGCGCAAGGCTTCGACGTCGTGTTGCGCACCAACGTGACGGCACAACAGATGCAGCAGGCGCTAGCCGATTTCGGCCACCGCTTGCAGCCGGGCGGCACTGCGCTGTTCTACTTCGCCGGTCACGGCCTGATGGCGGGACGCAGTGCGTTGCTCGCCGCCGCGAATGCCGACCCGCGCGCGCCCGCCACACTCGTGACAAAGAGCATCGACGTGTCGCGCGTGCTCGATACGCTCTCCGCGCCACGCGCGCATGCGCTGAATCTCGTCGTGCTCGATGCGTGCCTGACACAACCATTCGAGCGGACGCCCCTCGCGATGCCATTGCCCGCGCATACGTTAATCGCTTTTGCAGCGTCGCAAGGCGCGACTGCAGCCGACGGCACACGGCACGGCATCTTCACGGATGCATGGCTGCGCGACATGCGCCGCGCGCCCGACGAACCACTGGTTTCGATGTTCGCGCATGTCGCGCAACGCGTCGCGCAGGCAACGCGCGGCGGCCAGCAGCCATGGGTTCAATCGTCGCTGACGACGACAGCGGCACTGTCCGGCTCTCGAATGGTCTCGGCCTCGATGCAGGGCGATGCATCGCCCGACACCGTCG
This sequence comes from Burkholderia sp. E7m39, assembly GCA_001319865.1. Classification (GTDB taxonomy): domain Bacteria; phylum Pseudomonadota; class Gammaproteobacteria; order Burkholderiales; family Burkholderiaceae; genus Paraburkholderia; species Paraburkholderia bengalensis. The sequence continues at coordinate 1,691 of BBSL01000128.1, read as the reverse complement.
TCGCAATGGACAGCCGCGGCATTCTGCCGAAGGACAGCAACGAGCAATACGAGCTGACGTTCTGGGAATCGATCAAGGACAGCAACTACGCGAGCGACTACGAGGCCTATTTAAAGGCGTATCCGAATGGCCGCTTTGCACCGCTCGCGAAAGCGCGCATCGAACGGCTCAAGGCAGCCGGGCAGGCTGCGCCGGCTGGCTCGCACGCGACGCCTGCACCCGCGCCTTCGCGCCCCGCTGCCGCCGCGCCCACGCCGACTCCAGCACCGGCGCCTGCGCAGCCGCCCGCACCGAAAGCGGCGGCAACACCTGCGCCCGCGCCTGCAGCCGCGCCGACACCCGCGCCCGCGCGCGCTGCGACGGCCGGCGAGAGCAAGGACTGCGCGGCGTGTCCCGCGATGGTCTCGCTGCCCGCCGGCTCGTTCACGATGGGCAGCAACGTCGGCGATGCTTCGGAAAAGCCGCCGCATCACGTGACGATTGCGGCGCCGTTTGCGATTGGCAAGTACGAAGTGACGGTCGAGCAATGGAACGCCTGCGTGGATGCCAACGGCTGTCCGAAACTGTCGGCGGAAAACAATTCCGTCAAGAATGCACCCGCTCGCGACCTCAGTTGGGACGATGCGCAAGCCTACGTGAAGTGGCTGAGCAAGGTCACGGGCAAGACGTATCGTCTGCCGACGGAAGCCGAATGGGAATATGCAGACCGCGCCGGCACGACGACGAAGTACTGGTGGGGCGATCAGATGCGCAAAGGGATGGCGAACTGCAAGGACTGCGGCGACCCGTATCACACGGAAGCGCCCGAGCCCGTCGGCACGTTTGCGGCCAATCCGAATGGATTGCACGACATGAATGGCAGCGTCTGGGAATGGGTCACCGACTGCTGGCATAACTCATACCAAAGCGCACCGAACGACGGGCGCGCGTGGGACTCGCCCGGCTGCAACATGCGCGTGATTCGCGGCGGCTCATGGCGCGAAGGCAATGACTACATGCTGAGCTCGACGCGCTTCAAGTACAGCCAGAGCGTGCGCCAGTCGCAGGACGGCTTTCGCGTCGTGAAGGAATTGAAGTGATGGCGTGCAGCGCCGCTCGTCACCAATCCATGCCGCGTAATGACTATGCGCGGTAAGGCTCACGCGGCACGTCAACGCGCGCGCGCCTTGCTCGCGATCTGCGCGAAATCCACGACGATGTGATCCTGCCCGTACTTCGCCGCGAGCTGCTTAAGCCGTGTATCGAGCGCGCGCAGATAGTCGGCGCGCGACTCGCTCTCGGGCCGGGGTGTATCGAATAGCGGCGCGGGCGTGATCAGCAGCACGACCATTTCTTCGCCGAACGGCTTCGAGATGATCCAGTCGCCGCCGCTGCCGACCGTCGCCGAATAATGCGCAGGCGCCTGATTGTCCTTCACGCGCGGCCCCGGCACCATGTGCACGACACTGCCGTCGAGCACGTAATAGTCGATGTTCACATACGAATCGTAGCCGGGCGTCTTCACATCGACGACAAGGGGATCGCCCTCCGTCAGCACGCCATTCGGCATGCGCGCCGTCAGCGATGCCACGCGGCCGGCCTGCCAGTTGCGTGTCCAGTAAGGGCCGAGTTCCTTCAGCACATCGCATTTGTCGCTGCTCACGTGCTGCACGTCCACTTTCGTCGATGCGATGCCGGGTAATTTTGCGAGC
>BBSL01000127.1 GCA_001319865.1 Burkholderia sp. E7m39 | reverse complement strand
CTGTGCTCTAAACCGAAAACGGTTCACCTTTACCACCCGATTCAAGGAGATTCACCATGACCTCGCTGACCATCAAAGACCTCGCGCACAACGAAGAACTGTCCGTCGAATCGCTCGCATCCGTGCGTGGCGGCAGCAACTACAACGTCGGCAACACGAACGCCGCATTCGGCGGCGGCTTCGCCAGCCCGGCTGTCGTCGTGGCGCCCGTCACGCAGACCGACACGAAGGTCATCATCCCGACGATCCAGAACTTCGGCGGCGCGCAAGCTGTGCTGTAAATCGCGCAAACGGTTCGTTTCTCTTCTCACACACGATTCAAGGAGATTCATCATGACTTCGCTGACCATTAACGATATTTCGCATAACGAAGAACTGTCCGCTGAAACGCTCGCTTCCGTGCGCGGCGGCAGCAACGTCAACGCCTTCAACACGAATGCCGCATTCGGCGGCGGCTTCGCCAGCCCGGCTGTCGTCGTGGCGCCCGTCACGCAGACCGACACGAAGGTCGTGATCCCGACGATCCAGAACTTCGGCGGCCTGCAGTTGGTCAAGTAAAGCAACAACATACGGGAGAGCCGCAGACAGTGCGTGCTCTCCCCCTCGCAACACGCCTAACCAGGAGCTTCACCATGGCCTCGCTGACGATCACCGATCTCTCGCATCACCAGACACTCTCCAACGATGCACTGTCTGCAGTGCGCGGCGGCAGCAACTACAAC
>BBSL01000126.1 GCA_001319865.1 Burkholderia sp. E7m39 | reverse complement strand
TTTGGCAACGTGAACACGGCCGTCGGCGGTGGATTTGCCAGCCCGGCTATCGTGGTGGCGCCCGTCATCCAGACCGAGACGAAGATAGATATTCCGACGCTGCAGAATTTCGGCGGCTTGCAGTTTCTCAACAGGCTGCGGTAAGTCCCGGACATAAATCGGCCGTCCGCACATTCGGCGGATATGGCCGCCTGATTGCAGCGACTATCCGATGTCGTAATCGGCGACGATACTGACGGCGCCGAAGAAATTGGGCGGGTTGGTGCGGTGCGGCTGTAGGTGGGAGTAGACGGATCACCGGATGAGGAGTCCGGCGTCGCCCCAGCCAGAGCTAGATCCGTCATGTGTTGCATTATCGGCTCGCATCCGGCGCGCGTCATTACACAAGATGGCAAGAGACTCTTACGAATCGGATCAAAATACGCTCATGCCACGCGCCGCGCGTCAAGCCACAGTCTAAACGGCCGGCACGTATCGGCTAATATAGCAATCTGATTGCGCCTCTCATTGCGTCTCGACCCACTACTTACCCCCCGCTTTGCCGACCTTCACGCTACCTTCTGCGCTTCAAGCGGAGCTCGAAATCCGCAAGAGCCGCTTCATTGCCTACGCGATACCCGTCGCCGATCGCGACGCCGCGATGAACGAGCTGCGCCTTCTGCGCGAACAGCATCCTGCGGCGACGCATGTCTGCTGGGCACTGCTGGCGGGTGGCCAGTCAGGCATGTCCGACGACGGCGAGCCGTCCGGCACGGCAGGCCGACCAATACTCGAGGTGCTGCGCCATCACGACCTGGACGGGGTGCTGGCCGCTGTCGTGCGCTATTACGGCGGCGTGAAGCTGGGCGCGGGCGGCCTCGTGCGCGCCTATACCGACGCGATCGCGACTGCGCTGCAGGACGCGCCGCGCGTCGAGCGTATCTCCCTGACGTCGCTGACTGTGGAGATCGGCTATGCCGACGAAACCCGCGTGCGCCGCTGGATCGAGCAGGAAAATCACACGCTCGATGCAAGCGCCTACGGAATGGAGGTGCAATTGACGATACGCATGCCCGTCACCGCCATCGACACTGCACGCGATGCGCTGCGCGACATGACGCAAGGCCGCGCCGTGTTCCCCGACGACATCTGACCCACGCGCAAGCGAAAAAAAAGCCTGCGTCACAGCACGTGACGCAGCCGCTTCGAGCCTCCGGGCGAGCGCTTTGCCAGTGCTAGTGCGTCGCAGCAAACGCCTTCGCCGATTGCCGCCCCTGCGCACCCGTTGCTGCTTGCGCGTCTTCAAGAATCATGTCGGCGCCCTTCTCCGCGACCATCATCGTCGGCGCGTTGATGTTGCGTGACGTGATATTCGGGAAGATCGACGCCTCGACGATCCGCAAGCCCGACATGCCGTGCACGCACAGACGCTCGTCGACCACGGATGTCTCGCTGTCCGGCCCCATCGCGCATGCCCCCCACAGACGATAGATCGAGTGCTTGCGCCCGCGCTTTTGCGCGGCCGCGGCAGCGTCGACGGCGGCGATGGCCTCGTCACGCGATGCGCCCGAAACATGTGCAATCAGCGCCTCGGTGGCGGGGTTAAAGACGGGGATCGGTTCGCCCGTGGCGGGTTCGATGAACTGGCCGCTGACGAAATGCCGGTCGAGTCGCATGGTGTTTACCTGGTGACGCGTGCGTGAAGCACATTACCGGCGGCAAGTCAGAAAAACGCGAAACATGCCACTCGCGCATCACCCGGATTCTTCTCTGCGCCCTGGCGGCGCGCAAGCGAGTAGTTCGACCGACAAACATTCGAAAAAGTCATGCATATAGGTCGCCGCAAGGGGCGAGCGAACGATGCGCTGCGCCGTGCAGCCGAGAGGGAGGAATGCGTGCGGGAAGAATGCGAACGAAGCGCGAATACCGCGAATCAGTGTTGGCGCGAACCGGCATTGCACCGGTTGGACAACGTGGCGCGGCCAGGGGAAGGCCGCGCCAGATAGCGGTCCATACGGGACCGTCTCACACTAAATGGGCGTTGCGCAGCGTTCAAGCCTCGCCGGTCGAAGCGGCGGGTGCCTGTACGGTGACGGGCGTTTCGACGACGGGCGCCACGCTATTGGCGGGCGCCGGCTTTGCGCTTGCCTTTTTTGCCGCGGCCTTTTTCGCGGGCGCTCGGGTTGCGGCGGCCTTCTTGGTAGCGACCTTCGTGCCGACTACTTTCTTTGCCGCCGCCTTCCTGCCGACTGCCCGCTTGCCGGCCGTCGCTGTCGCCGAGCTGGCCGCCGATTTCGCCGCTGACTTTTTAGCCGCTGTCTTTTTAGCCGCAGTCTTTTTGCCGGCCGATTTGGCCGCTGACTTTTTCGCCGCCGCCTTGACGCCCACGGCCGATGCTTTCTTCGCCACCTTGCGGCCTGCCGTCTTCGCCGTCACCGCTTTTTTGGCTACCGCTTTCTTCGCGGCGGTTTTCTTCGTAGCAGCTTTCGCGCTCACGATGGGTTCCGCCGCAGCCGCCGCATCGATCAGAAACTTGCTGCGGTCTTTGACATTCTTGATCCACGCCGGCGGTCTGGCATGACCGCTCCATGTCGCGCCCGTCGCCGGGTCACGATACTTGGGCGGCAATTTGCCTTTTGCCGTCGTCGCTTTTCCCGCCTTGCCGTTCTGCCCAAGGCGTTCAACGCGCTCGCGTTCACGCCGTGCCTTTGCGCGCCTTTCGATATCTTCCGTCGTCAGGCCATGCTTGATCATCAATTCCCTGATCTGGTCCAACGCGCCCTGCGCGCGTTTGGCGATGAGTGCCTCGGCCTGCGTCTGAAGTTTCTTTATACGTGCCTGGATGTTTTCCAATGTAGCCATTATTTCCTCCCTTTGAATCAGATACGCGGACTATGCCATGGAATTGCTTAGAAGCGCTATGGTTTTAAAGCGCGAGTAAGCAAAACGTCGTACGCCGACATACGCAATAGAGCTTTAGGCGCGCTCAAGGTTCACCACGCAGATCGCTTAAGCTTTTTGACGTGCCCGCTTGCGGCGAGAATAATGCGCCCCTTTTGTTCGTTGATACGGGCAGAGCTCATGCCTTTAGCGGGCACATTGCTGCATGGCCGCATCCGTGCGGCCGACACGAGGACGCTGATAAACTTTCAGCAACCTTTTCTATTGCGAGTCCCTACGCGTTGCCGTGCTCTTTCGATGGCCGCTTCGACACCTGGAGATATTGATGGAGCACGCGTACGTCCAGCTACTGCACCTGCTTGCAGGCCACACGGCATGGACGCTGGTCATCGTGTTTCTCGCGGCCTTTCTCGAAGCTGTCGCATTCATCGGCACGTTCATTCCGGGCAGCACGGCGATGTTCATCGCGGGCGCGCTGGTCGGCACGGGCACGCTCAATCTCGGCTGGCTATTTGCATGCGCGATAGCGGGCGCCGTGGCGGGCGACGGCATGAGCTATTCGTTCGGGCGGCGCTACAAGGACAGAATCGGCAAGCTCTGGCCATTCAGCACTCATCCTGGGCTGCTTGAAAGCGGGCAGAAGTATTTCGACAGGCATGGCGCGAAGAGCGTCGTGTTCGCGCGCTTCGCTGCGCCGCTGCGGGCCATCGTTCCCGTCGTCGCCGGCATGCTCGAAATGCCGCCCCTGCGCTTCTACGCGATGAATCTGCTGTCGGCGCTCCTATGGGCGCCCGCTCACATTCTGCCTGGCGTGGTGTTCGGCGCGTCGATCCAGCTCGCGGGGGCCGTGTCGTTCCGTCTCGTCGCGGTGCTTGCGATCGTCGTCGCAACCGTCTGGCTGTGCTTCTGGATCATGCGCGTCGTCGTTTCGCATGCGCGCGCGTGGGCAAGCATATCGCGCGAAGGCATCCTGCACTGGGCGCGCGATCACGAAGCGCCCTACGGCAAGCTGATTTTTCGCCTCGTCGATGCCGAGCAGGCCGCCATCGGTCTGCTGATCGGCATTTCGGCGTTCGTGCTGCTGTGCGCGGGCATTTTCTTCGGCGTGATGCAGGACGTGATCAGCGGCGATCCGCTCGTCCAGGTGGATCTGTCGTTCTATCGCTTTCTGCAATCCGCGCAGGCGCCCTGGGTTGGCGAAGTGCTCGCGCGCGCGTCGACGCTCGGCAGCGTGCCGACGCTCGCGGCCCTCGTCCTCGCATCCATCGTGATGCTGGGCTATGAGAGGCGCTGGCGCACGCTCGTTTATTGGCTCGTGGCGGTGATCTTCTCGCAACTGCTGATCTTCGCGATGCAGGCAATCGTGCATCACGCGCCTCCCGCCGGCGCGCTCTCCGACAGCTTTGCGTTTCCCAGCAATCACGTCGCGGCGAGCGTCACGGTCTATGGCTTTCTCGCCTTCCTCGTCGCGCGGCGGGTCGGCACGTTCACGGGAATCGCCGTCGCGGCGCTCGCGAGCCTGATCGTGATCGCCGTCGCGTTCGCGGGCCTGTATTCAGGGCGCTTCTCGTTCTCCGATGCCGTGGGCGGCGCCGCGTTCGCCGCCGTGTGGGTCGCCGTGGTGGCGCTGACGGCCGTCTGGCGCCACCCGGAAGCGCCGCCCGAGCGCGCCTACATGCCTCCCGTGTTGCTGGTCGTGCTGTGCGCGAGCGTCGGCGTGCAGCTCGCGCTTGGCAGCCAGCCCGATGCCGCGAAGCTGCTGCACGAGCAGCCGCCCGTTGTCGTCACGCAGGCGCAATGGACGGACTCGCTATGGCGGCAGTTTCCCTGCTATCGCTCCGACATGAAGGGCGACCGGCGCGAGCCCATCACCGTGCAATGGACAGCCGATTCGCAGCAGATCGTCGAGCAGCTGCGCAGCAGGGGCTGGCTCGAAGGCACGCGCTTCAATGCGCGCACGCTGTTCTCGCTAGTCTCGCCCGACGTGCCCGCGATGGATCTGCCCGTGTTGCCCAAGCTCAACGACGGCGAACCGTCGGCGCTCGTGTTCAGCCGCGAGCGCATGCGCCGCGACGAACGCGACGTGCTGCGCTTCTGGCGCACCAACTACGCCGTGGCGCGCCACGACGGCGTCGCGCCGACGCCGATCTGGCTGGGCTCGCTCGTCCACGAGCGCCTGCTGCGGCCTTCGTGGCCCTTCAACGTGCTGCGCACCGACAGGCAACTCGATCCCCTCATCGCGCCCAAATCGCACGACGCAGAATGGCGGGGACTCGAAGTGTCGAGCAGCATCGGTTGCACTGATATTCCCGTCACGCTGATTGCATCGAACCGTCGGTAGCCGCTGTTCCCGTCTCGCTCACGTGCCCACCATACAAATGGCACGCGGCCATGCAACAATGCATCGCTGACGGCCGCGCGTCAGCAGACGCGACGTCGCGATGCAATGCGCACTGGAGTGATTGCAATTGATCGATTTCCATCCCTCGGCAATTTCTACCTGGGGAGCAGCCGTCGTCTTCCTGAACGTGCTGATCACGCGGCTAGGCATTCCCATCCCCGCCGTGCCCGTGCTGCTGCTCGCGGGCACCGCGATCGCCAACGGGCATTTGTCGTTCTGGCATGTGCTGACGGCCGCGCTCGCGGGCGCATTGATGGGCGACGGCGCATGGTTCGCCGCGGGGCGCCTGCTCGGGCGCCGGCTGATCCATGCACTTGCGCGCCTGTCGGCAGCCGTCGAAGTGCGCATGCGCAAGGCGCGCGCACTCTTTGTGCGCTTCGGGCCCGCCATCGTCTCCGTATCGAAGTTCGTACCGGGCCTCGCGATCATCACGCCGCCGCTGATGGGCACGACGCGCGTCGGCACGATCATCTTTTTCGCGTGGGACGCCGCCGGCATTGTCGCGTGGGCCACGTTCTGGCTGCTAGGCGGCGCGGTCTTCGAGCGGCAGTTGAGCATGCTGATCCGCGAAGTGCGCGCGCATGGCTGGACCATCATCGACGTGCTGTTCGCCATCGCGCTCGTCTATCTCGCGTTCCGCTTTATCCAGCGCTGGCGGCTGCAACGGCCGCTGTCGCTCGCGCGCGTTTCGCCCGAACAGGTCGACGCCATGATGCGTTGTGAGAAGCCGCCCGTGATTCTCGATGCGCGTCCTGACGAAACAAAAGGACAGGCGCCACAGCGCATACCCGGCGCGTTGCCGCTCGACGTCCGTTCCCCCGATACCGTAGATGCAGCGCTGCTTGCGCGCGATGTCGTCGTCTATTGCGTATGCGCCGACGATGTCACGGCGAGATCGCTAAAGCAGCAGATGCGCCGCAAAGGGTTTACGCGAATCCGCGCGCTAAGAGGCGGACTCGATGCATGGGAAAGGCGCGGCTATGTCGTCGATCCATCGAGCAAGCCGGACGGGCTTGCCGCCCAAAGCAATGCCGAGAACAATCGCGCGCTGCCGCGCGAGCGCGGCGTGACGCTGCGCGGCATTGCGCCAAGAAACGCGGCTTCGGGTTGATTGCGGGTTGATTGCCGCTTGATTGCACTTTGCGCGCTGGAAGCGCTAAAGAACAAACCCGGGCGTTATATGTTCTTTTGAATGCGCTAAACCCGATTGCACAAGGCATTCGAATGAGTGGTGACCTCAAAAGCAAGCTGGCGCGATTCTGGCTAGAATCACTTCTTTAAGATTCGATGATTCAGGACCGTTCAGGTAAAACCTGGAGCTTAAAGGTATGCGCTGGCTATTTGTTATATGGTTTATCTTGAGCGTTGCGTATGTGGCCCGGCGCGGCAATGCGCGCTTCACTTTCGGGCGGCAGCTTTCGGACCACTCCACTTTTCTCGCGCCCATTAACGTCCTCTGTTATCTATTCTCGCCCCTCAAGGCAACGGCATATATCAACGAGGACCGCTTTCCGGAATTGGCGTCGCTCAAGGCCAACTGGAAAATCATCCGCGACGAAGCGCTCGCCGTGGACGCCGCGCAGAAAATATCCGCGTCCACTAATTACAACGACATCGGCTTCAATTCATTCTTTAAAACCGGCTGGCGCCGCTTTTACCTGAAATGGTATGACGAGCCACATCCGTCGGCCCAATTGCTTTGTCCCGTGACCACGCGGCTGCTGCAGCAAATTCCGACCATCAAGGCCGCCATGTTCGCGCAATTGCCGCCGGGCGCGAGTCTGGTGCGCCATCGTGATCCGTATGCGGGCTCGGTCCGGTATCACCTGGGGCTCGTTACACCTGCAAGCCCAAAGTGCTATATCGACGTGGACGGCCAGCAATACTACTGGCGCGACGGCGAATCGGTGATGTTCGACGAAACCTACATTCACTACGCAAAGAACGAGACAGACGTGTCGCGCATCGTGCTCTTCTGCGACATCGAGCGGCCGATGTACTTCCGCTGGACAGCCGCGCTGAACCGCATGTTCTCGAGCGTCGTGATGCGCGCGGCCAGTTCGCCGAACGAAGAAGGCGACCACACGGGCTTCCTGAACCGCGCGTTCAAGTATGTGTACGCCATTCGCCGAGTCGGCAAGCGCCTCAAGGCGTGGCACCGCCCGACTTACTACGTCGTGAAGTGGGTACTGTTCGGTTCGATTTTCGCGGGCATTCTTTACGCGCTTTGATGCGCGCCGGCTTTGAGCAGGCGTCGAACACGCAAGCGCGCTGCTAAAGCACGCCTTTCGCATTGGCCGCCAAACCATTCAAGCCACGCGCCTGTGCTACCCGCGCGCAACCTCGTGCATGGGCACAAGCCCACCCACTACGATACGGTCGCGGCCCGTCGCCTTCGCCTGATAGAGACTGCGGTCGGCTTCCTGCAGCCACGTGTGATAGTCGGGCAGATCGCCCGTCAGTTGCGCAATGCCGACGCTGATCGTGCACGGGCATTCCGCCGACGCCTCTTTGGTCTTTTCCCGCACGCGCTGCAGCAGCGCCTTTGCAATGGTGTGCGCCTCGCGCAAAGTCGCGCCCGGCAGCACGACGCCGAACTCCTCGCCGCCATATCGGCCGATACTGTCGCCCGTGCGGAAATGTCCGCGCAGGAGGTCGGCGAATGCCTGCAGCACGGCGTCGCCGGCAGGATGGCCGCGTGTGTCGTTGATCCGCTTGAAGTGATCGAGATCGATCAGCAGCAGGCACGACGCGTAACGGTTCGCGCGGCAGCGCTCGAATTCGTCGGCGAGCAGGCCCTCCCAATGGCGGCGATTCCACAAGCGCGTCAGGCCGTCGGTGCGGCTCAGATGTTCCAGCTCGCGCGTGCGCTGCGCGAGCTTCTCCGACAGCCGATAACTCGCAAAGCCCAATGCAAGGGGATACACGACCAGAAACGGCAAGCACGCAAGGAGCGTCGGCATTTCCGACATCGGCGAAAAGGCAAAGCCGACTGTGACGAGCGCCGCCAGCATGCCGATTCCATGCGAGACGACGCCGCGCGCAAAGAGCCGCAGTCCGCCCGCGGCGATATTGTTCATGCTGAGCATGGTGAGAATCAGCACGCTCGGCAGCACGTTGAAGCGCATCGCCACGACCCAAAAGCCGCCGAGCATCGCATCGACCATCAGGTTCAGACGTTCGCCGCGATACGGTATCTCACACGCAAGCGCGGCACGGCGCGCCACATGCGGCCAGACAAAGCCATGAAAGACCAGCAGCGACCACAGCACGATGCCGCGATGCTGTAATGCGAAGACGGAGGCAACGCAGAAGAAGCCGAGTCCAAGCCCGGCAATGCGCAAACGATAGATGCGTTCGACAAAACTTTTCCCTTGCCCGACCCTGCTTTTCGTTACCAACGTCATCGATCCCCGAGCAAGTGACTGCGAGAAATGGAGGACGCGCCCGTGATGATCACATGCGCCCAAGCCTCCGTTTGCACCAAGCTTGAACAACGCCATTACGCCGTTTGATGCACGCGCAACGTATGTATTAGACGTACCTATTGGTTAAAAATGATACCAGTACATGCAGTGGGCGCTTAGTGCATTTATGCGCTGGAAGCGCTTCTGCGAAACGACCGTTGTTTTCACACAAGATCGTCGCGCGGATTATCTAGTGCACCGCCTCACTCGGGACACCGATCCGATGCAGATGAATCACTTTAAGTGATACAAAGACGGTAACCGCCTTATTGCCTCTTCATTGCCGCAATCAATGCCCGCTGATCAAAGGCACTAGCGAAGCAGCCGACGTTTCGACGCTGCGCCGCGTTAGCCACACTTCCTGTCTGAGCCATTCGCGAAACACCGCGACGTGCGGCAAGTCACCCTGTTCGCGACGCGTCACGAGCCAATAGGAGGCGGCCGTCGACATGCACATTCAGTACCCGCACGAGCTGACCGTTGGCGAGTTCGTGCGCAATCATATGAGGATCGGCAATCGTGATGCCGAGCCCGTCGATGCCCGCCGCTTTCAACCAGTGCTGCCACGTCAGATAGCGCTGGTTGTCGCCCACCAGCACGTGCAGCAATGTGAACTGGTTCAGATCGGGCCACTTCGAAGGCTTGAGCGCATCGAGCGCTGGCATTTTTCTTTTCAGGGAGATCTCGTTTCCGGTCAGAAGCGCAATAGAGCAAGTTGCGGCGAGTTGTGGCAAATCGGCGCGCAAGCATCAGGCGGCCATTTTAGCGTCTGCACAGCGCCGCCTTTCTCACGACAAATGTTAAGAGGCGTATCGGTCATGCGTTTGTCATCGTATCGACATACGGCCCTCGCAGGATCGTAAATCCCCCCGCCCATCCCTAGAGGCCCGAGCCATGCCGGAACTTTCATACCCGCAGTCAGGCACCGCTTCTGCCAAAAACCGGAACTTAGGACTTGCCGTCTTTGTGATCGCTCTGGTTGCCGGCGCGATCTATTGCGCCTTTCAGCTAGTCGGCGATCTCGAGACCGTGCGCACGGCCTCGGTGCTCGCGTATCTGCTGCTAGGCGTCGCGCTATTGATCGCACTCGGCTTCGAGTTCGTCAACGGCTTTCACGATACGGCCAACGCCGTCGCGACCGTGATTTACACGCATTCGCTCGCGCCTAGTGCGGCCGTCGTGTGGTCGGGCGCATGGAATTTCCTTGGCGTGCTGACGTCGAGCGGCGCCGTTGCATTCGGCATCCTGCAGTTGCTGCCCGTCGAACTGATCCTGCAAGTGGGCAGCAGCGCAGGCTTCGCGATGGTGTTCGCGCTGCTGATCGCAGCGATTATCTGGAATCTCGGCACATGGTGGCTCGGCCTGCCGTCGTCGAGTTCGCATACGCTGATCGGCTCGATCATCGGCGTCGGCCTGATGAACCAGCTGCTGCATGGCGCGAACGGCACGAGCGGCGTCGATTGGGCGCAGGCGGCCGGCGTCGGCAAGTCGCTGCTTTTCTCGCCGCTCGTCGGCTTCCTGCTCGCCGCGCTGCTGCTGCTGATCCTCAAGGCGCTCGTGCGCGTGCCGGCGCTGTACGCCGAGCCGAAGGGCAAGGAGCCGGCGCCGTTCTGGATTCGCGGCCTGCTGATCCTGACCTGCACGGGCGTGTCGTTTGCGCACGGCTCCAACGACGGCCAGAAAGGCATGGGCCTCATCATGCTGATCCTGATCGGCACGGTGCCGACGGCCTACGCGTTGAACAAGGCCGTCACGCCGGCCGAAACGCAAACGTTCCTCGCGGTCGCGCAACAGGCTTCCGCGGCTATCGGCAACTACGTGCCGCAAGGCGCGGCACCCGTCGTCGCGCCGCGCGGCGAAGTGGAGAACTACGTGCGCACGCGTCAGTTGACGCCCGCGACGGTGCCCGCGCTGCAGAAGCTGACGGAGCAGGTCGGCCAGCAGGTCGGTGCGTCGGGTGCGATGGCGAACGTGCCGCAAGACATGGTCGATAACGTGCGCAACAACATGTATGTGGCATCCGAAGCGATCCGTCTGATGGAAAAGGCGAAGCAGCCGGCGTTCACGCCGGAAGACACGAAGGCCATCGACAACTTCAAGAAGCAGATGGACCACGCGACCAAATTCATTCCGACGTGGGTGAAGGTTGCCGTCGCGATTGCACTCGGCCTGGGCACGATGGTGGGCTGGAAGCGCATCGTCGTGACAGTCGGTGAAAAGATCGGCACGCAGCATCTGACCTATGGTCAGGGCGCATCGGCTGAACTCGTCGCGATGGTCACGATCGGCGCCGCCGACATGTACGGCCTGCCCGTGTCGACGACGCACGTGTTGTCGTCGGGCGTGGCGGGCACGATGGCCGCCAACGGTTCGGGCCTGCAATGGGCTACAGTGCGCAGCCTGGTCCTCGCATGGGTGCTGACGCTGCCGTCATCGATCGTATTGTCGGCAGGTCTGTACTGGCTGTTCCGCCATCTGTTCTGATGGCGTAACACTGATGGCGCAGCACTGATGGCGCAGCATGCCCCGCATCGCGCGGGGCAAACGCCGCCGTGTTGATCCGATTTCGCGGCGACGGACAAAAGAGAAAGCGCGGCATGGGTCAATGCCGCGCTTTTTCGTTTGAAGCCCTTGTGGATGATCAATAGATTTCAGGCACGATCATCGACGACGGCACCGGCTGACGGCTATATTCGTCATGGAACACGCGTTCCGGCAACACGATGGAAGGATGATCGATCTCGTGATACGGCACTTGACTGAGCAGATGATGGATACAGTTCAGGCGCGCGCGCTTCTTGTCGACGGCCTGCACGACCCACCACGGCGCTTCGGGAATATGCGAGCGCTGCAGCATCACTTCCTTCGCCTGCGTATAGAACTCCCAGCGGCGGCGGCTTTCCAGATCCATCGGACTCAGCTTCCATTGCTTCAGTGGGTCGTGGATGCGCGCCTGGAAGCGGATTTCCTGCTCTTCGTCGGTAATCGAGAACCAGTACTTGATGATCTGGATGCCGCTGCGCACAAGCATCTTCTCGAACTCCGGTACCGAGCGGAAGAACTCTTCGTATTCGTCGTCGGTGCAAAAGCCCATCACACGCTCGACGCCCGCGCGGTTATACCAGCTGCGATCGAACAGCACCATTTCGCCGCCTGCCGGAAGGTGGCTCACATAGCGCTGGAAATACCATTGCGTGCGTTCGCGGTTGTTGGGCGCAGGCAGTGCGGCGACGCGGCACACGCGCGGATTCAGGCGCTGCGTGATGCGCTTGATCGCGCCGCCCTTGCCCGCTGCATCGCGACCTTCGAAGATCACGACCACGCGATGTCCCGTCTTGACGATCCAGTCCTGCAGCTTGACGAGTTCGCCCTGCAGGCGAAACAGCTCGCGAAAATAGTGCTTGCGTGCTTCGCGGGCCTCGGGCGTGAAGCCTTCTGCGCCATCGAGAATGCGGTCGTCGACTTCCATTTCGATTTCTTCGTCGTATGCATCGACGAGATCCTCTTCGAAGCGGCGCTGCCGTGCGCTCAGCGAATCGGCGTCAAGTTCCTTCCCGGATTCCTTCGTCACAGTAGCTCCTGTCGTTTCCGTTCCACGTTGCGCGCAAAGGTGGGTTCACGCTGCGCGTGGGCTCGTGTGATTGTGAGTAATTTTGGTGTCAGTCATATTACTCCGGGCCCGGCAGACAGTTGGGGCCATGATCGTCTCAGAGCCCATGCAGGCCCTGGAGCCCTGGAGCCCTGGAGCCCTGGAGCCCTAGAGCCCTAGAGCCCTAGAGCCCTAAAGCCCTAAAGCCTTTTGGCAATGCTGATTTCGTGTCCGTCCGGATCGACGATATGAAAGTACCGCTCTCCCCACGACGCATCAGCGGGCGCATGCTCCGGCGTGAAGCCCGCCGCAATCGCCTTGCGATAGACGGCATCCACGTCGGAAACATGAACGATCACGCGTCCCCACCAGAGTACGGGACCACGCGCATCGACGATCAGATTCAGATAGGTGCCGCCGAACGCAAACGATGTAAATGCCTCTTTGGGACCGCCATACGAGAGCGGAAATCCGAGCGCGAGGTAAAACGCGACGGCTCGCTCCATGTCGTGCGTGGCGAGCGTCACGGCACTCAATCCTTCGAATTGCGGCTCGGCCGCATCGCGTTGTGACTGGGCGTGGTCCATCGTCTCCTCCGTGGGGCCAGAAAGTAAAAACAGCGGGCATCGCCGACTGGCCATGCCCGCTGCTGCAGAAGCGCCTTCGCGATCAGGCGCCGTTCACCGGGTGAGCGCTATGCGCCGCCCGATCAGTGGATCACGCGCGTCACGCCGCGGCCGCGCGGGTCGGACACGGGCTCCGGCGTCTCGCCGTTGATCTTGATCGCCTGAATGTCGCCATTGAAGTTCTGCGCCTGCAGCGTATAACCCTTCGCCTCAACCTGCTTGGCCAGCTCGCCGTCGATGGGCGCATATGGCTCCCAGAAGATCGTATTCGGCGGCAACAGCTGATGATGGAAACGCATCGCGGCAACGGCGTCCTTCAACGGCATGTTGAAGTCGTACACGTTGTTGACCACCTGGAAGATCGACGTAAAGATGCGTGAGCCGCCCGGCGTGCCGATCACGAGCGACACCTGGCCGTCCTTCGTCAGAATGGTCGGCGACATCGACGACAGCGGGCGCTTTTTCGGTTCGATCGAGTTCGCGTCGCTGCCCACCACGCCGAACATGTTCGGCACACCCGGCTTCGAAGCGAAATCGTCCATTTCGTCGTTCAGCACGATGCCCGTGCCTTCCGCCACGACACCCGAGCCGAAATAGCCGTTGATCGTGTACGTGTTCGACACCGCATTGCCCCACTTGTCGACCACGGAGAAATGCGTGGTCTCGGCTTTCTCGGGCATCGATGTGCCAAGTCCTGGCTGCACGCTCTTGGTATCCGACGGCGTTTGCGGATTCACCTCGGACGCGCGCTTCGCGATGTAGGCATCGTCCGTCAGTTGCGCAACGGGTACCTTATAGAAGTCCGGGTCGCCGAGATATTGCGCGCGATCCGCGAATACGCGCTTCTCGATTTCGGCGATCAGGTGAATGTACTGCGGCGAGTTGAGATCGACGTTGGCGAAGTCGCTCTTGAGGTCTGCTTTCATCTTCAGCAATTGCACGAGACCGATACCGCCCGAACTCGGCGGCGGCGCGGTGATCACGCGATAACCGTTCCAGTTCGCCTGAATGGGTTGACGCCACACCGCCTTGTATTCCTGCAGATCGCGCTTGGTGATGAGACCGTGCCCCTTCATCGATGCCGCGATCTGATCGGCCGTTTTCCCGTTATAGAACTCGCGCGCGCCCTGATTCGCAATGCGCGTCAACACAGCTGCGAGATCCGGCTGCTTGAAATTGACGCCCTCTTTCAGATTGCCGAAATAGGTGTCGAAGTTCGTCTTGCCTTCGAAGTCCTTCTCCGCGGCTTCGCGGCGCTTGGCCAGTTGTTCGTCGACGATGAAGCCGTCACGCGCGTAGCCGATGGCGGGCGCGAGCACCTGCTTCCATTTCAGCCTGCCGAAACGGTGCTGCGCTTCCCACATCCCCGCCACCGTGCCGGGCACACCGACAGCGTAATAGCCGAACAGGCTCTTGCCCTTGATGACATTGCCCTGATCGTCGAGATACATGTTGCGGGTCGCCGCCAGCGGCGCGCGCTCGCGATAGTCGATGAAATAGGGCTTGCCATTCACATACAGCGTCATGAAACCGCCGCCGCCGATATTGCCCGCTTCAGGATAGGTCACGGCTAGCGTGAACGCAATCGCCACGGCCGCATCGACGGCATTGCCGCCTTCCTTGAAGATCCTTTCCGCGGCATCGGCGCTGTACTTGTCCGCCACGGCGACTGCTGACGCCGTCAATACGGGCTGTTGGGGAGCGGGCGCCTTCGCGTACGCCGGTGCGGACTCGAGAAAGCCCGCGGAAGTGGTCAAGAGCGCAGCGACGGCCAGTGCTGTTGCGGAGAATTTCGCTTTATCGATTAGTTTCAACGCGTGCCTCCAAAGACGTTCTTCTGGTTCAATAAAGAAAAGAGTGTCTTGGGCTTATAACACGCAACCCCTGCGTTTGCGAAGAAGCCCTGTGCGTTTCATGCGCATAGGGCTTCTTTTCCCTCGCTTACTCCAATTGCAATAGAAGCGCGACGCTGTTATGCGGCGGCCGACTCCTTAAGCACTTGCGACGCCACTTCGTCGACAGCCGTCTTCGTCAGCTTGACGATTTCATCGACTTCGCTGCGCGTCGTCACGAGCGGCGGCGCGAAACCGAGAATGTCGCCATGCGGCATCGCCCGCGCGATCAGTCCGTGCTGCAATGCGGCGGCCGATACACGCGGACCGACCTTCAACGCGGCGTCGAACGGACGGCGCTCTTCTTTATGCGCCATGAATTCAAGCGCCGCGAGCATGCCCGCACCGCGCACTTCGCCGACGAGGGGATGCGAGTCGAATGCCGCATGCAATTGCGCGAGCAAATAGCCGCCGACATCGGCCGCATTCGCGGTGAGATTCTCACGCTCGAGAATGTCGAGATTCGCAAGCGCGGCAGCCGCGCAAATGGGGTGCCCCGAATAGGTCCAGCCGTGCCCCATCGGACCGTGCTCCTGCGAACCTCGATCGATCACATCCCACACCTTCTCGCCGACGATCACGCCCGACAACGGCGCATAGGCGCTCGTCAAACCTTTGGCAACCGTGATCAGATCCGGCTCGATGCCGAAATGCTGCGCGCCCATCTTCGAGCCCAGGCGCCCGAAGCCGCACACCACTTCATCGCTGATCAGCAGGATGTCGTGCCTCTTCAGCACCTTCTGGATGGCGGGCCAATAGCCAGCCGGTGGCGGCAGAATGCCGCCCGTGCCCATCACCGGTTCGGCGATGAACGCGGCGATCGTATCGGCGCCTTCTTTCGCAATCAGCTTCTCCAGTTCTTCGACGCAATAGTCGACGAACTGCGCTTCATTCATGCCGGCCGGCGCCTGGCGATACCAGTGCGGACACACAGTGTGCTTGACGCGCTCGATAGGCAGATCGAAATGCTGATGGAAACTGGGCAAGCCCGTCAGGCTGCCCGTCACGATGCCGGAGCCGTGATAGCCGCGCTGGCGCGAAATGATCTTCTTCTTGTTCGGCCGGCCCTTCACGTTGTTGTAGTACCAGACGATCTTGATCTGCGTTTCGTTCGCATCGGAGCCGGACATGCCGTAATACACCTTCTTCATGCCCTTGGGCGACCAGTCGATGATGCGCGACGACAGTTCGATGATCGTGTCCGTCGAATGCCCGACATACGTGTGGTAATAGGCAAGCTTCTTCGCCTGCTCATAGATGGCTTCGGCGACTTCCGTGCGGCCATAGCCGATGTTCACGCAGTACAGGCCCGCGAAAGCGTCGATGAACGACTTGCCTTGATGATCCTCGATACGGATGCCTTTTGCGCCCGTGACGATGCGGCCGGGTAATGCGCCGCTCGCGTGATCGTGAGCGTGCGTCGACGGATGCATGAAGTGCGCGCGGTCCGCGCTGAACAGTTGATCGAGGTGAGTCATGTGATACTCCATTTCTGACCGGTAATTGAATGACGCGCTCATGCGGCAACGGGCCGATGAGCAGAAAAAGCCGCATCGGTGACGGGCAGGCCGAGTTGACCGAGGCAGAAGTAACGCGTTTCGACGAACGGCTCGAAGCCCTCGAGTCCGCCTTCGCGGCCAAGGCCCGATGCCTTCATGCCGCCAAAGGGAATCGGCGCGCCGGTGAATTTCGCGCCATTGACCGACACCATCGCGAAGTCGAGTCGACGGATCACCTGAAACACGGTGTTCAGATCTTTCACGCACACGTAGGCGGCAAGACCGTATTCCGTATCGTTTGCGCGCGCGATGGCTTCGTCGAGCGTATCGAAGGGCGACACGGCCGAAATAGGCGCGAAGTTCTCTTCGTCGTACACGCGCATGCCTTTTGCCGCATCGGCGATCACGGTCGGCTCGAAGAACCAGCCACCGCGTGCGTGCGGCGATCCGCCTGCCAGAATGCGTGCGCCCTTCGCGCGCGCATCGTCGACGCGTTGTACCGTTGCATCGAATGCGGCCTGATGCATCAACGGACCGACTTCGCTGCCCGCCTCGAATGCCGCGCCCACTTTCAACGCACGCACAGCCTGTGCATAGCGCTCGATGAATGCGTCATACACAGGACGCGCAACGAGAATGCGATTCGCCGCGCAACAGTCCTGGCCCGATGTCTGAAACTTCGCTGCCACGGCGACGCGCACCGCCTGCTCGAGATCGGCGTCTTCAGTGACGATGAACGGCGCGTTCCCGCCGAGTTCGAGCGCTGTCTTCTTGATGCCGCTTTGCGCGGCCGCCTGCATCACGAGCGACCCGACGCGCGTCGAGCCCGTGAAGCTCACCGTGCGCACGCGCGGATCACGCACCAGCGTTTCCATTGCCATTTGCGGCTCGCCGAGCACGACGTTGAACACGCCCGGGGGAAAGCCCGCCTCTTCCGCAAGCTGTGCAAGCGCGAGCGCGGAGAACGGCGTTTCGTGTGCAGGCTTCACGACGACAGTACAGCCGGCAGCAAGCGCCGCGGCGGCTTTGCGCGTAATCATTGCGTTAGGGAAGTTCCACGGCGTGATCAACGCGGCAACGCCGACGGGCTCCATCATCGTGCCGAGATGCGCGCCGTCGATATGCGTTGGAATGGTGCGGCCGTTCAGACGTTTGGCTTCGTGCGCAAACCATTCGATAAAGCTCGCGCCATAGGCGATTTCACCCGCTGCTTCGGCGAGCGGCTTGCCCTGCTCGAGCGCGAGAATGCCGGCAAGATCGTGTTGATGGCGCAGCACCAGTTCATGCCAGCGCAGCAGCAATGCCGCGCGCTTCGCGACGGGAACCCAGCGCCAGCTATCGAATGCGCGCTGTGCGGCAGCGACGGCCTGCGTGATCTGCGACGATTCGAGCATCGGTACATGGCCGATCACTTCCTGATCTGCAGGGTTTTGCACAGGCACCGTGGAGGCGGTTTCGCTGTGTATCCAGCGTCCGTCCACATAGCACAGCGATTTGAATAGTACGGGGTGGCCCAACAGCATGGCGATCTCCTGGTTGCAGTAGCTACTCAGTACTCTAATGGGCGCGCGGCTTCGGTTTTTTTGGTTTCGAGCTAGAGGGTGTGATGTTTTTTCTGTTTCGGGACCCGCAGGTAAAGATTTTCAAGTCCTGAAAGTCACGAACACCTGCACAGAGTTTGCCGCAGTGAGGCCTTTGCAAATGCGCTGGCAGCGAGCGTGAACAAGTACAGTGCGGCGTGAAGTGCGGGGACGTAGAGAGCCCGTGGGTAATAACGAGCACTGGCGGTGTGGGCCCGCTTTCTTTGCTTACTTTCTTTGCGGCGGCAAAGAAAGTAAGTGCCGCCCCGCACAGGGGCAACGCTTGCGAAGCAAAGACAAAACGCGGATGCCGACGCAAACGGCAATACAAACAGGGCAACGCCCAAACCAAAAAACAAAACCTACTCCCACGCCGGCATACCCTCGAACCCGCCCCCTTTGACCACTTTGGTCACCACATAAGTGAAGTACCGCTCGATCCCAAGCTCATCCGTCAGCAACGCATCGATAAACCGCTGATAGTGGTCGATATCCTTCGACACCAGATGCAGCACATAGTCGACACCGCCGCCCGTCGCGTGGCATTGCGTGACTTCAGGCGCCTCGGCGATGCGCTCTTCGAAGCGCCGCATATCGTGCGCCGTGTGACGCGCAAGCGTCACCTCGACGATGATGCGGCTCCCGTTGAATGCCTTCGTCCAGTCGATATCCGTCCGATAGCCACGAATCACGCCGCTTTCTTCGAGTCGCCGCACGCGCTCCCACGCTGGCGAGATCGACAGGTTCACTTGCTCGGCAAGACGGGACTTCGTAATGCGCCCGTCCTGCGCGAGGATGCGAAGAATCGCGAGATCGTAGCGATCGAGTTTCATCATCGGCGCGTGCCTCTAACCTGTCGTTGCGGCCCGTTTTCCCGTCGCCACGGGAATGCCGCGCTCGACGATATCGGCGACCACGGCCACCGTATCGCCGATGCGCACCAGCCCCGGAAAATGCCGGGCCGCAAGCAGGCCGCTGCGGCGCGCGCGATATTCGACGGGCCGCGCGCCCGTGCGTGTCGCGTCGTGCACGCGCGCGATCACATCGCCCGCTTCGACGCTGTCGCCGAGATCCTTGCAAAGCTCCAGCAGGCCGTCGTGTTCGCTCGTCGTGTAGCAGGTGCCGTCGGGCATGTCGAGCAAGGTCGTCGTGCGCGGCGGCAATGCCTGATCGTCGCGGGACGCGAGTGATGCGAGCACGCCCGCACTCGCAAGAAAGCCGCGCACGCCGCGCTCGGCTACCGCGACGCTCGCGACCGTCGCCGTTCCCCCGCCGCCCAGTTCTGTCGATACGAAGACCTTGCCCGCTTCTTCGACGGCCGTGTCAAACAACCCGACACTGTCCAGCTCGAGCATCCGCATCGAATACGGCGCGCCGAATGCGCGCATTGCCGCCTCGCAACGCGACTGCTGCTGCGCATCCTTCAACACGTGTACGGCGGCGAACGGCACGAAATCCAGCGTGCGGCCGCCCGCATGCAGATCGAGCACGTAGTCGGCGAGCGGCAGCAGATAGCGCTGGAAATAATCGGCGATTTTCTCGGTCACCGTGCCGTCCGGCTTACCCGGAAAGCTGCGATTCAGATTGCCGCGATCGATTGGCGATGTGCGGCTTCCCGCGCGAAACGCCGGGTAGTTCATGAACGGCACGATGATCACGCGCCCCTTGACCTCGCTTGCCTGCAAGGTCGACGCGAGCTTCGACAGCACGATGGGCCCTTCGTATTCGTCGCCGTGATTGCCGCCCGTCAGCAGCGCCGTCGGACCGTCGCCATTGCGGACCACCGTGATGGGAATCATCACGGCGCCCCACGCGGACGCATCGTGCGAATGCGGCAGCTTCAGAAAACCGTGCTGCACGCCGTCGACGTCGAATTCGACCGTGGCGGAAATGGGTGAAGCCCGCATTGCACTACTCCTTGACGAACAGCTTGCGCGGCGTGTTGCAGAAGGTCTCGACGCCGGACCCGGTAATCAGGATGCTCTCGGTAATTTCGAGGCCCCAGTCGTCGAGCCACAGGCCCGGCATGAAGTGAAACGTCATGCCGGGTTCGAGGACGGTCTTGTCCCCCGGACGCAGGCTCATCGTGCGCTCGCCCCAATCGGGCGGATAGCTCGCGCCGATCGGGTAGCCGCAGCGGCTGTTCTTCTCGATGCCCGATTTGCGCAGCACGGCAAAGAACGCGTTGGCGATGTCCTCGCAGGTGTTGCCCGGCTTCGCTGCCGCCAGCCCCATTTCGATGCCTTCCACCACGGCCTTTTCTGCATCGATGAAATGTTTCGGCGGCTTGCCGAGAAACACCGTGCGCGATTGCGGGCAGTGATAGCGCCTGAAGCAGCCGGCGATTTCGAAGAACGTGCCCGCGTTCTTTTCGAACGGCGTGTCGTCCCAGGTCAGATGCGGCGCGGCGGCATCGGCGCCCGTGGGCAGCAGCGGCACGATGGCGGGATAGTCGCCGCCATGGCCGTCGACGCCCGTGATCCCCGCCGAGTAGATCTGCGCGACGAGATCGTTCTTGCGCATGCCCGGCTCGATCGTCTCGACGATGTGCGCATGCATCTTCTCGACGATGCGCGCAGCCACGCGCATGTACTCG
>BBSL01000125.1 GCA_001319865.1 Burkholderia sp. E7m39 | reverse complement strand
TTCACGGCACGCTGCCAGTTGACGAGCGCCGTCGCGTCGCGAAAGGTCGCCTGCGGCAAATTGCGCTGCAACGCTGCATAGGCAGCGGCGCTGAAGTAGTAGTTATCCATTTCGACACCGATGCGCCGCGTTTGCCAGCCGCGTGCCTCGATCACTTCGCGCGCGAGGTAATCCATCGGATGACGTTCGGTGGACTGCACGTAATGATCCGGATAACCGACGATGTTCTCGCGCTTCATGAACACCGTGCGCAGCGCGCCGTTCGCATCCTGGCCGCGTCCATACCAGACGGGCTCGCCGTCGAGCGAAAGCAGCACGCACTGATGCACGTAGAACGACCAGCCATCGTAGCCGGTCAGCCACGCCATGTTGGTCGGGTCCGTCACGATCAGCAGATCGATCTGCGCCTTCTCCATTGCGCGGCGCGTCTTCGCGATGCGCGCGTCGTATTCGCCGCGATCGAACGGCAGCCGGACGACGGGTGCCGCCGGCTTCACGTCGTCGCGCTCCAGTTGAGGTGTATCTGACATAGTCTCCTCTCAGCCCTTCATGTCGTTGCGGAAAATGGTCCCTGCGTTGGCCGCGCGGGCGCGTGCGACGGCAAGCGTCGCGATCGCCGTGTCCTGCGCGCCCGTGCCCGTCAGGTCGCAGAGCGTGATGTCGCGCTCGCTCGTGCGGCCTTGTATCTGTCCTGCGATGATCTGGCCGAGTTCGGCGTGCGGCGCATTCGCGTCCATCACACGCGCTTCGATTGCGTGATGCAGTTCGCCCAGCACGCGCGTCTGCGTGACGCGGTCGCATACATAGCGCGTCGCCGCTAACGCTTGCGGCGCGATTTCATTCTTGTGCTCGGCATCCGAGCCCATCGCCGTGATGTGCAGACCAGCATGCAGATCGGCGGCGTGAATCAGCGGCTCGCTGCTCGGCGTGGTCGTGATCGCGATATCGGCTTCGGCAAGCGCGTGATGGACGTCGCGTGCGACTTCGCATGCGATGTGCAATTGCGCGGACATATCCGCTGCGAATCGCTCGGCGTTCGCGCGATGGCGCGCCCACACGGTCACGCGCTCGACTTTTCGCACCAGCGCAAGCGCCTGCAATTGCAGACGCGCCTGCTCGCCCGCGCCGATCACAGCGACGCTGCGCGCATCTCGCTTTGCCAGCCAGCGCGCCGCGACAGCGCCCGCAGCCGCCGTGCGCACGGCCGTCAGGTAGCCGTTGTCGAGCAGTACCGCTTCCGTCAGGCCCGTTTTCGCCGACAGCACGAGCATCAGGCCATTCAGGCTTGGCAGCCCAAGCTTCGGGTTGTCGAAGAAGCCGGGGCTCACCTTGATCGCGAAGCTGTCGAAGCGCGGCAGATACGCGGTCTTCACGTCCACTTCGCCGCGATGCTCGGGCAGATCGAGCCGCAGGATGGGTGGCATCGCGACGGCCTCAGTCGCGAGCGCGAGAAACGCCGATTCGATTTGGCCGATGGCTGCGAGATCGAGCGGCACAAGCTCGCGCAGTTGTGCTTCGCCGAGCAGGGTGATGGCCGTCATGCGTTCGCTCCTTCGCGTTTCGTTTCAAGTTCCGCTTCGGGTATCGTTTCGGGTTTCGCTTCGCCTGCCGCTCCGACGATGCGGCGATGCTGGTTCATGTCGATATTGGCGCCCGTGACGATCAACACGATCGGGCCACGCGCCGCCGACGCATCGCCGAGATGCCCCGCGAGCAGCGCGGCAATGCCGACTGCGGCGGCGCCTTCCAGCACGAGCCGCTCGCTTTCGTACGCATGCACGATGCCGCGCGCAATCGATGCTTCGTCCAGCAGGACGACGCTGTCGATCAGTTCGCGCGTCAGCGAAAACGTGTAGCCGTTGTCGAGGCCAATGCCGCCGCCGAGCGAATCGGCAAGCGTCTCCACTTCATCGACCAGCACGGGCTTGCCTGCCGCGAGGCTCGCGTGCATGGCCGCGCCGCGCTCCATCGTCACGCCCGTCAGCCGCGCGGCGGGCGCGCTGCGCTTCACGGCGAACGCGACACCTGCGAAAAGCCCGCCGCCCGACAGCGGCACGACCACATGCTCGACATCGGGCAAGTCTTCGACGATTTCGAGGCCGATGGTGGCCTGCCCCGCGATCACATCGGGATGATCGAACGGCGGCACATAGGCGTAGCCCTCTTCGCGCACGAGCCGCTGCGCCTCGCGCTGCGCATCGTCCTGGCTCTTGCCGGCGATGTGCACCTGCGCGCCGAGCGCGCGCACGGCTCCGATCTTGTTGGGCGGCACGAGCGACGACATGCACACGGCCGCCTCGATGCCGAGCGCGCGCGCCGCATGCGCGACGGCGCGGCCATGATTGCCCGTCGATGCCGTGACCACGCGCCGGCATCCTGCTTCGGCAAGACGCGCAAGCGCGTTCGTCGCGCCGCGCAGCTTGAAGCTGCCCGTAGGCTGGACGGTTTCGAGTTTGAGATGGACGGGTGTGCCGGCAAGTGCGGACAGCACCGGCGACTCGACGAGCGGCGTGCGCAGCACGCGTCCTCGAATGCGTTGTCGCGCGCGAAAGATATCGGCAAGCGAAAGGTCGGACATTGGCATCGGCCCTGCACAAATTTCACGACCGATGCGGCTTTTGCCAGTGACGTCATCGACATTCGACGCAAACCGCAACGGACTCAGTGCGGCCAGTCTAATGTTCTAAATACCGTTTTCTATTGTCCTGGTACATTTCGGTTTGCGCGGCTTCGTGATCGCGTCACACCTCACGTGTCGCGCGTCACGCGTCGCGCAGGCAGCGGCGCAAGCAACGGCCTGTTCTAGCCGAAGTCGTGCACCTGCGGATATTGCTCGAACACGTCGCGCATCGTTTCGAGCGCCTCTTCGTACACGTCGTCGCTGACTTCGGCGCCCACGCACAGGCGCACCGCATTGGGCCGTTCCGCGCCGCGCACGAGAAACGGATCGGGCGACGTCACCGCGATATTCCGGTTGCGCAACTCGCGCACGAGCCGGTCCGCCTGCCAGTGATCGGGTACGCGCAGCCACACGGACAGCCCCTGCGGATGCGAGCCGAGTACATACGGACCCAGCAGTTTTTGCGCGAGCGCCTGTCGAACCGCGAGCCGCCCGCGCTGCATCTCGACGAGACGCGTGGCCGTGCCGTCATTGATCCAGCGCGTCGCCACTTCCGCCATCGGCGAGGTCGCCATCCAGCTGCTCACGCGCAGCACGCTTTCGGCGCGCAACGCGAGGCGGCGCGGCGTCGTCAGATAGCCGATGCGCAAACCCGCCAGCACCGACTTCGACATGCTCGTGCAATAGAACGACAACTCGGGGATATGGCTCGATATCGGCGCGGGACGCGTGACGGGCAAGGGGCCATATACGTCGTCCTCGATCACGTACACGCCGTAGCGTTCCGCGATCCGCGCAATCGAGCGGCGCCGCGACTCGGGCATCAGCGCGACGGTGGGATTGTTCAGCGTCGGCGTGCAGACGAGCGCCGTGATGCGCTCGCTGTCGCACATCTCTTCGAAGTGCTCGGGATGGATGCCGTATTCGTCGATCTCCAGCCCCTTCAACGTAAACCCCAAGACATTCGCGGAGCCGATCACGCCGTGATCGGTCAGACTTTCGCATAGCACGGTATCGCCGGGGCCGACCAGCGAAGCGAGCGCGAGAAAGATGCCATGCGCCGCGCCGTTCGTGACGAGCAGCGTGTCCATCGAAGCAGGCATGCCCATCGTCTGCAGCCATGCAATGCCGGCCTGGCGATGATGCTCGAATCCCGCGATCGGCCTGAACGCGCGTATCCACGGCTGGTCCTCGATCTTCGACAGCGTCGCGCAGACCTTGCGCCACATTGCGTCGTGTTCGGGCGTGTGAATGATGCGCGCGATCGAAAAGTCCACCACGAAACGCTCGGCCGTATCGAGCATGTAGT
Source organism: Burkholderia sp. E7m39 (assembly GCA_001319865.1). Taxonomy (GTDB): domain Bacteria; phylum Pseudomonadota; class Gammaproteobacteria; order Burkholderiales; family Burkholderiaceae; genus Paraburkholderia; species Paraburkholderia bengalensis. Next base: position 5,165 of record BBSL01000125.1, on the reverse strand, counting down.
TCGACATGGTCTCCGTGACGCGCTCCGCGACGAAACTGCCGCGCCCCACTTCGCAGCGGATCAGCCCTTGCCGCTCCAGCTCCTTGTAGGCGTTCGTGACCGTCTGCACGCTGATCGACAACTCCGACGCGACGTCGCGCTGCGGCGGCAGGCGCGCGCCCGCGCGCAGCGACTCGCTTTCGATGTCGCTTGCGATCGCCTTCACCAGCCGTTTGTATTTCGATTCGACGCCATGCACCGCGCCCACTGCTTCCCGCCATTGCTCGATCACCTGCCGCCTCCGCTGCCGCCCTCGCATGCACATCCTGCATAGTGCGACGAAAGGGCCCCGGAAAATTATTGTCCTAGAGCAATCGCAACAAAAAAATGGCTTTGTATGCTGCGTTCATGGGTTGCATTCCGGGCCATTCGAACGCTCTGGATTGCTTGCCACATGGGGTTTTCCCGGGTTTGGACGCAAGCCGCATCGCGCCATTCACTGCACATTTTTCGCCCTCTTACGGAATCGACATGAAATCGAAGCGCACGTCAGTCATGCTCGGCGCCCTCTGCCTCGCGGCAGCCGGCCTTGCCATGCACACCCAGTACGCGTCGGCTGAAACGACGTTGCAGCGCATCCAGCGCACCGGCGAGGTGCGCATCGGCTACGCGAACGAAGCACCGTTCGCCTACACGACACCCGATGGCAAGGTGACGGGAGAGTCGCCGGAAATTTCCCGCAAGATCTTCGAAAAGCTCGGCGTGAAGAAAGTGGACGCCGTGCTGACGGAATGGGGTTCGCTGATTCCGGGCCTGCGCGCGGGCCGCTTTGACGTGATCGCGGCGGGCATGTACATCACGCCCGAGCGCTGCAAGCAGGTCGCATTCGCCGATCCGCAATATCAGATTCAGGACACGCTGCTCGTGGCGAAGGGCAATCCGAAGAACCTGCACAGTTATGGCGATGTCGCGAAGCAGCCGGACATCAAGCTCGCCGTGATGGCGGGCGCTGTTGAAGTCGCCAACTCGCGCGATGCAGGCGTGAAGGATACGCAATTGCTGCAGGTGCCCGACACGACGGCACAGCTGCAGGCCGTGCGCACGCGCCGCGCCGATGCAGCAGCGGGCACTGCGCTGACGATGAAGGGTCTCGCCGCGAAAGATGCGGGTCAGGTCGAAACGGTGTCGGTCTTCAAGGACGATCCGAAGCACACAGGCTACGGCGCGCTCGCGTTCCGGCCCGAAGACACCGATCTGCGCGATGCCGTGAACAAGCAGTTGCATCAATGGCTCGGCACGCCCGATCATCTTGCGACCGTCGGGCCGTTCGGCTTCGACAAAACGAATCTGACCACGAAGACGGCCGCGGACATCTGCGGCAAGTGATTCGCGACGAATGATTCGCGACGAATGATTCGCAACGAATGATTGCGCGATACACCGCGCTCGATCGATCGGCCGCGATTTCATGTGCTGCTGACGAAAACCATCCGACGTAGCACAGCGCGAATCGCGCGCCCCTGGGAGGCACCTGATTTGCTTCCCGCATTCAATCCTAGGCGCACGCGTGCGCCGTCATGCAAGCGAGGCCACCGCCATGCGTGAACTGTTTCCTTTGCTGCTGCAAGGTACGCTCGTCACCATCGAGATTGCCGCGCTCGGCACGCTGCTCGCCATCGCAATGGCCTTTATCGCCACGGCGGCCAAGCTGGCGCCGTGGGCGCCGCTGCGCTGGGCGGGCAATGTGTACGTCGAAGTGTTTCGCGGCACGTCGCTGCTGGTGCAGCTCTTCTGGTTCTTCTTCGTGCTCCCGCTGCCGCCGTTCAGGATCGAGTTGACGCCGTTCACCGTGGCGATCGTCGGTCTGGGTCTGCACTACGGCGCATACGGCTCCGAGATCCTGCGCGGCGCGTTGCGCTCGGTGCCGGGCGGCCAGTTCGAGGCTGCGGTCGCGTTGAACATGTCGGCCTTCACGCGGATGCGCCGCATCGTGCTGCCGCAGGCGATGATCAACGCGCTGCCGCCCGCGACGAACCTGATGATCGAATTGCTGAAAGGCACGTCGCTGGTCTCGCTGATCACGCTGTCCGATCTCACGTTCCGCGCCCGCCAGCTCGACGAAGCAACGTTCAAGACGGCGGAGATCTTCTGCCTCACGCTCGTCATCTACTTCGTGCTCGCGCAGTTGCTCGTCACGCTGATGCGCCATTTCGAACGGCGCGTGAGCCACGGCATGCTCGCTCACGCGCACTCGCCACGCACCACGCAAAAGGCGGCGTCATGAATCACTTCTTCGACTTGCAGTATGCCGCGCACATCCTGCCCGCTCTCGCGCGCGCATCCGTCTATACGATCCTGATCACGCTGGTCGGCTTTGCGATCGCGCTCGTGCTCGGCCTCGTGCTCGCGATTCTTCGGCGCAGCCATATCAAGGCCGTGTCGCGCAGCGTAGGGTTCGTCGTGGAGTTCATCCGCAGCACGCCGCTGCTGATTCAGGTGTACGTGCTGTTCTATGTACTGCCCATCTACGGCATCACGATGTCCGCATTGACGGCGGGCACGATCGGCATCGCCGTGCACTACGCGTGCTACACGTCCGAGGTGTATCGCGCGGGCCTGAACGGCGTCGCGCGCGGGCAATGGGAAGCGGCATGCGCGTTGTCGCTGTCGCCGTGGCGCACGTACAGCGGCGTGATTCTGCCGCAAGCCGTGCGGCCCGTGATTCCCGCACTCGGCAATTACCTCGTCGCGATGTTCAAGGACACGCCCGTGCTGTCGGCCATCACCGTCGTCGAACTGATGCAGCAGGCGAAGAACGTCGGCTCGGAAACGTTCCGCTATCTGGAGCCGATCACGCTCGCGGGCCTGTTCTTTCTCGTCATCAGCATCACGTTCGCGCAGCTCGTGCGACGGCTGGAATTCCGCTTGAGGCTGCCATGAAAACGCATGCAGACACCGACACCACTTTGCAGTCCCAGTCCCCCGTGATGGAGAAAGAGATGAAGCGAGACCCCGTTGCCGTGCTGAGCGAAACGCAGAACGCAAAAGGCGAACAGCCGATGGTCCGGTTCGCCGGCGTGACGAAACGCTACGGCACGCTCACCGTGCTCGACGAACTCGATCTGGAAATCGCGCCGAACGAGAAGGTCGCGATCATCGGGCCAAGCGGCTCGGGTAAATCGACGCTGCTGCGCGTGCTGATGACGCTCGATCCGCTGACGAGCGGCCTGATCGAAGTGGACGGCGAACCGCTCACGCACATGCGCAAGAACAGCGGGCTCGTGCCTGCGTCGCCGGCGCATCTGCGGCGCGTGCGCAGCAAGATCGGCATGGTGTTTCAGAGCTTCAACCTGTTCCCTCACATGACGGCGCTCGCCAATACGATCGAAGCGCCGATGCGGGTGCTCGGCCTGTCGCGCAAGGACGCCACCGATCGCGCGCGAGAACTGCTGTCGCTGGTCGGTCTCGAGGACAAATGCAATCACTATCCGTCGCAACTGTCGGGCGGCCAGCAGCAGCGCGTGGCGATTGCGCGCGCGCTCGCGATGCGCCCGAAGGTGATGCTGTTCGACGAAGTGACGTCCGCGCTCGACCCCGAGCTATGCGGCGAAGTGCTCAACGTGATCCGGCGCCTCGGCAAGGAGCACAACCTGACGATGCTGATGGTCACGCATCAGATGGGCTTCGCGCGTGAATTCGCGGACCGTGTGTGCTTCTTCTCGCAAGGCAAGATCATCGAGCAAGGTCCGCCGCAGCAGTTTTTCACGTCGCCGCAGCATGAGCGCACGCAGCAGTTCCTGCGCGCGGTTCGCGAAGCCGTTTGAGCGTTCGCGTCGCGCCACGGCGTGACGCGCCTTCGTCCACGCCAGTCACGTCAATCACGTCAGTTACGCCGGCCCTCTTCCACCGCGCGCGAGTTCGTCGCCGCTGTTGTGCGGCAGCTTGGCGGTGACGGGAATGGACGCGGCCGAGAACAGCCCGATCGCGAGAAACGCGGGCCAGAAGTCCGTCCAGACGATGGTGGGATGCCCTTGCAGCTTGTGCGAGATCGACAGGATGATGCCCGCGATCGTCACGCCCAACCCCAGCGAAAGCTGTTGCACGACGCTCGCGACACTCGTCGCGCGGCCGACTTCGGCGCCCGGAATATCCGCGTAGGCGAGCGAGTTCAGCGACGTGAACTGCAACGACGGAAAGATGCCGCCGAACAGCACGACACACCAGATCACGATGTGCGGCGTGCCGGGCGCGAAGAGTCCATAGCTCGCGATGGCGCAGCCGGCGAAGGCGGCGTTGAACATCAGCACGCGCCGAAAGCCGAAACGCGCGAGCACCGACGACGCAATCGTCTTCATGAAGATCGAGCCGAACGCCGATGCGCAGGTGATCGTGCCTGCGGCAAACGGCGTCATGCCGAGCCCTTCCTGCAACGCAAGCGGCAACAGAAACGGCACGGCGCCGAGGCCGATGCGAAACAGCGAACCGCCCGCGACGCTCGCGTGGAAACTCGGAATGCGCAGCAGCTTCAGATCGAGCACGGGCCGCTCGACGCGCTTCGCGTAGTACCCGTACGCCAGCAGCAATGCGGCGCCGAGCGCGCACATCGTCGCCGATAGCGCGTTCGACACCAGTTCGCCGCCGATCAGCGACAAGCCGAGCATGAACAGCGACGCGCCGCTTGCCGACAGCGAGAAGCCCGCCCAGTCGAGCCGCCCCGGATGCGCTTCGCGGACGTTCGCGATGTGTCGGTTGGTGAGCCAGATGCCGAACAGGCCGATCGGAATGTTGACGATGAAGATCAGCCGCCAGTGCAGATAGGTCGTGATGAAGCCGCCCAGCGGCGGACCGATCACGGGCCCGAGCAGCGCGGGCACAGTCAGATAGTTGACGGCGCGAATGAAATCCGACTTCGGCACCGAGCGGAAGATGATGATACGGCCAACGGGCACCATCATCGCGCCGCCGATGCCCTGCACGAAACGCGCGGCGACGAATAACGGCAGATTCGTCGATGCCGCCGCCATCAGAGAGCCTGCCATGAAGATGCCGATCGCCGTGCGGAACACGGAACGCGGACCGTAGCGGTCGGCGACCCAGCCGCAGACAGGAATGAATACGCCCAGGCCGATCACGTAGCTGGTGATCGCGAGCTTCAGCGTAATGGGATCATGTCCGAGATCGCGGGC
>BBSL01000124.1 GCA_001319865.1 Burkholderia sp. E7m39 | reverse complement strand
GGCCGCGACCTTGCCGCGCTGGTCGTATAGCTCGCGCACGGCGACGTCGACGGCATCCGCGCGCGTCGTCAGCGCCGACCAGTCGCGCTTGCCGAACACCTTCGACAGCACGCGCAGCGCCTTGCCGAACAGGCCACGGCGCTGCGCCATGTAGAAGCCGCAGATCATCGCCGCGAGCACGCCCGTGGCAATCAGCGCGGCCGTCTGAAGATCGTGCATCGCGCCGTGCGCCGCCGAAGCGCCGAACAGCAGCAGGCCCAGCATCGCGAACACGATCTGCGCGAGCGCCTGCAACGTGGTGCTGACGGTGATCGCCGCGGCGGCGTCGCGCATGCGCAGGCCGCGCTGCGACAGCTGGCGCACCATCATCACCGGTCCGCCGATCTGACCCGCCGGCAGCAGGCTGTTCACCGATTCGCCGATCCAGCGCGCGAAGATCGCGTCGCGCTCCGTCACTTCCTTCTGGTTCCGGTCGAACATCACCGAGATCGCGCCCGCATCGAGCACGAGCGGCAGCAAATGGAACGCCGCGACAATCGCGAGACCCCAGCCGGCTGCCATCAACGTCGACACGACCGAGCCGAAGCCCTGCCACGCGAGCAGCGCGACGAACAGCGCGCCGCCGATCGTCAGCAGGATCATCGCGGCACGCGTCACGCGCCTTCTCCTTTCGCGTTTCGACGGGCGAACTGGCTGAACACCTGGCGAAAACCGAAGTACGCAATCGCGTCCTTCAGGTTCGAGATCACGCGGCGCCACGGACGCATGTTCGGGTCCGTCACGTACTCGAAGGTCAGCGACACGCGCATTTCGTTATCGAGCGCGGGCGTGATGCGATGGCGCAGCTTGTCGCCGTCGAAGAACACCAGACCGCCCGGCGGAATCTGCACGGAGCCCGGCACGTCGGCCTTGTCGGGGTTGCGCGTGTGCAGCTCGTAGTCGAGCCGGCACGACGATTCGTCGATCACGCCGAGCAGCAGCGTGTAGCGGCGGCCGTCGTAGTACGACGTGTCGTAGTGCCAGCCGATATGGTCGCCCGGCTTCGTGTAGTAATAGAGCGCGTACGCGTGAGGATCGTCGGGCGGCGACAGCAGCAGCTTGTCGCCCGTCAGATGCTCGAGCCAGCCGATCAGCTCCTTCGAGCGATACAGCTGTGCGATGAACGGCGCGAGCCGGTCGATCGTATGACGGCTCACGCTGCCGCCCTGCTTGTGACCCGGCAGATAGTTGCGGTTCACTTCGGGCAACAGCGCGCGGGCCGCCGACACCAGTTGCGCCGTCACTTCCGGTGCGAGGAAATCTTCGAGGTACAGAAACGCGCTCTGATCGTCGTAATCCTTGCGCAGTCGCGCGTTGTCGAACGTGCGAACGCGGCTCGCGACAGCGCGATCGGGATCGGGCGCGCCGTTCGATGCACCCTCAGAAACGGCAGAAGCCGGCGCGAGGCCGGCAGTGGTATTGAACGAATGGGGTGTCGTCACGTCTTCTTGTGCGGGCGTGCTCATCGGCTCACCCAGGCTTGACTGGTTTCCTGCGCCGGGCGAGTGCGGCGCGCGACGCGCCGGTAATCGATCACCACGTACGCTGCAAATAACGGCGCGCCAATCGACGCGGCCACGAGAAACGGCGCGACACCGCCCGTCAAGGTGACGAGCGGCAGCAGATAGAGCACGTCTTCCGTCTCGAACCCGCCGACGGACGCCTGCTTCGTGCCTGCCTTGCCCGCCATCTCCTCGATGCGCATGCGCAGGAAGAAAATCAGCGCAACCGCAATGCCCGCGATCGTGCCGAGTGCGAACGGCGGCAGGTGCACGCCGATGAGATTGCTAACTTGCGCGGACGTCATGCCGTAGCCCATGCCGCCGAACAGCAGCACGGTGACGAGTGCGTCGCAAGCGAGATCGTAAAAATGACCGATACGGCTCGTCTTGCCGCTGACCCGCGCCAGTTCGCCGTCGGTGTGGTCGACGAAATTGGACAGCACGATCAGCAACGCGCCGATGTTGGTCCACATGAACCCGCCCCGAGCCAACGCCAGCCCGCCTGCGAGGCCGATCAACAGGCGCACGGTGGTCAGGTGGTTTGGCGTGACGGGCGTATCCACGAGCGGCATGATGAGCCGCCGGGCGAGCCGAGCGTCCCACATTCTGGGCGGCGGAACGTTGCGGGGAGGGTGTGATGGCGAAGTCATAACCCGGAAATATATACGGGATCGAGATTTCTTGCCTCTATCCCTGACAAATGTGTTGCTTTTCAAAGACCTACTGTAACGGACCTGACAGCACGTTTTTCCGAACGCGGGTAGAGTGCGCGTCTGCCGCATCGATGCTACCTGCTCGTACATCGTGCAATTTCCGCTCCTTCGTCGCGCATCGTCGCGGATTCGCTGCCTTTTTCGCTTGTGTCCGCGCGAATTGCCTGCGCCGGCGCTTTGTTCAAAACATGAAACGCATTTTCGCCCGTCCTGTTCTCGCAGCCCTGCTGCTTTCGGCGCTGCCATTTGCCGCACGCGCCGCATCCCTCGATGCCGCCCTCGCCTGCAACGAGTCGGCGCACCAGTTCATCGCCGATCTCGCCGCACAGCAATTGATCGATCCGAAACCCATGCGCGTCGAGAGCAACTCGATCAATGCATTCCGTCCCGTGCGCGGCGCCCGCCTGGAGGCGTACGGGTTTAGCGTGTTTGCCGTGGTCGGCTACGAGCAGGACGATCCCATCTTCCGCGCGGGCAGCGGCGAGCCGCTCGCGAAGTCGGCGTATGGCGCTGTCGTCTGGGGCAGCGACGAAAAGGTGCAGGCCGCCGTCACCGCGGCGGGCAGCACGGCCATCGTTCATCACGTCGCACCGCATGTGACGGCGATCTTCTGCAAACGCAGCTAGGCGGCTTCCCCGCGCCCATGCCAGCGGGACACGCAGTTATCAACAGATTTCGTGGGTAAGGCTGTGAGCAAGCTCTGAACGAACCGCGCAAGTCATTGACGGCATTCGGTTTGTACACGATGCATGCATCCGCTGTTTCGCGCTTGCCGCCCGCTTGCGGCGGGCGTCCGGCGCGGTTGTCCACAGTTTTCGTGGAGAAGGCTGTGAACATCCTGAGCAAGACGTCGGCAAGTGCCTGATGCAGAAGGATTTGAACGCGCTGCACGCACGATACGGGCAACGCGCATTCAATGCGCCGCCACGCCTCGTCCACAGATTGTGTGCAAAAGTCCGTGGATAACTCTCTCCCCGCAGCGCTGGACCCCACGCCATCTGCGGGTGCACGTCTCACTGCCTTCGGCGCATGCTTGCGCGCCTGCCAGAGATCGTAGTCGAGTTGCATCCCAAGCCACAGGTCAGCCCGACCACCTCTCTCTACGCCCAGCCACTGCTCGATCCGCAGCGCCATTTCAGGGGTGATCCCGCCACGCTCGTTAAGCAGGCGCGACAGCGTGACACGGGTTATGCCAAGCTGGGCTGCGGCCTCGGTTACCGTCAGGTTCAGCGCGGGCAGCACATCTTCCCGCAGGATTGCCGCAGGATGCGGCGGGTTAAACATAGTCGCTTCAGCTCTGGACATTTTCAGGTTCTCCATATCCCGGTGTTGCGGGAGCTTTCAGTGGTAGTCCGGTAATCAACGAGGATCGCATCCTCACCTTCAAACATGAACGTCAGCCGCCAGTTGCCATTCATTGTTACTGACCACACGCCAGCTTCATCGCCTTTAAGGGGACGCAGCCCCCAACCAGGCTGGTTCATGTCCTGCTGTGATCTGGCCCGGTTCAAGGCTGTTAGCTGGCGTGTCAATCGTGCCTTGTGTGCTGCCTGGACGCCTGCTGCCGAGCCGGTTTCAAACAGGCGCTGCCCTTGGGGCTGACGCGGCAGCATCGCATATGCGGGCGAGCGTTCGCCCCGCCGGTTCGGAAGTACCGGACCGGCTGCTTTCATCTGCTTCGCGGGGATACCGGAATGTCTGGAAAACAGCAGTACGCCGTGGAGGGTTCTGCATGAGGCGAGCCATCCTTTTGCTGGGCGACAAGTCCACCAACGGCGGCGTGGTCATTGAAGATATCGACAGTTGTACACATCACGGCACCCCAATGACTTTCATCGGCGCCAGGGTCTGGTGCAGTGGCTGCCAGTCCACAGGTGTGATCGGCTGGAAGGGACCACATCAGATCGCAACGATGATGGGCAAGCAGGAGGCGCTGGATGGCGATCTGCAAGTGCACTCCGCCGCCCATCATGTTCGCTTCCCAGGATAGCGCCTGGCATGTGTTCACCGCCGAAGAATGGTCGACGATGGATGGTGGCGCTTCCGGTACGTCGATGACCAGTGAAT
>BBSL01000123.1 GCA_001319865.1 Burkholderia sp. E7m39 | reverse complement strand
CTCAGTGAATATCGTGGCGCATACGACGAACAGATACGCGCCACCGGTACGTGCGCTACTCCAGGTTATCCGTACTTCATCGAAACTCCAGACGGTAGAACGAGATCGGGAAGACTCGACAGTGCTGCATTGATGCCACGCATCGACACAGACATGGCCGATGGTTACACGGTCTATTGGGGCGATGACGCACTTGCCCGCGAGGCAAATCCGTAATGTCGGGCCAACTTACCGGAGGGACAAACAATGTTTGATCGGCTGGCCACAGATGGAGACCGTACATCGACAGGCGATGTAGTCATTGGCCGTACGGTATGTATGACGAGCGGGGGCAGGATGTACGCGCGCAAGGGGAATCGTGCAACGTGTGGAACCTGCAAGGGTGCATGGGGGATTTACGGCACGGCAAGCAACTGGATCGACGATGGATTTCCAATGGTCAAGGACCGCGATCACGTTCTGTGCCCATGTGGAAAAACCGTCGTTTTCGCATACGGTGGCTCGAACGCCTTCTATTCCGAGAGCCGCGAAAAAGCAACGACGAACAGCAAACCCGCGCAATCTACGACACCAGTCTAGGACGAGCAGGTCGAAGCACAAACACGTAACACTGCATTGCACGGATATCCATATCTCGTTGAAAAGGCGGATGGGCAAACGGTGTGTGGTCGTGTTGACAGTTCTGGCCGCTTGCCCCGCATCCATACCGAGAGCGCTACAGCGCACACAATCCATTGGGGCGATGACGCCCTGGCACATAAAAGGTGGATCTAATGCCGAACAGAAAAACTGTTGTACATACAAACGACAGGCCCGGCTCAATCAAAGAAGTACATCTGAAGGCCGTCTCGTTTTCTGAGTTGTGGACAGCCTATCCCCATTCCGCACCGTGCATCGATCCATCAACGGGCAAGCCCGCGTCCGAAGACGAGTGTGCAATTCGATTTGGCACCTGCCTCGCGGGCGTCGGTATCACAAACAACTCATTCAAGGGGGAAACGTGCTGGTTCCACGGGCATCCACGAAGTCATATGCTTCGTGCCAAGGAAGTTGCTCAGTGGTTGCAGTTACAGCCATTCGCCGGATGCCCAAAGCCTGAAACAGTGACAGGCAGTGACTGGAGAAACAGAATCAACGGACGTACCGGCATTGCGTTCTTTGGAAGCTACTGGCGTCGTAGTCTCAAGGAGAAGCAGCCCAGCGGAGATCATATAGACTTGTGGGACGGCGACCGCCTCACGCCGAGTGCAGAAACAACATTGCGGTTCAGCCTCGGAGTGTCGAAAATATGGAACCCTCTTTCGGCTCTCGGGATAGGCCCTGAAAATTTTTACTCTGACCTGTCCGAAGCGAAGACCATCCTGTTCTGGGAAATAAAGTGAGAACTGCGCTCGTGTACGGCGGCCTGCTTGTTGTCGGTGCCATCCTGGCCGCTTTTGTGAGCCTGTTCATTGTCCTGCCCGATAGCTCCATCCCGTGCGGGGATGAATGTGGCGGACGTGCCCTGCTTACCGCGTTCTGGAGCGCTGTAGCGGGCGCAATTGCCTTCCCCGTTGCCGGATATGCCATCCTTCGATCCAGACACCGGAGCAAGCGTAACAACTGAACATGCGGGCTGAATCTTAGCAACAAGTGACTTGAGAGTAAGGCGGCCCGCACGTGAGTGCGGGTCGCTCATGGCACGTCAATGATAGCGCGTCCCAAACACCGTACCGCCCAATGTCAGGAAAATCACACCCTATGATTTTTCCTCCTGCTCCCACTTGATACCCGCCGGCACCGCCTCAAGCGTGAGCGTCGCGGGCGTTTCCTCTCCCTCGGGTCCAGGACCGCCGACAACCAGCGCGCGACCCAGCAACGGCTCGCTGGAGAACAGCGGCGTGAAAAACGCAAACGGCGAGGGACGACGCAACTTGCCTTCCTCGTCCACGTACAGAAAGTCGCCATGCTCCGTTAGCACCGCCTCAACCTTACCGCAGCCAATCAGCGCATACGCTCCCTGCTGACCATCAAAGGTTCCGCTGTATTCAATCTCTTCAACGGTGCACTTTTCCGGGTCAATCAGGATTGCACTCATCGCCTGCCTGCCCACACAAATATCGCGTTGATGTAGATGTACAGGGAGATGGCAGTCGGAATCTTTCCAGCGCCGATCAGTGCCTTGACTGCCTTACGGACGTGCTCCGGCTTTGCGTCGAGCACCCGGAGGGTGCCCTCCTGGGGAGCAAATGCAGTTCGAACATGCGACGTCCTGACCTTGCACTTTCAGGCGTGTTGTCTACCTGCGCCTCCAGGTGCCAGTCCTCGAACATCGCGTGCATAGTTAACTGCTGCTCGGCCCGCCCGCGCTGCTGTTCAGCCAGCTCCTGCTGCTGTTCGAGCTGGGCCTGTTCAATCTGAATCTTCTTCGCGACGGCCTGCTTCTGGCCAGCGGGATCGCCGCCCCGTTCGACACGCAGTTTCGTTTCCTCGAACTTCGCACGGATGGCGTCGAGCGAGACACGCGGCCACGCGCCCAGCGCCATCTTACGTGTCCGCGCTGGAAGCGGTAGCGATAGCGGAAGTGCACGCTGACACCCTTTGCCCGGGCATGGACCTTGTCGGATAAACCGGTGCGGTCATTCAGGACGCGGCGATGATCGGCTGCGGTGAGCTTCAGGAGCACCCCTTCGCGGATGGTTTGCGACCGATTTTCCCCCACGACATTCTCAACAAAACAGATGTCACAGCCGGATTCTAGCCAGCGCCGAATCCAACGCGTAAACATCTAACCTGTTGAATTTAAACAGAACCGACATTTGTAGGGGTGTTGCGTTGCGGGAAAAACTTCTCCACAGTTTTTGTTCGCAACCCTGTGGACAACACCGGGACTTGCCGTGCATCCCACTGACGCGTCACGATTTTTCACCGTCGATTCGCCGCGAGGCAAGACGCCTACTCGTGTGCATGCGCGCGTCGGCGCGCGCCCTCCAGCCGCTCCCGTACGAAGCGCACGTGCTCGCGCAGGACGTAGAAGCCGTCGGCGTACGCGAGCGGCATGCGCAGCGTATTCAGCGACGCCTCGATCCTGTCCAGCTCGCTCAGCAGCTTCGCGCGTTCCGCATCCGACGAATCGCGCATCGACTCGCGCTCGACGGCGATCAGCGCGCCGTAGTACCGATAGATCCGCGAGCGCACCCGCCACGTGAACAGCGCGGGAATCAGCCGCAGCGCGGGAAACAGCAGCACGGCGATGGGCAGCAGCAACACCAGCAGCCGGTCGACGACCGTCGCGAGCCAGAACGGCAGCGTGCGGTACAGGAAACTCTTGCCCGACTTGTAGTAGCGCGTCGCGTCTTCGCTGATCCGGTACTCGCGCACCACGGGGTTCGGAAACTGCCCGGCCGTTTGCAGCAGCCCCGCCTTGCCGTGCACCTCCTGCGCGGCTTCGATCAGCAGATCGGAAATGGCCGGATGAAGGTTCGTGCGCGCGACCAGTTGGGCTGTCGGGCTGATCAGATGGACGGTGTCGGCCGGAATCCGGCGGCGCAGGTCGAGCACGCCGGGCGGCAGCTCCAGTTCGTCCAGATACGGGAAGATCCGCGTGTACGCGCTCGCCTCATTGAAGTTCATCACCGAGATGCCAGGAATGGCGAGCAGCCGCAGCATCAGCGCGCGCGTCGTCGAATCGCCGCTCAGCATCGCGGCGTCGGCCTGATTGGAGACGAGCGCCTTCGCGGCGTCGAGGCCGTCCAGCGGCAATAGCGTCGTATCGCCGCCCGGCACGATGCCGTTCGCGTCGAGCAGCGCCAGCGACAGCATCCGCGTGCCGCTGCCCTCGCGGCCGATCGCGATACGCTTGCCCTCCAGATCCGACAGCTGGGCGACGCCGCCGCTGCCGCGATAGAACACGATGAGGGGCACGTACGCCACGCTGCCCAGCGACATCAGCGACGAGATATCCCGTCCCGCCGACTCGCCGCCCTGCACGAGCGCGATGTCGACTTTCTGCTTCGGATCGAGCAGCCGGTCGAGGTTCTGCACAGAGCCATCCGACTCCAGCAGATTCAGCGTCACGCCATTGTGCGCAAGGATCTTTCGATACTCTTGCGCGTACACCATGAACGAGCTGTCCCGCTGCCCGACGCTCATCGTGATCGCGCGCGGCGGCGCGGGATCGACCAGCCACACGACCAGCCAGACCACCACGGCGAACAGCAGCAAGAACGGCAGCGATGTCCACGCGAGATCGCGCCACATCGACTGGGTGTGGTCGCGAAGCGTCCGCGGAGCCGGTGGAGATTTCGGACGAACACCCTTCATGTTTGGGCCGCCTTTGAGGTGCGCTACCGTCAATCGTAGCCGCCTCGGGTCATTCTGGGGAGCGTCCCTGACGCACGCGGCCGCCGCTGCTTACGACGTTCGCTAACGAAATCGCGTGAGGGGCTTGCGCGACGGCAAGCAGATCTCTATAATTCGCGCCTTCGCTAGGCTCGTAGCTCAGCTGGTTAGAGCACCACCTTGACATGGTGGGGGTCGTTGGTTCGAGTCCAATCGAGCCTACCAACGAATATTGCAGTACCCGAAAGCGGCAAGCATCCCATGCTTGCCGCTTTTCTTTTGCGCGCGCAATTCGTGTGAGCGTTCGAGCCTTGCGGTTCAAAACGCAGCAATGAAAAAGCCGAAGAACGATTCAGTCCTTCGGCTTTTTCACTTATTCCAGGCTTGTCGCCCGTGACGGCACGACGCGCCGGAGCGCCTCAGCGCGACATCATGTTCATGCTGACGTTATGCATGACCCAGACCGTCCCGAACACGAGAAACATTGCCGCCAGCGCCGTATAGGCAAGCGCCAGCGTATTCCAGCGCTGCCCGGACGTCGACACGCTCATGTGCAGAAAGAACACCAGATGCACGACGATCTGCACGACGGCGAGCGCGGCCAGCGCGAAGGGCGCCGCATCGGCCGGCAGCCAGCCACGCATCACGACGCCGAACGCGGCGCCCGTCAACAGCACGGCCAGCACGAACCCGACCACATATCCGCCGATACCGCCGTGCCCCGCTTCGCGATGAAGCGCATGAGATTGCGAGTGAGCCATTTAGAGCACGCTCCCGAGATAGACAAAAGTGAACACGCAAATCCACACGACATCGAGGAAGTGCCAGAAAAGGCTCAGGCACGTGAGCCGCGTGATGTCGCGCTGCGTCAGTTGCGGCGCGCGCGCGACCTGAACGGCAAGCACCGCCATCCAGACGAGCCCCGTCGCGACGTGCAGGCCGTGCGTGCCGACCAGCACGAAGAACGACGACAGGAACGCGCTGCGCGACGGACCCGCGCCCTCGGCGATCAGATGCGAAAACTCCGCGAGTTCCAGCTTCAGAAACACGACGCCGAGCACGAACGTCACGGCGAGCCACACGAGTACGGCGCGCGTGTTCTGCTTGCGCGCGGCGACCATCGCGAAGCCGTACGTGATGCTGCTCAACAGCAGCGCGGCCGTTTCGACGGCGACGCCGGAGATGTCGAACAGATCCTTGCCCGTCGGTCCGGCGTTGAACTGATGCGACATCACGGCAAACACCGCGAATAGCGATGCGAACAGCACGCAGTCGGTCATCAGGTACAGCCAGAAGCCGAACACCGAATGCGATTCGCCGTGATCGCCGTGACCGTCAAACTCGTTCAGGGTAGCGGCATGGACTTTTTGCAGCATCACTCGACCTCCGCGAGTTCCGGCGACACGCCCGCATGTTGCGCAAGCGGCGTGCGGCCCTTGTTTTGGATCGACCGCACGACCTCGGCGGGAATGTAGTAACCGTCATCGCGGCCAAAGCTGCGGCCGATGACGGTCGCGGCGATCGCCACGAACGACGCGATGGCGAGCCACCAGATGTGCCACACAGCGGCGAAGCCGAGCGCAAGGCTAAACACGCCGATGAAGAAGCCCGCGCCCGTGTTCGACGGCATATGGATGTCCTGATAGACCGCCTGTACGCCGAGCCCCCTGCCCGTTTCCTTCATGTGCGCGAACGCGTCCAGCTCTTCGACGACGGGGATCGTCGCGAAGTTATAGGCGGGTGGCGGCGACGACATCGCCCATTCGAGCGTGCGGCCGCCCCACGGGTCGCCCGTCACGTCGCGGTACTCCGGCTTGTTGCGATTCACGATGCTGACCACCACCTGCACCACCTGGAACACGACGCCCACGGCGATCAGCGCAACACCGCAAGCCGCGACGATCATGTATGGCTGCCATGCCGGGTCGTCGTAGTGATTCAGACGGCGCGTCGCGCCCATGAAGCCGAGCACATAGAGCGGCATGAACGCCACGTAAAAGCCCGAGAACCAGCACCAGAACGCGGCCTTGCCGAGCTTGTCGTTCAGCTTGAAGCCGAACACCTTGGGGAACCAATAGCTGAAACCCGCCAGATAACCGAACACCACGCCGCCGATGATCGCGTTATGGAAGTGCGCGATCAGAAACAGTGAGTTGTGCAGCACGAAGTCCGCGCCCGGAATCGCCATCATCACGCCCGTCATGCCGCCGATCGTGAACGTGATCATAAAGCCGATCGTCCACAGCACGGGTGCCGTGAATTCGAGGCGGCCGCGATAGATCGTGAACAGCCAGTTGAAGATCTTCACGCCGGTCGGGATGGCGATGATCATCGTCGCGATGCCGAAGAACGCGTTCACATCAGCGCCCGAGCCCATCGTGAAGAAGTGGTGCGCCCACACGAGGAACGCGAGGATCATGATCGCGCACGACGCGTACACCATCGTCTTGTAGCCGAACAGCGGCTTCTTTGCGAACGTCGAGATCACTTCCGAGTAGATGCCGAACGCGGGCAGAACCAGAATGTAGACCTCCGGGTGACCCCAGGCCCAGATCAGGTTCAGATACAGCATCGCGTTGCCGCCTGCTTCGTTCGTGAAGAAGTGCATGTCGGCGTAACGGTCGAGGCCGAGCAGCGCGAGTGCAACCGTCAGGATCGGGAACGTCGCCATGATCAGCACGTTCGAGCACAGCGCCGTCCATGTGAACACGGGCATCTTCATCAGCGTCATGCCCGGCGCGCGCATCTTGACGATCGTGACGAAGAAGTTGATCGCCGTGATCAGCGTGCCGACGCCCGACAGTTCCAGCGCCCAGATGTAGTAATCGACACCGACGCCCGGACTGAACTGCAGCTCCGACAGCGGCGGATACGCGAGCCAGCCCACCTGCGCGAATTCGCCGATCACGAGCGAGATGTTCATCAGGATCGCGCTGATCGCCGTCATCCAGAACGACAGGTTGTTCAGGAACGGGAACGCCACGTCACGCGCGCCGATCTGCAACGGCACGACGATGTTGAAGAGCCCCACCATCAGCGCCATCGCCATGAAGAAAATCATGATGACGCCGTGCGCGGTGAAGATCTGATCGTAGTGATGCGGCGGCAAATAGCCGACCGCGCCGCCGCTCGCGAGCGCGAGTTGCAGACGCATCATCACGGCATCGGCGAAACCGCGCAGCAGCATCAGCACGGCCACCACGATATACATCACGCCGATCCGCTTGTGATCGACCGACGTGAGCCATTCCGTCCACAGCCAGCGCCACTTGTGCGCGCGCGTCAGAAACACGGCGACAGCCAGCACGATCAGTCCCATCAGCGCGCCCGCGCCCATGATGATCGGCTGATCGAACGGGATCGCCTCCAGAGTCAGTTTGCCGAACATGCGTTACTCCTTCGAAGCACTCGTAATGCAGTTGGCGTCACGGAAATCGACGACATGACCGCTGTTGTATTTCGCAATGACGTTGTGGAACAGCTTCGGGTCCACCGACGAGAAGTAGCGCACCGGGTCCTTCTCGCTCGGCTTCGCGACGGCGTAGTAGCGATCCATGTCGAGCCGCTCCTGCGACGCCTTCACCTTCTGCACCCAGCCGTCGAAGTCGGCCTGACTCACGGCGAGGGTGCGGAATTTCATGTCCGAAAAGCCCTTGCCGCTGAAATTCGCCGATACGCCCGCGTAATCGCCCGCGTGATCCGCGATCAGGTGCACACGCGTCTGCATGCCCGCCATCGCGTAGACCTGCGTGCCAAGCTGCGGGATGAAGAACGAGTTCATCACCGAATCGGACGTGATGTGGAAATTGACGGGCGTGCCGACGGGCATCGCCAGCTGGTTCACCGACGCAATGCCGAGATCCGGATAGATGAACAACCACTTCCAGTCGAGCGCGACGACTTCGACGTCGATTGGCTTCACGTTCGATTCGAGCGGCTTGTACGGATCGAGCTCGTGCGTGGTTCTCCACGTCAGCACGGCGAGGAACAGGATGATCAGCGCGGGAATCGTCCACACGACCACTTCGATCGCCGTGGAATGCGCCCACTTCGGCGCATACACAGCGTTCCCGTTCGACGCGCGGTAGCGCCACGCGAAGAACAACGTCAACAAAATCACGGGAATCACGACGATCAGCATCGCCCAGGTCGCCGTCGCGATCAGCGACTTCTCGGCGACGCCGACGCTGCCTTTCGGGTCGAGCACTTCAAGTTGACATCCCGTGAGAAACGCGGTCAGGCCGATGCCGACCGCAACGAGGCAACCTCTCGTTAGTAAAGTTGTTTTGACTGACATGTTGGCCCAATAGTCGATGAACCACGCAATGCGCGTATGGGGTTTGCGAGGCAAGCGCACACGGTCTATGTGCCAGGTGATTCTAGGGACGTACGGCCTCTGAAGTCCTGATCCGCATCAAGGACAGAGCAACCCTGAGAGTGCTAACCGTGCGACGCGATGTCACACGGCGAAAGACGCAGCGGGCACTTGTGATTTTTCTGTTACGGCCCGCTGACCCTAGAAAGACAGACTCCGTCAGCTCGCGAGGCCCGCGGGCAGCTTGCCGCCGTTCGCCGCGAGCGCGGTCATCAATTGCTTGTGCAGCCAGATGTTCATGGACGCGGAATCGTTCATGTCGCCGCCGTACTTCAGCTCGCCTGCCAGCGCTTTGCGGTGCTCGAGGCTGCTGTCGACGTCGAGCAGCTTCATCAGATCGACGATCGAGCGGCGCCAGTCGAGGTGCTGCGGACTGGCCGCGGCCAGCTGGTCCATGACGGCGGCGACGTCGACGTCCGCGAGAGCCGTCGAAACGGGCGCGGCGGGCGCAACGGGCGTACTAGCGGACGCTTCGGCGGGGGCCGGCGCGACGGGTTCGGCGGGCAGCGTTTCGGCCGGTTTGGCTGCGCCGAAAATCTTGCTGATGATGGTTCCAAAGATGCTCATGAGCGATTCTTCCTTGAAGTGGTGAGGAGGCGTCGCAACGGCGTCGGCCTTCCCGTGCTGCGGATGACGAAGGCGCCGCATGCGACGAGCGCCATTTGATCCGAATAGGTGGCCGTTGCGCGATGCGGCGCGCAATTTTCACGCTTGTTTGCACTCTGGCGCACGCACACCACATCAGATGTGAAATTTCGCAAAACTTCGCATCCCACATTAATTTATCGATTCGCTCGATTGAGAATCGCACGTCGATCGACGTTCGTTTTTCACCTTTCCAACCACGACATCACAATCATGAAAAAACTGTTGACCATCGCAGCCTGCGCCGTTTCCCTGTCAATGCTCGCCGCCTGCTCGGGCCTCGATCGCGGCAAGGAGGAGGCCCTGAACCAGAAAGCCGGCATCGAAGTGACGCAAACCAAAGACGGGGTGCAGGTGCGTCTGCCCGAGAAAGTCCTGTTCAATTTCAACGAAGCGGCCCTGCGCGGGGACGCCACGCCGGCGATCTCGCGCGTGGTCGTCGTGCTGAGCCGCACGCAAAAGCCGATGATCGTCGAAGGTCATACGGACAACGTCGGCACGCGCGAGTACAACCAGCAGCTTTCCGAAGCGCGCGCGAAGTCGGTCGCCGATGAACTCGAACGACGCGGCATCAGTGCATCGCGCATCACCCTGAAGGGTTATGCATTCGATCGCCCCGTTGTCAGCAACGATTCGCCTGAAGGCCGCGCGCGCAATCGCCGCACCGAAATCGTCGTGAAGGGCGAATCGCTCGAAGCGGTGATGGGCAAATAAAGGCTCGCCGCACTTTCTCAAGCGCCTTCGCCGCTCCATTCGAGGCGCTTGTTTTCCCCACGCCGCGCCGGCGGGCGTAAAGAATCGTCAAAGAATCCATCCGACGCGCGCATGTCGTCAACGCGAACATTTTGAGACCGTTAGAACGCGCTCCTCTTATTGCTTCGTGCCCTATCGTGTCGACCTTGCGTGTTGTTGGACTACTGGCCCTTCTCGGACTGTTTGCGGGTTGCGCGCAGATTCGCGCTGAACATCAGACATCGAAAGCGAACGGCACGGCGCAGGCCATGACACCGTCCGTACCCAACATTTCCCATGACCTTTCCGACGATGCGTCCAGGGACATCACAGTCAATTCCGATGCGATCGCATTTCAACCCGTCAAGGGCACGCTGCAATCAGGCGCGGCGTCGTGGTACGCACGGAAATTCGAAGGCCGCCGCACCGCCAGCGGAGAACGCTACGACGGCCGCTCGTTGACGGCCGCCCATCGCACGCTGCCGCTTGGCACCTATGTGCGCGTAACGTCGCTGGCTACGGGAAAGTCGGTCGTCGTACGCATCAACGACCGCGGCCCATTTGTCAAAGGACGAATCATCGATCTGTCTTATGCCGCCGCCAACGCATTGGGATTGACGAGGGTGCCGTCAATGCGCGTGCAGATCGAACGGGTCGAGCGCACCGTCGGCTTTGCGATCGGGTTCGATGAGTCGGAAAGCTGACATGTCGGCAGGCCGTATCGCGATTGCCGCATGCATCGCCTTGCTTTACGTTTGCGGCGCATTCGCGGCGCCAAACCGAGGCGACTCGCGCATCGGCGCGACGGCTCTGGAACGCCCAACCCCGCGAACGTCGCTTCACACGGCCGAGCCTCGCATAGTCGCGCCGAAGGCTGCGCGCAAAACACATCGTCAAGCGCGCACGCCGCGCCACACCGACGTTTTCTACCGCTGGTCGACCGAGCAGTTGATGTTGGGTGGCGTGGACCCCGCGCAGATCGGCAAAGGCGGCGGTGTCGGCGGTGTCAGCAACAAGCCTACAAGCGAAAACGCGGCTTCCGCCAGGCGGAAGCCGCGTGCATCAGGCGAACGCTCCTAAGCCGTCTTAGGCCGAAACGCCACCGTACTTCACGACATCAAGAAGCGTCTTCTTGCGGTCCTGATAACGGTATAGCGTAATCGCGCCGTCCTTCATGTCGCCGTGCGCGTCGAAGGCGATGTGGCCGATCACACCGTTGTAATTCGTCGACGGCAATGCGGCGAGCACTTTGGCGGCGTCCGTCGTATTGGTGCGTTTCATCGCATCGACGATCACGTACACGGCGTCGTAGGCGAGCGGCGCATTGAACAGAATCGGTCCGTTGAAACGCGCCTCGAAGCGCTTCTCGAACTCGGCACCTTTCGGCATGCGGGACACAGCAAGACTCGCTTCAGAACACACGAGATTGTTGACGGCGTCGCCCGCAAGCTCGGCGACTTTCTCCGTACACGCGCCATCGCCGCTCAGAATCTTCGCACTCAGCCCTAACGCAGCAGCCTGTCGAATGAACGGGCCGACGGTCGAGTCCATGCCGCCGAACATGATGACGTCGGGATGCGCGCTCTTAATGGTGGTGAGAATGGCGCGGAAGTCGGTGGCCTTGTCGGTGGTCGCCTCGCGCGCGACGACACGCGCGCCGCCCGCCCGTGCGGCCGTGGCGAACTCGTCTGCGAGGCCCTTGCCGTACGCCGTCGCGTCGTCGACCACGGCGATGCTTTTCGCGTTCAGCGCCTTGAGCGCATAGCCGCCCAACGCCGGCCCTTGCTGCGCATCCGTCGCGACGACGCGAAACGCGCTCCTGTAGCCCTGTTTCGTATAGTCGGGATTGGTCGACGACGGCGAAATCTGCGCGATACCCGCATCGTTATAGATGCGCGACGCGGGAATCGACACGCCAGAGTTCAGATGGCCGATCACCGCGACCACGTGCTCGTCGACGAACTTCTGCGCGACCTGCGTGCCCGTTTTTGGATCGGCGGCATCGTCTTCGCCGTCGAGTTCGAGCCGCACCTTGCGGCCGCCGATCACGAGGCCTGCCTGGTTGATTTCCTCGACGGCCAGACGCGCGCCGTTTTCGTTGTCCTTGCCGAGATGCGCGCTGCCGCCCGTCAGTGGACCCACGTGACCGATCTTCACGACTTCTTCGCCGGCCGCGGCGGCCGCGTGCGGGGGCGGCTCTTTCCGCTCGCAGCCCGTCAACGCCAAGGCTGACAACGAAAGACCGGTCAACAGCCATTTCTCAAGATTCTTCAACGCCATTCTCCTCGATGAATTCCCCACGGAAATGATTCGCTTTCTATATTCGCATTCCGAATCAAATCGCCGAAAACAGTAGCATGCGATACCGCGCGCCACTGTAAAGATTGGTCAATCGAAGCTCGATGCAAACGAACGGCGCGCCATGCATTCCTTGACAAAGTTTGACGCTTGCTGCCAGCGATCCAATGGACAATCGGGTGCGCGCGGAAAGCGCATCGCGCCGCGACCGCCGCGCAAGCATTCACTCACAATCAACGGAAACAAAACAATCATGAAGAAGATCTCTGCCGCCCTGCTGGTCGCGTTGTCGACTATGACGGGCATCGCATCGGCGCAAACGTCCGACAACGGCATCCTGATGACGCGCGACCGCGAAGTCGCTGCGAAGATCGAACAGCACGCACGCGACATCCAGGCGCAGCCGGCCGTCCAGCAGGACACGCAAGCCGCCGCCGAGAAAGTCGAACAGACGCCGGCGCCGCACCATCATCACAAGAAGTCCGTGGCGAAGTCGAAGAAGGCATCTGCCAGCATCGCGGGCAAATAAGCGCTACGAACGGCCGCGTCCGGCACGCGCCGTACAAACAAAAAACGGGCTAGCCGCAGCTAGCCCGTTTTTCTTTTCACTCGAGGCTCAAAGCCCAAAGCCCCCAGCCACCCGCTCAAGCTTCGGCCAGTTCCGCAGCCTGCGCGTCTTCCGCGTCTTCCACGCTCGTGCGGATCAGGTGATCGAACGCAGCCAGCGATGCCTTCGCGCCCTCTCCCACGGCGATCACGATCTGCTTGAACGGCACTGTCGTCACGTCGCCGGCGGCGAACACGCCCGGCACCGACGTCGCGCCCTTCGCGTCGACGACGATCTCGCCGTGCTTCGACAGTTCCACGGTGCCCTTCAGCCATTCGGTGTTCGGCACGAGACCGATCTGCACGAACACGCCTTCGAGTTCGACATGCTTCGATTCGCCCGACACGCGATCCGTGTAGGTCAAGCCATCGACCTTCTTGCCGTCGCCCGTGATCGCCGTGGTTTGCGCCTCGGTGATGACGACCACGTTCGGCAGGCTGCGCAGCTTGCGCTGCAGCACTTCGTCGGCGCGCAGCGTTGCGCCGAATTCGATCAGCGTCACGTGATTCACGACACCCGCCAGATCGATCGCCGCTTCGACGCCTGAGTTGCCGCCGCCGATCACCGCGACGCGCTTGCCCTTGAACAGCGGGCCATCGCAGTGCGGGCAGTACGCGACGCCATGATTGCGGTACTCGCGCTCGCCCGGCACATTGATCTCGCGCCAGCGCGCGCCCGTCGCCAGCACGATCGTCTTCGCCTTCAGCACCGCGCCGCTCGCAAGACGCACTTCGTTGATCTTGCCAGGAATCAGCGCTTCGGCGCGCTGCACATCCATCACGTCGACTTCATAGCTCTTCACGTGCTGCTCGAGCGCCGTGGCGAACTTCGGCCCTTCCGTTTCCTGCACCGAGACGAAGTTTTCGATGGCGAGCGTATCGAGCACCTGGCCGCCGAAGCGCTCAGCCACGACGCCCGTCGCGATGCCCTTGCGTGCCGAGTAGATCGCCGCCGCCGCCCCAGCCGGACCGCCGCCGACGATCAGCACCTCGAACACCGGCTTCTTCTCCAGTTCCTTTGCGGCGCGCGCACCGGCGTTGCTATCGAGCTTCGCGAGAATTTCCTTCACGCCGCTGCGGCCCTGACCGAACACTTCGCCGTTCAGGAACATCGTCGGCACGGCCATGATCTGACGCGACTCGACCTCGCTCTGGAACAGCGCGCCGTCGATCGCAACGTGGCGGATGCGCGGATTGATCAACGCCATGATGTTCAGCGCCTGCACGACTTCCGGGCAGTTCTGGCACGACAGCGAGAAGTACGTCTCGAACGCGTAGTCGCCGTCGAGCTCGCGAATCTGCTGGATGACGGCGTCGTCGAGCTTGATGGGGTGGCCGCCCGTCTGCAGCAGCGCGAGCACCAGCGACGTGAATTCGTGACCCATCGGAATGCCCGCGAAACGGATGCCCGCAGCTTTGCCCGGCTCGCCGATCGAAAACGACGGCTTGCGCTCGTCGTCGCCGCGCCGCTCGATCACGGCCACGCGCTCCGACAGCGTGGCGATGTCGTTCAACAGCGCGAGCATCTCCTGCGACTTCGCGCTGTCGTCAAGCGAGGCGACGATCTCGATGGGACGGCTGACTTTCTCGAGGTAGGCTTTGAGTTGGGTCTTCAGATTCGCGTCGAGCATGGTGTTTCGGGTCCGTAGCGAGATGGGATTGGGATGTTCGGTCGCGCTGTTCGCGCCTGAACGGGAGCGCAACGCGGTAAGACAGTTCGCAAGGCTCGTGACCTTGCGGACTGCCTCACGCGGCGCCGCGTCGTGCGGCGCCGCAGAGACAGGATGACAGCGGGTAGCGTGTGGTTTCCAGGAGCCTGGAATTTAGATCTTGCCGACCAGATCCAGCGACGGCGTCAGCGTTTCAGCGCCTGGCGTCCACTTGGCGGGGCAGACTTCGCCCGGGTGCGCCGCGATGTATTGCGCAGCCTGCACCTTGCGCAGCAGTTCGCCAGCGTCACGGCCGATGCCGTTGTCGTGGATTTCGCACAGTTTGATCTCGCCTTCCGGGTTGATCACGAACGTGCCGCGCAGCGCCAGGCCTTCTTCTTCGATCAGAACGTCGAAGTTGCGCGAGATAGCGAGCGTCGGGTCGGCGATCATCGGGTACTTGATCTTCTGGATCGTGTCCGACGTGTCGTGCCAAGCCTTGTGCGTGAAGTGCGTATCCGTCGACACGCTGTAGATTTCAACGCCGATTTTCTTGAATTCTTCGTAGCGGTCGGCCAGATCGCCCAGTTCCGTCGGGCACACGAACGTGAAGTCGGCCGGATAGAACACGACGACGGACCACTTGCCCTTGAGGCTCTCGTCGGTCACGGTCACGAAATCGCCGTTGTGGTATGCGGTGGCCTTGAACGGTTTGATCTGGCTGTTGATGATCGGCATCTGATGCGTCCTCTTCAGTGAGTTGGGTGGGTTAGGTGCTGCGATGGATTGAAGTATGAAGAAGTTTGCGAGTTTAACAAATTTGATTATGCCGATTCGCGTCATTTAGATTTTCTATCGGACGCCGCAAACGCCCGCCCGGCAAGGGAAAGCCGCGTCGCGCGGACCGTCGAGCGCGAGTAAAATGATGTGACATGTGTCCGCGGCGCGGTCTTCGGCAGAGATTTTCAGCAGGATTTTTCGCTTGAACGAGCTTCAACAGGGGTTTCTTCTCACCCGGCATTGGCGCGATACGGCCACGGGAACGGAGGTCGAGTTCTGGCTCGCCACCGACGATGGCCCGCGCCACATCCGTCTGCGCGCCCAGCCGAATGTCGCGTTCATCCCCGCTGCGCAGCGCGAGCGGGCCGAAACCGTGCTGCGCCAGGAAAAAAATGCGCGCGACGCCGAACTGCGGGCGCTCGACCTGTGCGACTTCCAGCATCGGCCGGTGCTCGGCCTGTATTGCCCGCAATACCGGCAGCTGACAGCGCTCGGCAAGCGGCTGGAACAAGGCGGCGTCGACGTATACGAAGCCGACGTGTTTCCGCCCGACCGCTACATGATGGAGCGCTTCATCACGGCGCCCGTGCTGTTCGGCGGCGAGCCGAACCCGGACGCGCGCGGCCCGCTGCTGAACGCCGACATGAAACCCGCGGCCGGCTATCGTCCGAGGCTGAAGCTCGTCTCGCTCGATATCGAAACCAGCGCGCATGCCGAGCTGTATTCGATTGCGCTCGAAGGCTGCGGGCAGCGCCAGGTGTACATGCTCGGCGCGCCGAACGGCGACGCCTCGAACCTCGACTTCGCGCTCCAGTATTGCGATACGCGTGCGCAACTGATCGAGCGGCTGATCGAATGGATGGACACGCATGATCCCGATGCGATCATCGGCTGGAATCTGGTGCAGTTCGATCTGAAGGTGCTGCACGAGACGGCGCAACGACACGGCGTGCCACTGCGCATCGGCCGCGGCGGCGCGGTGATGGAATGGCGCGAGCACGGCCTGAAGCAGAACCACTTCTTCGCGGGCGCGGCGGGGCGCCTGATCATCGACGGCATCGAGGCGCTGCGTTCCGCGACGTGGAGCTTTCCGTCGTTCAGCCTCGAATATGTCGCGCAATCCGTGCTGGGCGAAGGCAAGTCGATCGACAACCCGTATGCGCGGATGGACGAAATCCAGCGCCGCTTCGACGAGGACAAGCCCGCGCTCGCGCGCTACAACCTGAAGGATTGCGAGCTCGTCACGCGCATTTTCGCGAAGACGGAGCTGCTGCCCTTCCTGCTCGAACGCGCGACGGTGACGGGCCTGCCCGCCGACCGCAGCGGCGGCTCGGTGGCCGCGTTCACGCATCTGTACATGCCGCGCATGCACCGGCTCGGCTATGTCGCGCCGAATCTCGGCGACATTGCGGGCGCGGCCAGTCCCGGCGGCTTCGTGATGGATTCGCAGCCGGGCCTCTACGATTCCGTGCTCGTGCTCGACTACAAGAGCCTCTATCCGTCGATCATCCGCACGTTTCTGATCGATCCCGTCGGACTCGTCGACGGCGTGCGTGATCCCGACGATGCGCATTCCGTGCCCGGCTTTCTCGGCGCGCGCTTCTCGCGCACGCGCCACTGCCTGCCGGCGATCGTCGCGCAGGTGTGGGAAGGACGCGAAGCCGCAAAGCGCGACAAGAACCAGCCCTTGTCACAGGCGCTGAAGATCATCATGAACGCGTTCTATGGCGTGCTGGGCTCGACGGGTTGCCGCTTCTTCGATCCGCGGCTTGCGTCGTCCATCACGATGCGCGGCCACGAGATCATGCATCGCACGCGCGAGCTGATCGAAGCGAGCGGCTACGCGGTGATTTATGGCGACACCGATTCGACGTTCGTCTGGCTGCGGCATGCGCATGCCGAAGAGGACGCGGCGCGCATCGGGCGCGAACTGGTCGCGAAGATCAATGCATGGTGGCGCGAGCATCTGCGCGAGCGCTTCGGTCTCGAAAGCGCGCTCGAATTGCAATTCGAGCGGCATTACCGGCGCTTTTTCATGCCGACCGTGCGCGGCGCCGAAGAAGGCAGCAAGAAGCGCTACGCAGGGCTCACCGTGATGCCCGACGGCAGCGAGGAAGTGGTCTACAAGGGGCTGGAAACCGTGCGCACCGACTGGACGCCGCTCGCGCAGCGCTTTCAGCAGGAGTTGTATCTGCGCATTTTCAGGCAGCAGCCGTATCGGGATTACGTGCGCGATTACGTGCAGCGCACGCTCGCAGGCGAATTCGACGATCTGCTCGTCTATCGCAAACGGCTGCGCCGGCCGCTCTCCGACTACGAGCGTAACGTGCCGCCGCACGTGCGGGCGGCCCGAACCGCCGACGAGTTCAACCGGCAGCGCGGCCGGCCGTTGCAATATCAGAACGGCGGCTGGATCAGCTATGTGATGACGGGCGCAGGCCCCGAACCGCTGGAGACGATCGAGGCGCTACGCTCGGAAATCGATTACGAACACTATCTGACGAAGCAACTGCAGCCCGTCGCCGACGCGATTCTGCCTTTGCTCAAGGACGATTTCGCGACGCTCGCGTCGGGGCAGAGCGTGCTGTTCTGAGGCTCGGTTGGTCTGCGCGACCAACAACCGCAACTCACACCACAGATCAAGCCGTCACACCGTCTGCTCGACGGGCCGAACCGCAATCTCAACTCGCTGCGTGCCGCGCAAGACGCTCACGCCCACTTCGCGATCGATCTTCGATCCATCCAGCGCGCGCTGCAGCGCATCCACGCCATCGACGACCTGCCCGTCGATCGCGACGATGGTGTCGTCGGTGCGCAGGCCGCCGAGCGCGGCGGGACTGCCCTTGACGATCTCCATCACACGCACGCCGCTCTCCGATGCCAGCCCGAAGTAGCGCTGCACGCGGCGCGGCAGCGCCATCGTCGTGCCCGCGACGCCGATGTACGCGCGCCGCACGCGGCCATGCGCGAAGATCTGCATGATGACCCACTTGGCCGTGTCGATCGCCGTCGCAAAGCTGATCGACTGCGCGCCGGGAATGATTGCCGTGTTCACGCCGATCACCTGGCCTGCCGAATTGATCAGCGGCCCGCCCGAATTACCCGGATTGAGCGCGGCGTCCGTCTGGATCACGTCATAGATCATGCGGCCCGAATTCGAGCGCAGCGACCGCCCGAGCGCCGACACGACACCTGCCGTGACCGTCTGCTCCAGCCCGAGCGGATTGCCGACGGCAATGGCAATCTGGCCGACGCGCAGCTTGCCCGAT
The DNA here is from genome assembly GCA_001319865.1 of Burkholderia sp. E7m39. Classification (GTDB taxonomy): domain Bacteria; phylum Pseudomonadota; class Gammaproteobacteria; order Burkholderiales; family Burkholderiaceae; genus Paraburkholderia; species Paraburkholderia bengalensis. The sequence goes on along the minus strand of BBSL01000123.1, from coordinate 5,065 downwards.
TCGCCGAGCGCGACATGCGGCAGCGGCTCCGGCGAGCCGATGCGCAGCACGGCCAGATCGCTGTGCGGATCATCGCCGACGAGATCGGCATCGAACTTCGTGCCGTCCGCGAGTTGCACGCGGATGTGCGTCGCGCCGTGCACGACGTGGCTGTTGGTCAAAAGGTAGCCGTCGGGCGTGAAGATGAAACCGGAGCCGGTGCCTGCGCGCGCGTGGCGCTCCGGCGCGCCCGGCACGCGGCGCTCGACGGTGATGAAGACGACAGCCGCGCGCACCCGTTCGAGCGCATCGATGACGGTGCGCGAATAGGCGTCGAGGAGCGTGTCGTCGTCGGACGATGTGGGGACGGCGGCGTTCGGCAACGCGCCCGACAGATCGTCGATAAAACGGGGACGGCTTCCCATGAAAAGGCTCCGGCTAAGCGAGAGCCGCAGATGCGGGGCGTGCTGGCCGTTTTCAAGAAAAAGAAAGGCGGCGCGCCAGGCGGGCCTCCGGGAAGCGCGGATGAAGCGTCAGATCAGTTTGAGGTTGCGGATGCGGCCCATGCGCGGCGAGCGTTCGAGGATCAGCTTCTCGATCACCTCGGGCAGCAGCGCCTTCGGAATATTCGACGGCACGTCCGACACCAGTTGCGACGGCACATTCACGATGAAGTCGTCGGGGGCGGTGGCGAGGCTGTGCTCGTAGGTAACGCGGTAGTCCATGCTTGGGTACGGAAACGGGATGATGTTGCGAGGCGGTGACGGCGGAAAAACCGCGATGGCTTGGGTGCGGGCCTTCCAGTTTCGAGATCGTACCTCAGACGCGCCTGCCGCGCCGGACGGGTTCCCCATATGAACACGTGCGGCGCCGAATGACGAGAAAGCAACACGCGGCAACCCGGCCGATCATCCAACGCGAATCGTCCAACGCGAAATCCGGCGCGACGGCGCCGTTCATTCGCCGCGGATCTATCGATGGTACGCGCCGTGGCCCCAGCAACAGCTATATCCCACGCCCACACTCACCGACGGTCCCGCGTAGTACCCCGGCGCATAGCCATAGGCCGGCGCGTAGCCGTAACCATAAGGCGGCGCGACGACGCAGCCGCCCAGACCGGCCGTCGTTGCGACAACGGCTGCCAGCGCCCACAGTCTTTTCATGATTGTTTCTCCTTGTCCCTTGTTTTTATTTGAACAGACGTTGAAGACAGTGTTCGTGACCACTTGTGACGGCGCATTACGGCACAATACGAGCCGCGTCGGGCGGGCGGCGACGGGCAGGGCCGAGCGCGTGTGCAAGAAAGATTCCCGCGCAACCCAGGGCCTTCACTTGCAGACCGGGCGATAACAGTTGCTTACCATTCGCCGGGACGTAAAAAGGAAACGGCGTGCCGTGGACGCGGCAGATTTCGATGACAGCGGTATGAATCCGAAATCGCCTTCTGTTCGACGGATTGAAAAAAGGCCTCGGGGCGCACACTGAAGTCGTGCGAATGACTGAGGAGCCTGAAATGTCTTCCCGTGATGAACGAAGCGGTCAGTTAGAGTCCGAGGCGCCGGAAGCGACGGAAGTGCCGGAATGGAACAATCCGCGCGACTACCCGCAGGCCGAGCTGATGCGCGGCTTGCAACTCGCGTCCGACACCGTGCTGCGCCTCGCCACGCAGACGCATGCCGCCGTTACGCGCGGCGACGCGCCGGGCGCCGAGCTGGCGCGCGTGTCGCTCGAAAAGCAGCTCGCGCTGACGACGCGCCTGATAGACGAGCTTCTGTTCGACGGCGACGACAGTCACATCATGCATTGACCGGCCGCCCACGCGACCGGGCGTATTGAACGAAACGGCAGCATCCGCAGCGCCGAACGATTGGAATTCGAAATGAACGTTTTGACTGTGATTCTTTGCATCTGGGCCCTGGTGGCGCTGTGCGCGGTGTTTTTCATTCGTGGCGCGACGCCGCGCGTCGAGCGGCCCGTAAAGACCAAACAGACGCGCGCGTCGCGCTACTCGATTGCCGAGTAATTCTTTCCGCCGATCGGGCAAGGGCCGAGCGCCTTTGTCCCGTCCTTCGCCGGGCTCCGATTTCGTCCGGCTTCTTCCCACTGACATCCGGCTTTCGCTGACTGCGTGAATGCGTTGCGCATCGGCGCTGGCGCCGCCGCGCCGGGTTTTTTGCGCAATGCGCTTGTGCTTTCTTTCGCGCGGCTTTCAGATGTACTTTATGCGGCCTGTTTGCGCGAGACGACCGTCGTCTCCGCACTGCGACGACGCTGCCCCTTATCGCGCGCGGGCGCTTTTCGCCCTTTTTCTGTCGCCCTGTCGCGACATGTTTGACGTGCGCGTCAACGAAACCCGCGTCCGTTCAAGCGCACGCGAGTCGATCGCACGCAAGCGGACGGCCCGTCCGCCTGCAGCTACCCGCTCGCGTTCATTTGCCCGCGCTTACTGCGCGCCGACCTCGATCGAATCCACGCGGTCGCGATAGAACGCGACATGTTCCTTGATCGACGCGACGGCGTCGTACGGACTCTCATACGACCACACGGCATTGACGGCACGCTCGCCGCCGACGGGAATGCTGTAGTAGCTGGCTTCGCCCTTATACGGGCAATAGGTCGAATGGTCGGTGCGTTCGAGCAGCGACATGTCAACATCCTTGCGCGGAATGTAGAGCACTTCCGGATAGGAGGCTTCGCGAAGCGACAATGCGTCGGCGCTGTCGGCGATCTTGCGGCCGGCCACGGACACAACGACACGCGAGCCGCTCTTTGCAACCGTGATGGGATGATCGGGACCGGGAATTTTGACTGGCTTGTCCATGGCGTCGAATCCTTGCGTGGGAAACAGGTGGCGGCCGCACGGCGACGCACGGCCCGGCGAGGTACCGGGCGAGTATGGGCGCCCGTCCTGTGTTGTCAAGCGATGCCCCTGGCGCGCGTGGCGGCTCTCTAAACCGTCGCGCGCCACGGTGAGTGCATATGCATGGCCGCGCGCCTTTTGTGACAGGCATCCGGGCAGATTGGCGCGTTCGAGCCGTCCATTGTTTGAGTTAGATAAATTGAGTGTTCAATTCCGTGACATTTATCTGCCGATGGCGAGCCGTTAGCATGCAGCCCATGCGGCCATTCGTCAGAGCCATTCCTCCGAACGGGCCGCGAAAGCTGATTGCAATGCTGCTGAATGCAACGCTGCAGTACAGCGTGAGCCGCCCCGTTCGTTCGCCGTGATGGCGCAACGACGTGCGGCGCATGCGTTTTTGCCCGCACGCAAGCGGCCGCTGTAGCGGCTGCCGGACGGCCATCACAAGCAGAACGTAGGTTTTCCGCTGTCGAAGGCGCCGCCTCACCGGGCCATGCTTTAACGAGGAGTCGACGTGAGCAGGATTGGAACTGCAACTGGCACTACGGCCGAACCCAGGCGCCCGGCGCACGCCAACCGGCGCGCCAGCGGCGAGCCGGAGCTGCGCCGCAAGGAAACGCTGTATGCCGACGCGCGATCCGAGTCCATCGGCGGCGGCGCTGCGCCCGCCGTGCGCAGCGTGCCCGATCCGTGGACCACGACCATTTCGCGCCTCGGCAAGTCGCCGGCGCAAGACATCAAGGCGCCGTCGGCGGACAAATGCGACAACGGGCCGTGCGCGGCTCGCGCTGCGCGCCGCAGCGCAGCCGCCGAGAAGAAGCAGGCGGCAGCGGGCGAATATCGCGCCGCGGTGATCACGTTCGTCGAACGTTTCGGCGCGAAGTCGATTTCGATCACGTGGCGCGACTCGACGGCGGGCCGCTACACAGAACAGCTCTGGGTGCGCCGGATCGCGCGCTCGCGCGGCGTGTGCGCGCTGACGGGCGCGGATATCGTGCGCGGCGATGCTGTCTACGGACCGTTCAGCCGCCCGTCGAGCCGCCCGCGCAACATGTCGCAGATGATTCTCGCGGATCAGCTCGACGACCTCGAATGATCCGCGCAGCGCGAAGCGCTGCCATGCATTTCCACCTGCGAAAGCCTGCGCGCCGCGCTCCCAAAGCGCACGCGCAGGCTTTTCGTTTCGACGCGCAGCGCTGATACACGCATCGGCGAATGCGGTCTGCGCGCGCGTCGTGCAGCCGCCGATCGTACAATGTGTGCGCCCCCATCCCGTCCGCTCACTGCTCACAGATCCGCATGCTTTCGCACGAACCGCTTCAGAAGCTCGACATCATCGCGCCCGAGCAACTCGCCGCGCACCTGCCCGCACATGTCGCTGCATCCGTCGAAGGACGCGACATCGTTGTGTTCTCCGTCACCGACGATGCGTCCGACACGGCCGCCTTCAGCGCGCGCTACGGCTTCCCGATGGAAGACTGCGCGAACACCATCGTCGTTCGCTACAAGAAGGATGGCGGCGAGCATCTCGCCGCGCTGGTGTCGCTGGGTTCGCTGCGTCTCGACGTCAACGGCGCAGTCAAGGCCGCGCTCGGCGCGAAGCGCATTTCGTTCGCGCAACGCGAGATCGCCACGGAACAGAGCGCGATGGAATTCGGCGGCATCACGGCGTTCGGTCTGCCCGCGAGCTGGCGCGTGCTCGTCGACGCCGCCGTGATGGAACGTCAGCAAGTAGTGATGGGCGCGGGCATCCGCGAAGCGAAACTGCTGCTTGCGCCTGCCGTGCTCAAGGAACTCGAGAATGTCGAGGTCGCGCCGCTGACGCTGCCGCCCGGCGGCGCAGAAGAATTGTCATAAGCCTGCGCGCCGAACCCGACCCACGCGTTCAGCGCACATCGAAGCCGCGCCGCTTATCCAAACAGCTTCGCCGCTGTCTTCGCGACAAGCTCTCCCTGATGCCGCGCCCCCGCGAGATCGATCGCGCTGGGCTGACGCGAGCCGTCGCCGGCCGCGATCGTCGTTGCGCCGTAGGGCGCGCCGCCGACGATCTCCGTCATGCTCATCATCCCCTGATGGCTGTACGGCAAGCCCACGATGATCATGCCCAGGTGCATCAGGTTCGTGATGATCGAGAACAGCGTGGTCTCCTGTCCGCCGTGTTGCGTCGCCGTCGATGCGAATGCGGCGCCGACCTTGCCGTTCAGCGCGCCGCGCATCCAGAGTCCG
>BBSL01000122.1 GCA_001319865.1 Burkholderia sp. E7m39 | reverse complement strand
CGACGACGATCGCGTCGTATTGCTCTAGGTCCGCAACCGTCGCGATGGGCGCCTGCTGATCAAGCTTGTAATGTGCCTTCTTCGCGATCTCTTCCGGCACGGTCTCCTGCACGCGCTTGATGTCGACTTGCGCGCCCGCGCCGCGTGCGCCTTCCGCGATGGCTTGCGCCATCTGTTCGATGTGCCCGTACGCTGAGTAATAGAGAACGAGAACCTTTGCCATTGCGAGCTCCTGGTTGAGGTCGATGCACGAAGCGGGGATGCTTCGCGCCGCAAGAAAGCAGCAGCGGACTGCCGTGCCGCTCACGATACTCCCGACGCGATACGGATGTCCTGGCAAGGGTCCGGGCCGTCATAACTCACATGCCTCGCGCCACTCCCTTTACGCCCCGTTACACAAGCGACATGACCGTTTCACCTGCGCGCGGACCCGGCCCATAGAATGCCCTCGACCGCTTCGCGTCGTTGTTTCATACGGTCATCTCATACCCTCGTTTCATGCAGCTCACTGAAGGAGAACACATGATCCGCTTGTCCCGTGCTGTCATCGCCTGTGCATCCACGACCAGTCTGTTGATGTTCGCATCGGCGGTGAACGCGCAAAACACGCAACCAGTTCAATCGGCTCAAGCCGCGAATGCCGTGCGGCTGCACGCTGCCGATCAGACCTTCGTCAACGAAGGCACGCAAGCCGTCGCCACGCAGCGCGAAGCCGCGCGTCTCGCTACGTCGCGCTCGACGGACCGCGACGTGAAGGCCTTCGCCGAAAAGGTCGCGGCCGACAACGGCAAGCTCGCCGACGCGCTGCGCGCAGCGAGCCCGCGCGGCGTCGACGTGCCGCACAACAATCCGGACACGGCGACGCTCGACAGCATCAGGAACCTGCGCGGCGCCGACTTCGACAAGGCCTACATCGAACAGGTTGCGCTGGGCGGCGAGCAGAAAACGCTGTCCGCCTTCCAGGCCGAAATCGCGTCGGGCCGCGACGATCAACTGAAGGGCGCCGCGCGCAGCGCATTGCCCGTCATTCAGGCGCAATACGCGGCCGCGCAGGAACTCGCCAAGCGCAAGCATCTCGCCACGCAGTAAGCGCCTCGCATCGGGATTGAACGAGCGCATCGCGGCAACGTCGCGATGCGCTTTTTTCATTCGGGCGTCGGTTCCGCTTCCTTCGCGGACCAGCTGACGCTCGATACGCTCTTCTCCATGCTGATGCGGCTCGCCATCAGTTCGAGCCTGGCCTGATCCTTCGGATGCGTGCGCAACGTCGCCGTCACCTGGGTGCGCGGCGGATCGCCTTCGACGTCCGCGCTCGTCAGACTCTGGAACGAGAGCGGCTGCGAATACATCGCGTTCGACAGGTGCACGCGAACATGCGGCGCCGGCACGCGCCGGTCAGGAAATCCCTCGCGATGGCGCCCGGCGCGTTTCAACCCGCGGGCGGCGCCGAACGTCTGAGGCAACCTCACCGCTTTCCCGCCCGTTAGACGGTCAGAGTTTCCGACCGGCCCCCATTCTTGAGTCAACTTTCCCGATTTGCCAAACGTTTGCGGATTGCGCATCAAGTTCGCCGCAGCCGTGCCGAAAAACCGCTAAGCCTCAACGACTTCTGGGAGCGGTGCGTGAAGCAGCTTGCGTTTTATATGGTTCTCGTCGTAATGGCCGGTTGCGCGCAATTGCCCGCCAACACGGCGTCGCAGGCGGACAAGCCGCCCGTGACGAGCGACATCGTCAATTTCACGATTCCGCCCGACGCGCTCGGCGCGCGTGATCCGCAGCTGTCGGCCGTGCTCGCGAAGGCGGGCGCCGTGGCCGCTGCGCAGAAGCAACCCACCACGATACTCGTCACGGCGCTCGGCCAGGACTTGCCGTATCTGAACCAGGCGATCTGGCGCGGCGTGCCGTCGCAGCATCCGGCGAAGCTCAGCCTCGAGAACCTGACGGCGGGCGCCAACCAGCCGTACAGCGTGTCGATCAGGCCGACGGCCGCCACGCCATGAAGGGAGACCAGCCGATGATGCGCACCGTCACGCTCGCGGCCCGCCGCGCCGCACTCTTCGCGTTCGTGGGATTGGTCGCGAGCACCGCGCTCGTGAGCGAAGCCGCGCATGCAGGTCAGCCGGCCGTCGCGGCCACGCTGTCGGCGAGCACCTCGACGGCCGCGCCGGCGACGCCCGCCGCCGACAAGGTCTATCCGCCGCTGCCGACGCTCGCCATGCTGCCGCCCGCGTCCGGCGACGACGACGAGCCGCCCGCCGCGCCGAAGCCCACGGCAAAGAAGCGCAAGGTGCGCGCGAGCGTCGACCTGCGTCCTGCCGCCCCCGCCGCGCGTCTCGTCGTGTCCGACGCGTCGCGCACCTATCTGCGATCGGTCGACAAGCAGCTCGACCTCGCGCTGGCCCGGTAGCCGATGGCCGGCGCGCACCACGGAGCGTCCAACGTGTCCTCACACCGACTGTCCGCCGCAGCCCGCTTGCGGCGCCCGCTGAAATGCCTGCTCGGCGCGCTCGCGCTGTCGCTCGCGTCGTTGACGTGCACCACAGCCCGCGCCGACGACTGCTTCGAACAGGCTGCCGTCTATCAGGGCGTCAATCCGCTGATTCTGCGCGCGGTCGCGTGGCATGAATCGAAGGGGGACCCGGCGGCCGTCAATCGCAATGCGAACGGCTCGATCGACGTCGGCCAGGCGCAGATCAACTCCGTGCATTTCAGCGACCTGAAACGGCTGGGCATTCCGCACCGCGCGCTCACGGACGCGTGCGTGAACATCTATGTGGCCGCATGGCTTATCAAGCAGAAGATGGTGAAGTACGGCAACACGTGGCGCGCGATCGGCGCGTATCACTCGGAGTCGCCGAAAGAGCGCGACGCATACGCCCGCAGCATCCAGAAGATTCTGGTCGCATGGGGCGAGTTGCCGATCACGCGCTGAAGGGACTGTTGCGCGTTTTTTCGCGTCTTTGGCGTCTTTGGCGGCCGTGATCGCCTTCGCCCCTGTTCATGCATCCTGGGATGCGCCCTTTGAGCGGACTTTGAGCGGCCCTGGAGCGCTCGTTGAGCATCCTTGGAGCGCCCTTTGAACGCCCCCTGCTGCGATTGCTTCGGCTTCCGTTGAGCGACCTGATAACGCCTTGTTCAGACGCTGCCCTATCGCGTTGCCGTCCGCGCGCTCACTTGCGCGACTTCGTGAGCCGGTGCCCGAGTCCGAGATTGGTGGCGATCTGCCACGTATACACGCGCGAGTAGCTGACGCCGAAGCGCGCGCGGATCAGTTCGCGCAGCCGGTTGCTGGTCCACGCATCGGAGGGAAAGCCGTGGATGCCCGCTGGCCCGCTCAGCGCCTGGGCGATCCACTGCATGGCGGCATCGTCGAGCACCGACGCGCGGCCGCCGACGCTCATCTGCCGCAGCGACTCCAGCCCGCCCTCGTTGACGAGCGCGCGGTACTTGCGCACGGTGTTCTCCGAGATATGCAGCTGCGCGGCGACATCGCTGACCGACGCGCCTTCCATCAGCATCCTGCCGGCGGCAAGGCGGCGCACGACAGTCGGCAAGTCTTCGTTTCGTGAAGGCATGAGCGTTTCTCGCTGACGGTCGGAACACAAAGGCCCGCATTGCCGCATGACGGGACTTGCACTTCGCCAAACGCAAGCCAAAAACCACCAATAGCCGTTTTGTCATCCGTTGTGGCGGGTGTCGATAAAATTTAATGAGTACAAAGAAATCATTTAAAGTCTTTATTGCAATTGATTTAACGCAATTTAACAGAGATGTCAGTTCAGTCAACAATTAATATAATCCTCATATTTCAGAATCGTTGAGATTATTCCTTGTATTTACCGAAATCGTTTGCTAGCATGCAGTAACCGTTACCTACGACGAGTCCGTCAAGCATGACAATCCGCACATTAATAACGTGCGCCTGCTGCGTGTTCTTAGGAGAACGTCGCATGGCATTACGTCGATCTCAATAGCGAGCCGCCCGTCCTCCGGCCTTGAACAGGCAGCGGCAATAATCCGACTTTTTGATTCACCGCTTTAAATGCGGAATGGATGTGCGCGTCCGGAAAATAATCATCCGGCTCAATCGATATTAACTCACGCTTTATCGACATAAACGGCGTTTTAGCCGTAATACCAGACAGGCTAATTGCAATACGCATGTCGCGCGGCGTACGCACGCGCGGCGGCACATCACACGCGGAGGAAAAGATGGAAGCGGAAAGGGTTGACCGTATCGTCGTGGCGCTGCGGCGCGCCGCGGAACGTGAGCGGCTCCTCACCTACCAGCGCTTTCACGCAATGTTCGGTGCAAGCGACCCGCTCACGGCCCGCTATGCGGCCCTCGAGCGCGCGATTGCCGCGCTCGGCGAGGTGTCGAGCATCGACTACGGCGTGCTGCTCGCGCTCAGCAACGGCCTGCCAGGCCCCGATTTCTTCCGCCGCTTCCAGAAGCATCGCTACGCCGATTATGTCGCCGTGATGGGGCCGCCCATCCACCGGCAATCGGTCAAGCGCAAGCGCATGCTGGTCGAGGCGGAGCGCCGCCGCGTCTACGACGACGCGCGCAGAAAAGCCACCAGCCAGACGGCCGAAGCGGCCTGATCGGGGTCGCCCAGCCAACCGGTTACACGGCCAACGGACCGTCGGTCCATTCCAACGAGGAGTGTCATATGCAACTTGCAGTTCGCCGCCCGATTCGCATGCTGGCCATCGCCGCCGCCTGCGCCGCGCTGGCCGCGCCCGCCGTCGTCGTGCGCGCGCAGGACAATCCCGCGCCCTCATCCGCGCCGAACGCCGTCGGCACGGCCGCCGTTGTCGAAGTGACCGCGCACGTCACGCAAATCAACCCCGATACGAACGAAGTCACGATCCGCGGGCCGCGCGGCGGCACGTCGATCGTCGAAGTCGATCCCGACGTGGGCGACGTGAAAAAGCTCAAGGTCGGCGACGAGGTGCACATCTCGTACAAGGGCGCGCTGCTGCTGTCGGCCGACAAGGTGGACACGAAGGGCGTGCGCTCGCGCACGGAAACGCAATCGACCACGCCCGTGAAAGGCGGCGCCTCGACGCAGACGCAACATGTCGAAGTGGTCGCGACCGTGCAGAAGATCGATCGCAAGAAGCGCGAGGTCACGTTGCGCGGACCGCAACGCACCGTCGTGCTGCAAGTCTCGCCCGAGGTGCCGCTCGACAAGCTGAAGGTCGGCGACAGCGTCCGCGCAACCTACGTGTCCGCGACGGCCGTCCAGGTGACGCGCAACGGCGCGCCGATCCAGTAACGCCGCCCGCCTGCACTCCCGTCCCGCCGCGCAGCCGGGACGGGCCATTTCCGCTCATCGCCGCCCTCGCGCCGCCCATCCGATGCCCATCGAACCCTGGAACTCCCCGAAGCGCCGCGCGCGACGCAAGATGATCTGGAGCAAGGCGCACGTCGCGCTGGCCGCGATCGGCACGCTGTCCGCCGTTGCTGGCATCGCCGTCGCGATCAACGGCGGCCTCGAATTCAACCGCACCAAAGTGTTCGTCGGCGTCGGCATCATCGTCGTGTCGACCGTCCTGTACGTGTCGATGCTGTTCGTCGACGACTAGCAGGCGCGCCGCCTCACGCGGCCAGTGTCGCGACGCGGTTGCGCCCTTCGCTTTTCGCCTTGTACATCGCGCGATCGGCTTCGTCGACGAGCGTGCGCCCGAGCCCGTCGAGATCGGCGTCGGGCCGCATCGCGTGCGCGGACACGCCGATCGACACCGTCAGCGGAATGCGTCCGCCGCCGTCGCCGCGCAGTTCGAGTTGCGCGACGGCGGCGCGCATCCGCTCCGCCACGACGAGGGAATCCTTCAGATCGCCCTGCAGCAGCACGGCGAATTCCTCCCCGCCATAACGCGCGATGGTGTCGCCAAGCCGCGTCTGCTTGCGCAGACAGGCGCCCACCAGCGCGAGCGCGCGATCGCCGACGGCGTGGCCGTGCGCGTCGTTGATCGGCTTGAAGCTGTCGATATCGATGAACAGGCAACCAAGCGGCAGCCGATAGCGCGACGCGCGCGTCGTTTCCTCGCGCAGGCGTTCGTCGAAGTAGCGCCGGTTGGGCAGGCCGGTCAGCGCGTCCGTCGCGCCGAGCCGCTCCAGTTGCTCGCGATGCGCGACGTTGTCGAGGCTCGCGGCGGCGATCACCGCGAAGCGCTCGAGCATGTCGGTCGCCATGCCCGGCGCGAAGCGGCTTTCGTTGTCGCTCGCGAAGCACAGATAACCGCTCACCTGTCCGTTGGCCGCCAGCGGCAGCAGCGCGATGCTGGCGGGCCACGCGTCGTCCCGCTCGCCATCGAACAGCGCGGCGCCCGCCGCCTCGTCGAGCGCGGCGGGCGCGCCCAGCCACGGACGGCCTTGCGGACACAGCTCGGCAGCCGCCTCGCCCATTTCGCGCGCGGTCTTCAAAGGCGACGCGCAAGAACGCAACGCCATTTCATGCAGCAGCGGCAACGTGTCATTGAGCCACAAGGTCACGCGCTCGAGCCCGAACTCGCGCGGCAGATAGTCGAACAACACCCGGCACAGCGACTGGAAATCCTGCGCGCGGATCAGTTGCAGTTCGACATCCTGAAAGCGGCGCAGCGTGCGTTCGTTGCGTTGCACCGTATCGACGAGCGCGCGAAGGCGGACGGACGGGGGCGTGTGTGTTGTGCTCATGGGGCCGTTGGCCGTTGCAAAAGGGCCCGCAAGAGGGGCCCGACGTCTGGTTATCGGCCGCAAAGCGCGTGGGCTTGAGGCCGGACGGTTGCAACGGGTGAAACCGGCGCGGCATGCGCCGAACGATCGCTCAGTTGCGCCGGGCCAGCGCCGCTTCGATCTTGCGATCGGTCTTGTATTGGCTCAACGCATACACCGACCAGATCGCCGCCGGCAGCCAGCCGATGATCGTAATCTGCAGCACGAGGCAGATGATTCCCGCAATGGGACGGCCGATCGTGAAGAACTGGAGCCAGGGCAGCAGCAGGGCAAGCAACAGACGCATGGGATTTCCTTCTGGTTTGATGAAAAGGGATTGAGCGGATCAAGCGACGGCGCGCCGCACATGCACGGCCGTGCCGTAGCACAGCACTTCCGTGACGCCCGTCGCGATTTCGGTCGCATCGTAACGCACGCCGATAACAGCATTCGCGCCGAGCGTCGCCGCGTCGGCCACCATGCGCTCGTACGCGTCCTGCCGAGTGCGCTCGCACAGCGACGTGTAAAGCGAGATGTTGCCGCCGAAAATGGTTTGCAGCCCGGCGCCGATCGAGCCCACCACCGAGCGCGAGCGCACGATGATGCCGCGCACGACACCCAGCGTGCCGTCGACGGTATAGCCCGGTAGTTCGAAGGTCGTGGACACCATGTTTCTTTCGATCATGTCGCTCCCCTGATTAGTTGAATCGCTGTCGTTGAATCGGATCTTCGATGAACATGCGCACGCGCACGCAAGCCTGGCTCAACGCCCCGCTGCCCACAGCAGCGACAAGCCGGACGACACCATCAGCCCGTCGACGACAAGCCTGAACGTGCCGGGACTCATGCGCACGACGATGCGCCGCGCGCAGAACGCGCCCGCCATCAGCGACAAGCCGACGATCAGCCCGTCGAGCACGACGTGCGGCGGCAGCGCGCCGAAGTGGCCGAACATTGCGACCTTCGCGGCATAGACGGCAAGCGAGCCGGCCGCTTCCGTCGCGAGAAACGCGCCCTTCACGAGACCGTAGCCCATGAACACGGGCACCGTGATCGGCCCCGTCGACACGACGATGCCCGTCAGAAAGCCGACGGGCCCGCCGATCGCCACGAGGTGCCATGGCGAGAAGCGCACGGAACGCCGCGCGAGCCAGCGCCGCGCGGGCACCATCGCGACGAAGAACAGGCCGAGCGCGATCTCGACGGCGTGCGGCGGCAGTGCGAGCAGCGTGCGCACGCCGAGCGCCGCGCCCGGCACGGCCGTCGCGCAATAGGCGCCGCACGCGCGCCAGTCGATCTCGCGCCACCACGCGAGCACCTTGCCCAGGTTGCCCATGATCGCCGCGATCGCCATCACGGGCACCGCCTGTTGCGGACCGAACAGCATCACGAGCACGGGCATCAGCAGCATCGACGAACCCGTGCCGATCACGCCGCTCAGCGTGCCCGCCGTGAGCCCGACGGCCAGAACCAACAGATAACCCACGCATATCCCCGTCCGTTGCGTTGGCGCCATGCTACTGGAAAATGGCGGCGCCTCGCCTGAACGTCTGATTAAACCGCCCGACTTACTTTGAATCGTCAGGGCCGCTGCATCCAAATGCTGCTACAACTCGTATTGAATAGACGTGTCGCGTGCGGGTTTCGTCTGCGGATTATCGGCGGACGACGCATGTGTCCAATACACGACGTGGACTCGAAAGGAAGCGTGATGCTGAGCGAAGCCAGCAGGATGTGCGTGGCAGGCGGACTGCTGATCGGCGCGCTCGCGCTGGCCGCGCTCGGGCTGCAGTTCGGTAACCGCGAGTCGGCGGCGAAGGATGCGGGCGGCCGCGCCGACAGCGTGATGCAGGCTGCCGCGCGCCCCGTGATGCCCGACGCGCCCGTCGCTGATCCGCGCAGCGCCGGCATCATGCGCACGCTGCAAGCGGTCCGCGACAGTCTCCAGCGCGGCGATCTCGCTTCCGCGCGCGTGCTGCTCGATGCCGTGCAGACGATCCGCGGCGACGAACCGCAGGCGCTGCGGCTGCAAAACGAACTGGCCGCGCGCGAAACGAAGACGCGACGAAACGAAGGACGGGAGATTCGAAGCCGCGAGAGTACGGCGGCGCAGACGGCTGCCGATGACCACGGCGCGGCGAACACATCTGCGCACGCGCACGCGTCCATCAAAACGCCTCATGCGCGAGCGAAGTCCGCGCGGCATGAAATGCAAGCACTGGATAAGGACGATGCGGGGCCCGCCTCCGCGCCCCTCCATGTCGAATCGACCAGTGCGACAGATCTTCAGACAGCCGGCGGCCGCGCGGCCGTCGGCGCAGCTGCAGCTCAAACGCACGACGAACGGCAGCCGGTGATCGCAGCGCCGATCCTGAGCGCGGCCGCAACCGCGCAGCCGCCCACGACGTCGACCGCCGCGCCCGCGCCGCAAGTTGCCGAGCCGCCCGCCCCGCCCGCGGTCTCCACGACAGGCGACGCCCCGAAAACGCGTGCGCAAGTGCGCGACGAACTGAGCCGCGCCCGCAGCAACGGAACGATGTCGCGTTTCGGCAATCCCGACCCGTATGGTCCGGGAGGCGCGCCGGGCCGCAGCGCGCAGCCGTCGGTCCCGACGTGGTGATCGTGCAAAATGGAGGGCCCGCACAGCGGACGGCATAAACAACACCACGCACTGGCATGGGCATGACGGGCGAACCGCGCCTTTGCATACAGGGAACACGATGATTCGCGACCAGGAAACACTGTCCATTCTTCTCGATTCGCTGTCGCGCTTCGTGCGCGAGCGTCTCGTACCCGCCGAAAACGAAGTTGCCGACACGGATGAAATTCCCGCCGACATCGTCGGTGAAATGCGCGAACTCGGTCTGTTCGGCCTGACGATTCCCGAGGAATACGGCGGCCTTGGCCTGACGATGGAAGAAGAAGTGCTCGCCGCCTTCGAGATCGCGAAGACCTCGCCCGCGTTCCGCTCGCTGATCGGCACGAACAACGGCATCGGCTCGCAAGGACTGATCGTCGACGGCACCGACGCGCAAAAGCGCCACTATCTGCCGAAGCTCGCGTCGGGCGAACTGATCGCATCGTTCGCACTGACAGAGCCAGGCTCGGGTTCGGACGCAGCGTCGCTGCGCACGACGGCCGTGCGCGACGGCGATCATTACGTGATCAACGGCACCAAGCGCTTCATCACGAACGCGCCGGAAGCGGGCATCTACACGGTGATGGCGCGCACCGACCCCGACATCAAGGGCGCGGGCGGCATCTCGGCGTTCATCGTCGAAAAGGGCACGCCGGGACTGTCTCTCGGCAAGACCGACAGGAAGATGGGCCAGAAAGGCGCGCATACCTGCGACGTGATCTTCGAGAACTGCCGCGTGAGCGCAGCAAACCTGATCGGCGGCAACGAAGGCGTCGGCTTCAAGACGGCGATGAAGGTGCTCGACAAGGGCCGCCTGCATATCTCGGCGATCTGCGTCGGCGTAGCAGAGCGGATGCTCGACGACGCGCTGCGTTACGCGATGGAGCGCAAGCAGTTCGGCCAGCCGATCGCCGAGTTCCAGCTGGTTCAGGCCATGCTCGCCGACAGCCGCGCGGAAATCTATGCGGCGCGCTCGATGGTGCTCGATGCCGCGCGACGCCGCGACAACGGACAGGACGTGTCGACGGAGGCATCGTGCTGCAAGCTGTTTGCGTCGGAGATGTGCGGCCGCGTCGCGGATCGTGCGGTGCAGATTCATGGCGGCGCAGGTTATGTGTCGGACTACGCCGTCGAACGCTTCTATCGCGACGTACGTCTGTTCCGCATTTACGAAGGCACGACGCAGATCCAGCAACTCGTCATCGCGCGCAACATGATTCGCGACGCGAGCCGCTGAATCCATGCGCAACGCGAGCGCAACTCGCAACTCATTACGCGCAAACAACATACGCACATCACGCGATCGATTGATCTAACTCATACCACTGCGCGAGTCAGCGCTTTTCACATTGCCAGATAAATCATCGCGTCCTACACTGGGTTGTTGACGCATCGCAGCAGAAAGCGCATGCGTCGGGCGCACGCGCGGCGTCGGTCCGTGGCGTGTCATTTGGCCGCATTCATCATCGCGTCACGCGGCTGCCATTTTTATCGCTGATCTTGATCGATGCCGCGCCTCTTCGTGAGGTGCGTTGCAGTCTCGCCCTGGTTTCAGGCCGCGCGGTCTATTGCGCCGATGCGCTTTGTGTACGTGTTGCGTACGCGTGCCGCATTCGCATGGTGAGCGTGGCGCCGACTCTTTGAGGGAGTTTCAAGCGACCATGAATCAGTCTCTACCGAGCTCCGGTTCGCCCAGCTTTTCTGTTCCGCCGATGCCGCTCGCGTCGTTGCCCGGCAACCTCGTCGCGCAAGGCTACGCGTACGCCGTCGATGCATGGCAGCGCGGCGTGCTGTTCGCCGACGTGATGCGTCAGCGCGGGAACCAGTATCAGGCGCACCTGCAGGAACGCGTGCCCAATGTGCTCGATTTCGGCGCGGACCTCGTCCTCGACGGACGGCTGCTGCCGCGTCCCGTCAACTATGGCCTCGTGCGCATCCCGCCGCCCGACGACCTCGCGCCCGACCGCGATTTCGTCGACGGGCATGATCCCGGCCGGCTGCGGCCGTTCGTGGTCGTCGATCCGCGCGCGGGACATGGGCCGGGCATCGGCGGCTTCAAGCGCGACAGCGAAATTGGCGCCGCGTTGCGCGCCGGCCATCCGTGCTATTTCGTCGGCTTTCTGCCCGACCCCGTGCCGGGACAAACGGTCGAAGACGTCATGCACGCGGAAGCCGCGTTCCTCGAAAAGGTGATCGAACTGCATCCCGGCAGTCCCGGCAAGCCTGCTGTGATCGGCAACTGTCAGGCGGGCTGGCAGATCCTGATGACGGCCGCGATGCGCCCCGACCTGTTCGGCCCGATCATCGTCGCGGGCGCGCCCGTGTCGTACTGGCAGGGTTGGCGCGGCAAGAACCCGATGCGCTATTCGGGCGGCATGCTCGGCGGCTCGTGGCTCACGGCGCTCACGGGCGACCTCGGCGACGGACGCTTCGACGGCGCATGGCTCGTGCAGAACTTCGAGAACCTGAATCCCGCCAACACGCTCTGGACCAAGCAGTACAACCTGTACGCCAGCATCGATACGGAGGGGCCGCGCTATCTCGGCTTCGAAAAGTACTGGGGCGGCCATGTGTTCCTGAACGCGGGCGAAATGCAGTACATCGTCGACAATCTGTTCGTCGGCAACCGGCTCGTGAGCGGCGAGATCGTGATGTCGGACGGTGTGCGGCTCGATCTGCGCAACATCCGTTCGCCCATCGTCGTGTTCTGCTCGTACGGCGACAACATCACGCCGCCACCGCAGGCGCTCGGCTGGATCACGGATCTCTATCGCAGCGACGCCGATCTGATCGGACACGATCAGACCATCGTCTACGCGACGCACGACAGCATCGGCCATCTCGGCATTTTCGTGTCGAGCAGCACGGGGAAAAAAGAGCACCGCGAATTCGTCAGCAATATCGATCTGATCGACATGCTGCCGTCGGGCCTCTACGAAGCGCACATGGGCGCGAAGACGGAAGCGACGGAATACGCCGACCTCGTGCAGGGCCAGTATGTGCTGTCGATTTCGCCGCGCACCGTCGCTGACGTGCGCGACATCGTGCAGCCGGACCCCGAAAGCGACCGGCGCTTCGCGACGGCCGCCTATGTGTCGCAATTCAATCTCGGCCTGTATCGCACCTTCATGCAGCCGTGGGTGCGCGCATGCGTGGCGCCGTGGACAGCCGACTTCGCCAGCAAGCTGCATCCGCTGCGCGTGACCTATGAATCGTGGTCGGATCGCAATCCGTTCGCGTCGTCGGTGGCGCAGGCGGCGCAGAGCGTCGAAGCGGCGCGCGCGCCCGTCGCCGCGGACAATCCGTTCTGGCAGATGCAGACGGCCATGTCCAATGCCGTCATTGCATCGCTCGATTTCTATCGCGACATGCGCGACGCCGCCGTCGAGCAGCTTTTCGAAACGGTCTATGGCGCGCCGTGGCTGCAGTCGTTCGCGGGCCTGCCGCCGCCCGGCGACACTCAGGCCAACGCCGCGCTGACCGAGCCCGGCGGCACCGAAGAGCGCGAGGCATCGATCGTCGCCGAGCACGAGCGTCTGCGTCACGACATGACGGAAGGCGGCCTGCTCGAAGCGAGCGTGCGCGCACTGCTCTACGTGAAGCGCACGCACGGTGAAGCCGACGAACGGCGCTTCAACCTCGCGCGAGAAATGCTGAGCACGCTTTCCGATCAGGGCATTCTGGCGTTCAAGCATGTCTTGCGCGAACAGGCGGCGCTGCTGCGCCTCGACGCCGACGCCGCGATCGACGCCCTGCCCGGCCTGCTCGCGAGCGCGCCGCCCGACAACATCCGCACGGCCGCGCGCAACATCGACAAGCTCAGCACGATGCTGCCCCTCGACGACCACGAACGCGCCGATCTCGCCCGCGTGCTGACGATTTTCGAATCGGCTTCGAAGAAGAAAACGTCGCGGCGCGCGGAACCCGCGCGTCAGCAGGTCGAATGACACTCGCATGACACTCGCGTCCCGTTGCGCGCGCGGACGGCAACCGTCCGCCGCGCAACGCAGGCACCTGGATCGGTTCATCTACGAGGGCTCATCACATGGAACAGCAGCGGGAACACAAGCGCGATAAATACGAGCGTCTCGTCGCGTTCGCCGCGACGCTTCCGCCGACGCCGACGGCTGTCGCGCATCCGTGCGATCACGATTCGCTGTCGGCAGTCGTCGAAGCCGCGCGCCTGAAACTGATCGCGCCGATCCTCGTCGGTCCGCGCGCGAAGATCGAAGCGGCCGCGCTGGAAGGCAAGCTCGATCTGGACGATCTGCCCATCGTCGACGTGCCGCACAGCCACGCCGCCGCCGAGTGCGCCGTGCAGCTCGTGCACGAAGGCCGCGCGCAGGCGCTGATGAAAGGTTCGCTGCATACGGACGAACTCATGGGCGCCGTCGTCGCGCGCACGGGCCTGCGCACGGAACGGCGCGTGAGCCACTGCTTCATCATGGACGTGCCGGGCCACGACGATCCCCTCATCATCACCGACGCCGCCGTCAACATTTCGCCGACGCTCGACGAGAAGCGCGATATCGTGCAGAACGCCATCGACCTCGCACGCGCACTGCGCTTCCCGGACGCGCGCGTCGCGATCCTGTCGGCGATGGAAACGGTCAACTCGAAAGTGCCGTCCACACTCGATGCGGCCGCGCTATGCAAGATGTCCGACCGCGGGCAGATCAAAGGCGGCATTCTCGACGGGCCGCTCGCGCTCGACAACGCGATCAGCGCCGAAGCCGCGAAGATCAAGGGCATCGAGTCGCCCGTCGCGGGCCGCGCGAACGTGCTCGTCGTGCCCGATCTCGAAGCGGGCAACATGCTCGCGAAGAGTCTGACGTTTCTCGCGGGCGCCGATGCCGCGGGCATCGTGCTCGGCGCGAAGGTGCCCATCATTCTCACGAGCCGCGCGGACTCGCTGCTCACACGGCTCGCATCGTGCGCGGTGGCGTCGATGGTGGCGCTCGCGCGGCGCGAGCAACCCTCTTCCGCGATCGTCTGAGGGCACGGCATGGACGTCATCCTCGTCATCAACGCGGGCTCGTCGAGCATCAAGTTCCATGCATTCGAAGCGAAAGGCACGCAACTGGAGCCGATCGCGGGCGGCAAGCTCGAAGAGCTCTACACGAATCCGCGCTTCACGGTGAAGCGCCAGAATGGCGACGTGATCGAAGACAAGCGCTGGCCCGAAGGCGAGAAGCTCGGCCACGACAACGCGATCGCGTTTCTGCTCGACTGGCTGCGCAGCCATAACGAAGGCCGCGCGAAGCTGCTCGCCGTCGGCCATCGCGTGGTGCATGGCGGCGCCACGTATTCGGCGCCCGTGCGCGTGGATGCCCAGGTGCTGCAGGCGCTCGAAGCGCTCGTTCCCCTCGCGCCGCTGCATCAGCCGCACAACCTCGCGGCGATCCGCTCGATCATGGCGCGCAACGCGCAGCTGCCGCAGATCGCGTGCTTCGACACCGCGTTCCATCACACGCAGCCCGCGGTCGCAACGCGCTTCGCGCTGCCGCCCGACATCAC
Source organism: Burkholderia sp. E7m39 (assembly GCA_001319865.1). GTDB lineage: Bacteria > Pseudomonadota > Gammaproteobacteria > Burkholderiales > Burkholderiaceae > Paraburkholderia > Paraburkholderia bengalensis. The sequence continues at coordinate 9,617 of BBSL01000122.1, read as the reverse complement.
GGACCGCGGCGTGCGGCGCTACGGTTTTCATGGGCTGTCGTACGAGTACATCGCGAGCGTGCTGCCCGGCACGGACGAGCGCGCGGCCAAGGGCAAGACCGTCGTGCTGCATCTGGGCAACGGCGCGAGCATGACGGCGCTCGACAACGGCAGGAGCATCGCGAGCACGATGGGCTTCACGGCCGTCGAAGGTCTCGTGATGGGCACGCGCTCGGGCAGCCTCGATCCCGGCGTCGTGCTGTGGATGCTGGAAGAAGCGAAGATGGATGCGCAGGCGATCGAATCGCTGCTGTACAAGCGTTCGGGTCTGCTCGGCGTATCGGGCATTTCGAGCGACATGCGCACGCTGCTCGCCAGCACCGACCCGCGGGCCGCCGAAGCCGTCGAGCTGTTCTGCTATCGGATCTCGCGCGAACTCGGCTCGCTCGCGGCCGCGCTCGGCGGCCTCGACGCGATCGTCTTCACGGCGGGCATCGGCGAGCGCGCGGACCCCGTGCGCAAGCGCGCGTGCGAGCTGGCTGCGTGGCTCGGCGTATCGATCGACGAGGAGGCGAACAAACGGCACGGTCCGCGCATCAGCGATCAGGCAAGCGCCGTGGACGTGTGGGTGATCCCCACCAACGAAGAACTGATGATCGCGCGGCACGCGCTGCGCCGGCTGGAGGGCTGAGTATGGACACGCCAACGGGCAAGCCGCTCGATCAACGCAAGGTGCTGATCGTCGGCATCGCCAACGAGCATTCGATTGCGTACGGATGTGCGCGTGCTTTCCGCGAACTCGGCGCGGAACTCGCCATCACGTATCTGAACGACAAGGCGAAGGCCTACGTCGAGCCGCTCGCCCAGGAACTGGGCGCGTCGCTGCTGTTGCCGCTCGACGTGTCGAAGCCCGGCCAGCTCGAAGCCGCGTTCGACGCGATCCGCGCCACGTGGGGACGGCTCGACGTCGCCGTGCATTCGATCGCCTTCGCGCCGAAAGAAGACCTGCAAGGCGGTTTGCTGAACAGTTCGCCCGAGGGGTTCTCGATTGCGATGGACATCTCGTGTCACTCGTTCATCCGCATGGCGCGCCTTGCCGCGCCGTTGATGGACGACGGCGGCGCATTGTTCGCGATGAGCTATCTCGGCGCGTCGCGCGTCGTGCCGAATTACGACCTGATGGGTCCCGTGAAGGCCGCCCTCGAAGCGTCGTGCCGCTACCTCGCGCACGAACTCGGGCCGAAGCGCATCCGGGTGCATCCCATCTCACCAGGACCGCTCAAGACACGCGCGGCGTCGGGCCTGAAGGACTTCGACCTGCTGCTCAACGAAGCCGCCGAACGCGCGCCCATCGGCGAACTGGTCGACATCATGGACGTCGGCTACACATGCGCGTTCCTGTCGACGCCGTACGCGCGGCGCATGACGGGCAACACGATCTTCGTCGACGGCGGAGTCAGCATCATCGGCTAAAAGGCGCTATGAAACTCTTCATCAGCGGATTTCCGCCCAAAGCGACCTGCGACGATATCAAGGCGCTCGTTTTCCGCTACTCGCACGCGGATTGCCGCGACATCGACCTGGTCGGCGCGGCCGACGAGCATCCCGCCGCGCTCGTTTCGATCAAGGGCGCGAACTGGACCACGCTCAACAACATCCGGCGCCGTCTGCACGGCATGTACTGGCATCGCTGCAGGCTGTCGGTGGAGGTGTCGTTCTGGGACGTCAGCGAAGCCGCCGAGGCGCGCCGGCAAACAAGAACACCCTCGCTCAACCGGGTCTGATCGACCGCCGCCTGTAAACCGTTTCCTCCCTGGAAACGTTGTACTTCTGCACGCCGCGCCCGTGCCTGCTCTGACGTCGCTGCCGTTATGTCATAGCATGATGGATCTTGCGCGGCACGCCAGCAGCCGCTTGCCTTTTCTCGCTCAGTTACCGATTCGAAAGACACACGTAGTCGAAATGAACGATGCATCGCATAAGATGAGTTCAATCTCATCATCGTCGAACGCCCCCGCCGTGACGGCACCCTCCACTGTCGCAGAACGGGAACGCGCCCACGATCACCCGTGCGCCATGCACAAGGACTCCGCGAGGCACGGCGGAACGCCTTGGGCGATGTTCGCGCTGTCGGTGACCGGGTTGCTGGTGGGCATTTTCGCGGTGATCGGGCCGGAGCACGTGTCCGTCGCCGTCGCGAAGACGCTGCTCACGGTCGGCTGCCTGCTGGTGGCGGCGCTCGCCGGGGTCGTCGCATCCGATCTGTCCCGCAAAAGCTGAGCGCGATGCACCATCCAGGCGCATACCGGAACATATAAAGTGGTGCACCGCATCACTTTTCCTGCTATACTCGCAGATTCACTTTTCCGCACGCGTCGAATTGCGTCCTAACTGGAAGGCATGACACGGAAGCATTGCGTTGAGACTGTCCTGCAAACCCACCAAAGGCTTGTTGCCGTGGGTCGTGCAGATGACCTCGAGCGCATCGTTCCGGGTCGATCGATTCGTGCAACACCCCGCCCTCCCTCACGATCCGACAGGTCATGCTGCCTGCCGCGCGTGCGCGCGCGGGGAAGCGAAACAGCCTGCCGAGGAGAACGTATTGGCAAAGCTTGACCGGGACAACTCCCAGTTCGAAACGACCGCAGCGAAGGCGCCCAAGCGCGCCGCAAAGGCAAAGGCGCAACCCGCCGCCGTGCCGCAAGACGCCGCCTTGATGGAATCCCTCGCTGAAGAGCGTCAACGTCAGATGCGCGCGCTGATCGCGCTGGGCCGCGAGCGCGGCTATTTGACGCACGCGGACATCAACGACCACTTGCCCGACAACTTCACCGAAACGGCCGCGATGGAAACCATCGTCAGCACGTTCGGCGAAATGGGCGTCTCGGTGTACGAAACGGCGCCCGACGCGGAAACGCTGCTGCTGAACGACGGCCCGTCGGCCGCCGCCACGGACGATCAGGCGGACGAAGAAGCGGAAGTCGCGCTGTCCACCGTGGATTCCGAATTCGGCCGCACGACCGACCCCGTGCGCATGTACATGCGCGAAATGGGCGCGAGCGAGCTGCTCACGCGCGCCGGCGAAATCGAAATCGCCAAGCGCATCGAAGGCGGCCTGCAGGACATGGTGCAAGCCATCGCGATGTGCCCGTCGATCATCTCGACCATTCTGGCGGACGTCGACCGCGTGGTGGCGGGTGAAATCCGTATCGACGAACTCGTCGACGGCATCAGCAACCCGAACGAAGCCGCCGAGCTCGACGACGAAGCCGCCGAAGCGGCAGCGGAAGAAGAGCTCGACGCGAGCGCATCGGACGAAGACTCGGACGACGATGACGGCGACCTGTCGGATGACGGCGGCGAAAAAGCCAACGCCGCTCGCCTCGAACAGCTGACGGCCGACAGCCTCGCGATCTTCCAGCGCGTGCGCGACCTGTTCGCGAGCGTGCCGGACATGCCCGTGACCGACAAGCGCCGCGCCACCGCGATTGCGAACCTGCGCGAGTCGATCCAGCAGGAACTCACGCCGATCCGCTTCACGGCCAAGACCATCGACCGTCTGTGCGCGGAAGTGCAGGCGCAGGTCGCGCAGGTGCGCGCGATCGAGCGCAACATCCTGTCGATCGCCGTGGACCGCTGCGACATGCCGCGCGAAGCGTTCGTCGAATCGTTCCCGGGTCACGAGACCGATCTCGAATGGACGACGCGCACGGCTGCGAAGTCGAAGACGTACGGCCCGGCGCTCGAGCGTCACCTGCCCGCCATCCAGTCGGAACAGCAAAAGCTCGTCGACATCGAAGCATCGATCGCGCTGCCGCTGCAGCAGCTCAAGCAGATCAACAAGCAGCTCGGTTCGGCCGAAGGCAAGATGCGCCAGGCCAAGCGCGAGATGATCGAAGCGAACCTGCGTCTGGTCATTTCGATCGCGAAGAAGTATGTGAATCGCGGCATGCACTTCCTCGATCTGATCCAGGAAGGCAACATCGGCCTGATGAAGGCGGTGGACAAGTTCGAATACCGCCGCGGCTGGAAGTTCTCGACGTACGCGACGTGGTGGGTCCGTCAGGCCATCACGCGCGCGATCGCCGACCAGGCGCGCACCATTCGTGTGCCCGTTCACATGATCGAGTCGATCAACAAGCTGAATCGCATCCAGCGCGAGATCGTGCAGCAGACGGGCCAGGAGCCGCATCCTTCGGTGCTCGCCGAGCGCATGGACATGCCCGAGGCGAAGATCCGCAGCATCCTGAAGATCGCGAAGAATCCGGCCTCGCTGGATTCGCCGGTTGGTGAAGATGCCGACACGACGCTCGGCGACATGATCGAGGACACGTCGGCAACGTCGCCCGCCGACGCCGCGGTCCACGCGAACATGCGCCGCGCAATCGACGAAGCGCTCGACGCGTTGACGCCGCGTGAAGCGAAGGTGCTGCGCATGCGCTACGGCATCGATACAGCGTCGGAACTGACGCTCGAAGAAGTGGGCCGCCAGTTCGACGTGACGCGCGAGCGTATCCGGCAGATCGAAGGCAAGGCGATCCGCAAGCTCAATCATCCGAGCCGTGCGGACAAGCTGCGCCCGTTCCTCGAACGCAGTTGATCCGCAGTTGATGCATAAGACCGCCGCCTGACGCGCGCGGCCTTGCTACAAAAAAGCGCGGCAGCCCACAGGCTGCCGCGCTTTTTTTCGCTCGACGTTCAGACGGGCATGCGAAAACCGCATGCGCCGTCGAACCCGGCCGCTCAGTGATGCTCGCTGTATTCCTTGCGTGCCATCGGCGTGGCGCGAACCTTCGCATACTGGAACGCCGGGATTGCCTTGACTGCATCCTTCGTCGCGCCTGCCCACACGAGCTTGCCGTTCGTATAGTCGATCTGCGACAGCGGCACAGCCACATCATGCTGCGAGACGCCAAGGAACTGGTGCGCAGCCACGATCGCAAACGAAGACGCGTTGTCCGGCGCAATGATGATGTCGTGCATCACCCCGACCTTCTGTCCTTGTTCGTTGTAGACCGGCTTGCCGAGCAGGCTCTTCTTCACGCTCCAGCCGTTGATGATGATCGCTTCCTGCTCGACACTCACGCCGATGGTCTGCGAACCTGCCACCTGCGCGTTTGCCTGGTTGCCCATCACGCCGAACGTCGATACCGCGATCAGAACCGCTGCCCACTTTGCCTTCATAGCTTATTCTCCGATGTGAAATGTTGCGAGGAACTGCCGCTTCTTGTAAGGAGCGCTCTACATTACCTCATCAGAAAGAAAAAGTCGCACAAGGGTACGTGCGCCGTTTTAGGGAATGCACGGCGACGCGCGTCGGCGGCGCCTATTTCGCGAGCCGCAATCCCTTTGCGAGCACCGTGCCGTCCTTCTGATTGACGAGCCACACGGCCTGCACATTCGCGTGCAGCGTCGAGGTGCGGCGCGTGATGTCGGTGGGCTCTTCATCGGTGGGATCGCTGTGCTCGCGCGTCTCGCTCAGATACGGCGGTTCGAGCGTGCAGACCAGCACGATGGCGAAGTTGTCGTCGGCCTGCTCGAAGCTCGCTTGCGAGAGCTTCATGCGCCCCCGCGCCGTGGTCTTCGTTTTGCCGCCGGTCCGCAATTCAATCGAATCGATCTTCTGGATGAAGCCTTTTGCCTTTGCATCGGGCGCGATAACGAGACCGCGACCGCTTTGGCCTTCGATCTTCTGGTAGAGCAGTATCGTGTCGGGATGCTCGTCGCCCGCAAGCGGCACGTTCACACTCAGCATGTCCGTATTCGCGCGATACAGGATGCCGTGCGGCGCGGGAATCATGAACAGAAACGTTCGCTGTCCGTTTTCCGTCGTCGCGGCGTGGCCGCGCACGATACGGTCGAACGGCTCGCGCGCGAGATTGCGAATGCGATCGGTTAGCGAATGCGTCGCGCCAGACGGCATCTGGCGCGCGAGCGCGTCGCGCAGCTTGACGGGGTCATCGGGCGTGACGTGATCGGGCGTTGCTGTCGCGCTCGCCGCTTGCGCTTCGTTTGACGCTTTTGTCTCGCTGGCTTGCGTGGCCGGGTTCGTTGCGGATTTCGACGCGGGTTTCGGTGCCGGCTTGGGTGCCGATTGTGTCGCCGATTGCGTCGCCGATTGCGTCGCCGATTGCGTCGCCGCCTGCGTAGCGCTCGCGGCAGATAGCGCCAATGCGATGCATAGCGGCGGCATCATGCAATTGACCCTGGCAACCGTGCGATTCAGAAATTGCACAACATCCTCTCCGTTGTAATGGGCGCTATGCTTGCGCCTTGCCGCGTCGAACGCGGTCCGTTTCAGCTCGATTCTAAGCGTATTCGGTCAACGGGATTGGGTAAGCCCGCAGCGCCATCGCGCGCAGCCGCACAAAAAAAACGCCAGGCACGGAAGCACCTGGCGTATGTCGCGCTGTCACTACACGGGCGCTCGATGCGACCTTCTACTTGTTTGATCGGAAACACGCCAATCGCCTGCCGGGTCTTGCCCGCCAGACCATCGACGCATGCGTGACGGCCTCGCGTCGCCGGATTGCTCCGTTTGCCCTTCCGTGTATAACGACCCGCAACGGCTCGCCTTTAGGCTTTTCGCGTGGAAATTCAGGCGGCGAAAGAAATAAGCGCGACGGATGAATGGCTCATCCCAATCGATCGAGTTTGCGCAACGGCGCAGCCCGTCCGCAAACCTTGCTGCTTTCGATGCGCGGCATGAAGCCGCGAAGAGGCGTTATCGCGCGCTCACGCAAGCAGCCCGCGCGCCGCGAGATTCGCGTAGAGCGCGCGCACGCCGAAGGTCCACGGCGTAATCTGCGTGCTTAGCTGCACCGTATTGCGCAATGCGCCGAGCTGGGGCGTCGAGATCGTCACGACGTCGCCGAGATGATGTGTAAAGCCGCCGCCCTTCGTGTCGCGGTCCTTGATCGGCGAAAACATCGTGCCGAGAAACAGCATGAAGCCGTCGGGATATTGATGATGCTTGCCGCAGGTCTGCGCGACGAGATCGGCGGGATCACGGCTGATCTCCGACATATGGCTCACGCCTTCGAGCAGAAAGCCGTCGTCGGCGCCTTCGACCCGCAGCGCCACACTCGCGCGCCGCACGGAATCCAGCGTGAAATCGCCATCGAACAATCGCACGAACGGACCGATCGCACACGATCCATTATTGTCCTTACATTTGCCCAGCAGCAGCGCCGACCGCCCTTCGATATCGCGCAGATTCACGTCGTTACCGAGCGTCGCGCCCACGATCGTCGCGCGGCTGTTCACGGCCAGCACGATTTCCGGCTCCGGATTGTTCCATGTCGAGGCCGCGAGCAAACCGACATCCGCGCCGAACCCCACCGACGACATCGCCTGCGACTTCGAAAACACCTCTGCATCGGGGCCGATGCCGACTTCCATGTATTGCGACCACGCGCCGCGCCGCTCGAGTTCCGCCTTCAGTCGCGCTGCCGCTTCCGAGCCGGGTTTGACCTTCGACAGGTCCGTGCCGATCACCGTCGCAATTGTCTCGCGCACTTCTTCGGCCTTCGCGGGGTCGCCGCCCGCCTGCTCTTCGATCACGCGCTCGATCAGGCTCACGGCAAACGTGACGCCGCATGCCTTGATAGGCTGGACGTCGCACGGCGCGAGCAGCCGCACGTTCGCGGCTGCGTCGTTCGCGAGGCTCGCCGCGACCAGTTGCGCCGCGCTGCCCAGGTGTTCGCCCGGCGCGTTGCGCGCGACGTCCACGGCATCGTCGCGTTCGAACAGATCGGCCGTGGTCGACGCGCTCGACGTGATGTCGAACACCTCGCCGTTGCGCACGGCCACCACGCTCGGGCCTTCGTGCCCGCCCGAGGCGCGCCACACGCGGCCGACCAGCAGCGCGCGGTCGATGTCGTCGGGAAGATAGTTCATGTCGGTCGATGCGGTCATGACGCGAGTCTCCGATTCGTTATCGGTAACATAAAATCATGGTATCACGGCGCAAGAAGGGCTCGACGCGCGCATCAGGCGCTTTCGCGCGCGATCACCGTGTACTCGATCACCCGCTTGCGCAGCGACGCGCGCGCCGGCTTGCCGGCGCCGTTGCCATCGTTCGCAGCCAGCGCGGCCAGCAGCGTCTCGCCCGTGTGCGCGCCGATACCGTAGGCGTCGACGGAAATCGTCGTGATCGTCGGCGTGCAGCACACGGCCACTTCGAAATTGCCGAAGCCCGCGATGGCGATATCGCCCGGCACCGACAGCCCGCGCCGATGGCACTGCATGATCGCGCCGAATGCCGACATGTCGCTCACGCACATCACGGCGTCGGTATCGGGCCATTGCTGCAGCAGCTTGTCGAGCGCGGGTGCGCCGTGGCTCATCGTGATGGGCGATTCGCCCAGGCGCACGACGCGCTCGCTCATGCCCCGCGCCTTCATTTCCTGCTGATAGCCCTTGAGCCGTTCGAACCCGCGCCTGTCGAGCTCGCTCGCGCCGCCGATGAAGCCGATGCGCCGATAACCGCGCTCGCACAGATAGCGCACCATCTCGCGCGCCGCTTTGGTATTCGAAAAGCCGACCGCGGCATCGATCGGCGACGCGGGCAGATCCCACATCTCGACGACGGGCACGCCCGAGCGCACCAGCAACTCGCGCGTCGCAGCTGTATGCTGCGCGCCCGTCAACGCGATGCAGCGCGGCTGATGACGCAGCATCGAGCGCACGAGCCGCTCTTCGCGCTCGAGGTCATAGTCGGTATCGCCGATCAGCAGTTGCAGACCGTGCGGTTCGAGCGCGGCTGTCAGGCCGCGCACGGTGTCGGAGAAATTGGAGCTGGCGAGCGACGGCACGAGCACGGCGGCAAACGCCGAGCGTCCCGACGACAGCGCGCCCGCCGCGGCATCGGCGACGTAGCCGAGTTCGTCGATGGCCTGCTGCACGCGCTCGCGGGTCGCGGGCGCGACGCCGGTGCCCGCCAGCACGCGCGACACCGTCATCTTCGATACGCCTGCGAGCGCCGCGACATCGGCCATGCGCGGCGGGCCGGCAAGCGTGCCGCGTGATTCGATGGCGCGCTTCGCGCCGCGTGGAGTGCTCGACATGCTGATCGGCCCTGGTCGGATTCGTGAACAGGCGCCTATCATACCGGCACCGCGCGCACCCGCCGTCGGCGATCGACGCGAGCGCCGCGCTCAGTCCGTCACGCGCAATGCGCTGCGTTTTTCGATGAGGCCCGGCACGAACACGCGCATCGCGAACACGCCGCCCGATTGCGGATACTGTTCGATCTCTTGCGCGGGCCGCCCCTGACGCGCGGTCGTCACATAGAGCGTGCGCAGGTCGTCGCCGCCGAACGCGCACATCGTCGGGCAGCGCGCGGGCAGATGATGTTCCTCGACGACCTTGCCTGCGGGCGAAATGCGCACCACGCGCCCGCCTTCGTACAGCGCGGACCAGTAGTAGCCTTCGCTATCCACCGACGCGCCGTCGGGACGCCCACGATCCGTCGGCGTCGGCTCGAACTTCACCCAGTCTTCGCGCGGGCCGACCTCGCCGCTGTCGATGTCGTACGGATGACGGTAGATCGTGAAGCGCGGCGTATCGGAGTGGTAGCACCAGCGATAGTCCGGGCTGAACGCCATGCCGTTCGACGTCAGCAGGCCCGCGTCGAT
>BBSL01000121.1 GCA_001319865.1 Burkholderia sp. E7m39 | reverse complement strand
TTCGGCAGGATCGGCTGATCCGCGCCGGCGCTTTTCGCGCGGATCAGCTCGCCGTCGAGCTTCACGAGGTCCGGTCGGATGCGTAAAAGCCGGTCGAGATTGGAGTGGCCCGCGCCGAAGTCGTCGACGGCGATCAGGAAGCCGTGGTCGCGATACTCGCTCGCCGCGCGCGACAACTCGTCGACGCTGCCGCCATGCGATTCCAGCAGTTCGAGCACCACGCGCTCCGGCTCGAGGCCCGCCGCGCGCGCAATCGTCGCGAGGTGGTCGGGGTAGCCTTCGGCGACGAAGGTCGCCGGCAGGATGTTGAGGAACACCCATGCGCCGTCCGTTATCAGGCGGCGCGCGTTGCGCACGTGCAGCGCGTGGCTCACGCGGTCCAGCTCGCCCTGATCGGTGAACGGCTTCGGCGAGAACAGCACGGCGGGCGGCACCTGTTCGCCGTCTTCGCGCGCGCCGCGCAGCAGCGCCTCGAAGCCCACCTGCTTCTGATGCGACAGGCTGTAAAGCGGCTGAAAATGCGAGGTCAGCCAGAAATCGTCCCATTGCTGGCGCAGCGGATGCAAGGGTGCGTCGTCCGCGCGCTGGTCGTCCCACGTGGGGCGCACGGAGTCGACGAACGTCGCGCGCTCCGCGCAGACGCGGTTGCGGCCGGAATACTTGGCGCGCAGCAGCGCCTCGTCGGCGCGGTCGAGCAGCGCCATTACGCTCTCGCCCGGCCGGTACTCGGCAACGCCGAAGCTCGCGCTCAACTGCCCGTCGGGCCGCGCGATCCGGCCGATCGCCTCGCGCAGCGTTTCGGCCAGTTGCGCCGCCGCGCGCAAGCCGGCGTCGTGCAGCAGCGCGAACTCCTCGCCGCCGATCCGGCTCACGATGTCGCCGGACGACGTCACGTCCTTCAGCACGCGCGCGACGTCCGCCAGCGCCTGATCGCCGACACCATGCCCGAACTGGTCGTTCAGCGACTTGAAGTAGTCGATGTCGAGAAAGATGGCGCTCGTCTTGCTGCCGCGACCGAGCTTCGACAGACGCAACGCCGCCTGTTCCAGAAACGCGCGGCGGTTTTGCAACCCTGTCAGGGGATCGGTGGCGGCAAGACGAGCGAGCCGCTCTTCGAGCACGAAATGATGGCGCCTGAACCTGTAAAAGCCGAAATGAAACACGGCTGCCGTGGGCACCGCGATCAGCACCCACATCCAGCACACGGCGTCCGCATCGCCGCGCGGATGCGGCAGACCCAGCAGGAACGGCGTGCCCGCCGCGTAGAAGAGCGCCGTGCCGATGCCGAAATGCGCGGGCGTCAGCCACAGCGGCGCGGCGCAGACGGGGATCACCACGATCGCGGGCAGTGCCCACAGCAGCGGCTCGTCGAGCCCGGCAACCGTCAACGCGATGCCCGCGAGCAGGACGAGCGCGTACGCCACGCCGATGCTGCCGAACACCCACGTGCTCTTCGCGCGCGGAATCGCGACCACGAGCAGCGCAAGGCCGGCGGCACACGCGAGCCGCCACGCAAGCGGCACGGCGCTGCCCGCAGCGAGGCTGCGCGCGCTTGCGAACGCAATGAAGGCGACGACGGTAAACGCCATCGTCACGGTCGAAAGGGGGCGCTGATGCTCCAGCGAACGTCGGTGAAACCGGTTTCTAAATCCGGCGTCGGACGTTTGTTCCGTCAAAAAGGAAAACATGTTGACCCAGGCCAGTTCACGTCACTCTGCCGATGTATAACGGCAGCAAAAGCCTGAGGTTAATACTTCAGATCAAATCACGCGCACGGACGTTCGGATTGCGCCGCGGCGTGATTTGACATTTGCGCTCACGCCGTGCGGATTGCGCGGCGTGGATTGCATCGGACGGGCGTGTGTTGCGCACAACCCTTTTATTCTTTTGATGGGGTGATGGGCGCCGCACGGAACAGATTGCAAAGAGGCGCCCCTCTTCCGTCTCACAGCACGCGTGCGAGAAAGCGCGTTCCGGCAACGGGATTCGCGTAATACGCAGCCGTATCGATGAAACCGAGACGCTCATACAGCCTCTGCGCAAATGCCGTTCGAGGCACGGAATCCAGCACGAGCCGCTCAAAGCCCAGCGCTTTCGCCTTGACGATCATGGCGCCAACCAGCTGCTCGCCAAGCCCAAGACCGCGCCAGTCCGGCCTCACGTACAAGCGCTTCACTTCCGCGACCTCGTCCGAATGACGCAGCAGGCCCACACAGCCCGCGAACCGTCCCTCGTCTTCGGCGACGATGAACATGCCCGAAGGCAGCGTGAAGGTCTGCTCGAAGGTTTGCATTTCCGCTTCGAAGCCTCGATACGACAAGTCCATGTCGAGCCACCGCACGTATTCGCGGATGATCTCGACGAGACGCGCCGTATCGCCGGGGAACACGGCCTCGCGAATGTGGGGCTTCGCCCGATGGAGTGAAGTCGACATATCGTCCTCGCGCTGAAATATCCGGATCGACCGTATGGCAGGCAGCGTATCTCCCGCGGCAGCGCGCGGTCTTGAACGTTTGTGCAAGTGGGCGTGGCGCGAAGCGAATTGCACGGACATCGCGTGTCTCGCCGACTGGTACGCGACGCGCATCGAAGAGATCCGCGAGCAGTTGCACCAGCCCGCGCAAGACGGCGAACGCGCGCGGCCCGCCGACGCCGATCTCGCCGCAGCGTCCGAGCCCGCCGCGAGGCCCGCGATCAAGCCAGCGCGACGGCACGTGCCCGCTTCGTCTGCCCGCGACATCCGGCAATGCACGGCCACGACGCAAGACCTCGTGCCGCCCGCGCAATGCCGCAGCGTGCTCGGAAAGCGCACGGCATGGCGATCCCGCGACGCTGACGCGGACAACTGGTTCTGCGGCGTCGCGATGATCGAGGCACGGCCGCAACAGGGCAGCGCTTCGCAATAGGAAAGCGATACGAAACGCGCTGCCGGGCGATCCGCAATACCCAACGACGCGTGGCGCTACACTCCCGTTTTCGTCTTTCGATTCGAGGAGCGCCCACGTGAACACGTCCAACGCCTGCATCGTCCAGCTGTTTTCCTACGGCACGCTGCAGGATCGCAACGTGCAGCTCGCGAGCTTCGGCCGCGAACTCACGGGCCGCCCCGACGCGCTGCCGGGCTACGCGCAGACGCTGCTTGCCATCGAAGATCCGAAAGTCGTCGAGTTGAGCGGCAAGACGCATCACCCTGTCGTGCGCCCGAGCGCGAATGCCGCCGATGAAGTCGCGGGCACCGTCTTCGAGATCACCGAACAGGAGCTCGCCGCCGCGGACGAGTACGAAGTGTCCGACTACAAGCGCGTGCGCGTCACGTTGAAATCGGGCATCGATGCGTGGGTCTACATCGCCGCATAAAAGAGCTGCGCTGTCGGCTTACCGCGCCTTACCAACGCTCAAGTTGCGCGTGCAACGAGACGTTAGCGTCATCAGTGCAACGAGAACTTGCGACTGAAGGAGGCGTGCAATGGTAAGCAGTGTCGGATATGGAACGGCGGCAGCGTCGCCGCAGCCTAAGCAGCACGCTTCCGTGTCCGGCGAAGCAACGGCGCAAACCGCGCAACCGGCTGCGCCTGTGCAGAAACCGTCGACGCAGCGCTAGAACGCCGACGCCGCAGCGGCCACTGCGCAGCCTGGCGTGAACGTGAATATTTCGCCCGAAGGCGCGGCGGCGGCGACGCGCGCTCAGCAAGCACAGACCATACAAACCCCGCCGACGGCAGATCGCGCAGAAGCCGCGACGACAAGCGCCGACGCAACCACGAACGCGGACACCGACGATTCCGCCGCGCCCGTGCCGACGTCGCCGACGCCCATCCTTCCACCGTATCGCCCGTGAAAGCCTTCGCGTACGGCGCGCTGGGCCTGGAGTGGCCCGACCAGCCGCAGGACGAGCGCAATGGCTTCTACACGGCGGGCAAGTGGCTTGCAGCGGGCCTGACGATCGGCGGACTGATTTCGCTGATGGTGCGACGCGAGCCGCGATGCCGCTTCAACGCCTCGCGGGCGCAGCGGCCAGCGCAGGCTGCTTGCCGAGCGCATCGAGGCCCTCATCGAGGCATTCACCGCAGCCTTCGACGCAGCGTCTCGCGGGTTACAGCACGCCGAGCACCGCTTTCGGCTCCAGATACGCTTCGAGCCCGTACGTGCCGTACTCGCGCCCGATGCCCGACTGCTTGAATCCGCCGAACGGCGCCGCCGGTTCATGCGCGAGCGTGTTGACGAGCACGCGGCCTGCGTCGATCCGCGCCGCCACATCGCGCGCACGCTTCGCGTCCTGCGAGAACACGTACGCCTGCAAGCCATAGTTCGTGTCGTTGGCAATCGAGATCGCTTCTTCCGTGTCGCCGTACGCGATGATCGACAGCACCGGGCCGAAGATTTCGTCGCGCGCGATCGTCATGTCGTTGGTGACGTCGCTGAACACGGTCGGGCGCACGAACCAGCCTGCGCCGAGTCCGTCGGGACGCCCTTCGCCGCCCGCGATCAGACGCGCGCCCTCGTCGATGCCGATGCGGATATAGCGCTGCACGCGCTCCCACTGCTTCTGGCTGACCATCGGGCCGATGGTCGTGCGCGGATCACGCGGGTCGCCCGATTGCGCGCGCGCCACTTCGTCGCGCACGAGCGCTTCGAATTCGGCGAGCCGCGTGCGCGGCACCAGAATGCGCGTGCCCGCGATGCACGCCTGGCCGCTGTTCATGAAGCCCGCCTGGATCGCGAGGGGCACGACCTGCGCGAAGTCGGCATCGTCGAGCACGACGACAGGCGACTTGCCGCCCAGTTCCAGCGTCACGCGCTTCAACGTATCGGCGCCCGTGCGCAAAATGGTCTTGCCGACGGCCGTCGAACCGGTGAACGACAACTTCGCGACATCCGGATGCGAGCTGATCTGCGCGCCGACGGATTCGCCGCGCCCCGTCACGATGTTGAACGCGCCGGGCGGCAAATCCGCCGCGTGCAGCGCCTGCGTGACGATATGCGTCTGGATCGCGCTCATCTCGCTCGGCTTGACGACGGCCGTGCAGCCCGCCGCCAGCGCGGCCGCGAGCTTGCCGCAGATGAAGCCGGCGTCGCTATTCCACGGCGTGATCAGCCCCGCGACGCCGAGCGGCTGCATCACGACTTCCGCCGTGCCCGCGCGCCGGGTGAACGCGTAGTCCTCCAGCACTTTCGCCGCTTCGATCAGCACGCTGCTCGCGTGCTGCGCCATCCAGCGCCCGCGCGACACGGGCGCGCCGTATTCCTCGACGATCGCCTCGTACAGTTCGTCCTCTTTCGCAACCACAGCGGCATGCATGCGCTTGAGCATGTCGATGCGCGCGCGCTGGCTGGTGCGCGAAAACGCCGGAAAGGCGCGCTTTGCAGCGGCGATGGCGTCCCGCGCATCCTTCGCGTCGGCGAGACGCACGCGGCCGATCACGCGCTCCGTCGCCGGATTGAAGAGGTCGAACATTTCGTCGCCATGCGGCGTGACGAACGCGCCGTCGATATAGATGGTGTCGATGATCTGCATCTGCATGTCCCGTCAAAAGCTTGCGTTGCCATAAGATAGCGGCGTGCGATTGAATCGACTAGCCGTACAATCGGACATGACCTATTGAGCAAATCAGGACAATGAAAACGACCGGTCTCGCCGAACTCGAAGCCGTACTGGCCGTCGCGCGGCATCGCAGCTTTCGTGCCGCCGCGAACGAGCTGGGTGTGTCGACGTCGGCGTTGAGCCATAGCGTGGCGGCGCTGGAGGCGCGCATCGGCGTGCGGCTCTTTAATCGGACGACGCGCAGCGTGTCGCTGTCGGAAGCGGGCGCGCAGTTCGTCGACAGCGTGGCGCCCGCGCTGTCGAGTATCCGCGTCGCGCTCGAACAGGCGGGCAGCTTCCGCGACACGCCGAGCGGCACGCTGCGCATCAACACGTCGGTGGGCGCCGCGCATCAGGCCATGCCCGTGTTCATCGCGTTCCTGCAACGCTATCCGGAGATGAAGCTCGACATCGTCACGGAAGGCAGGCTGATCGATATCGTCGTCGAAGGGTTCGATGCGGGCATTCGTCTCGCCGACACGGTGCCGCAGGACATGATCGCCGTGCCGTTCGGCGACAAGCAGCGCTTCTGCGTGGTCGGCAGCCCGGCGTATTTCGCGCGGCACGCGCCGCCGCGCACGCCCGCCGATCTGAACCAGCACCGCTGCATCCGCACGCGCATGCCGAGCGGCGCGATCTATCAGTGGGAATTCGAGCGGCACGGCGAAACGGTGCGGATCGACGGCAAGGGCGCGCTGACGCTCGACGAGCCGGGCCTGATGCTGGCCGCCGCGCGCGCCGGGCTCGGTCTCACCTACCTGACCGAGTGGACGCTCGCCGCCGATCTCGCCGCGGGTACGCTCGTGCGCGTGCTCGACGACTGGCTGCCGCCGCTCGACGGCCTGTGCCTCTACTATCCGGGGCGCCGGCACGTGCCCGCCGGCTTGCGCGCGCTGATCGAGACGATCCGCGAATGGGCGGACCTGCAGCGCGCCGATCCCGTCCGGCAGCCCGCCTCGAAGACGCGGCCGGCGTCCCGTGCGGCGCCTTCCGCGCGAAAGCCGAAAACCGTAAGATCGGGCGCAACGGCAAAGCACACGAAAAAAAGCTGACAACGCATGTCGATTTGCGCGGCCGCCAACCGTCATATCAGTGAAAGCCGCCGCGAGCGTGCGGATTCAAAAACTTCGTTCAAGGAGAAAGACGATGCGAGTGATGGTGATCGTGAAAGCGACGGCCGAATCGGAAGCGGGCAAGATGCCGACGGAAGCACTGCTGACGGCGATGGGCAACTACAACGAAGAACTGGTCAAGGCGGGCATCATGCAGGCGGGCGAAGGCCTGCATCCGAGTTCGAAAGGCAAGCGGGTGCGTTTTTCGGGCGCGCAGCGCACGGTGATCGACGGTCCGTTCGCTGAGACGAAAGAACTGATCGCTGGCTTCTGGCTGTGGGAAGTGAAGTCGATGGAGGAAGCGGTCGAATGGGTGCGGCGCTGCCCGAATCCGATGGAAAGCGACTCAGAAATCGAAATTCGCCAGGTGTTCTCGCCGGAAGACTTCGGCGATGAATTCACGCCTGAGGCACGCGAGCAGGAAGAACGCCTGCGCGCGGAAATGGCGCAACAGGCGAGCAAGACGAAGTAAGCGCTACCGCGCTGCGCCGCGCCCGGTCAGGGCTCAGCGCGTGCGCAGCGCGTCGACGATATTCATGCGCGCCGCGCGCATGGCGGGCAGAAAACCGCCCACCAGCCCCATCGTCATCGAAAACGCGAGTGTCTTCGCGACGATCGCGGGCGTCAGGATAAAGCGGAACGACAGGTCCGCGAAGGTCTGGAAGTTGGTCGTCGAAAACGACGCGAACTGCATGAACGCCGCGCAGCCAAGGCCCGCCAGCCCGCCGACGAGCCCAAGCAGCATCGCCTCGATCAGGAACGCCGCCAGCACGTTCGCGCGCTGAAACCCGAGCGCGCGCAGCGTGCCGATTTCCGCTACGCGATTGGCCACCGACGCATACATCGTGATCATTGCGCCGATCATCGCGGCAATCGAAAAGATCATCGACAGCGTGAAGCCGAGAATATTGAGGAACGTGGACAGCGCCTTCGACTGGTCGCTGTAGAACGTCTGCTCGCGCTTGGCTTCGTCGGCGAGACGCGGGTCGACGTCGATGTCGCTCCTGAAGCGCTCGAACTGGTCGGGCTGCGCGAGCCGCACCACCATCGACGAATAGCTGCTGCGCCTGAACGACTGCATCAGCTGATCGACGTCGCCCCAGATTTCCGAGTCGAAGCCGCTGCCGCCGGCGTCGAACGTGCCGACCACGGTCCAGTCTCGCTGGGCGAAATGCAGATGCTCGCCGAGTTGCGTGCCGCTGAAACCTTTCGCGACGCTGCTGCCCACCACGATTTCCGACGAGCCCGGGCTGAACATGCGCCCGGACGCGAGCTTCACTTGTGGCCGCAAGCTCATGCCGGCAGGCGACACGCCGCGGATCACGACGTTCGACGGCTTGCCCGAGCTGCGTTTGGCGAGCGAAATCAGCACGACGGATTCCTTCGACGCCATGCGCCGGCCGTCGCCGCCCATCGCGACGGCGGGATGCGTTTCGATCACGTTGGCCTGCGCACGGTCGATCGCGCTCTGCACTTCCGTTTCCGCGCCCTTGCGAATCACCACGACGTTGTCCTGTTCGCCCGTCGATACGAGCGTTTTCTTCAGCCCCGCGTCGAGCATCAGCACCGTCGCGAACACGAACACCACGAGCGCGAGGCCGCCCGCCGTGAGCGCCGTGGTCAGACGGCGTGTCCACAGGTTGCGGGCGATGTACGAGAGAGGAATGGCCACGATGAGTTTGCCTGCTGTGCTTGTCCGCTGTGCTTGTCCGCTGTGCTTGTCCGCTGTGCTTGTCCGCTGTCTTTGCCCACTGCGCTAGCCGATGGCTCGCAGGCCTTCGACGATCCGCACGCGCGCAGCCTGCATCGCGGGAATGATCGCGGCGGCCAGCCCAACGACGAGCGCGCAGGCCGCCTGCTGCAGCAGCGTATCGTGCGACACGGCGAACACCGGGAACACGCCGCCCGTCGCCTGCTTGAAAAAGCGCGCGGCGGGCGGCGTCGCGAGCATGCCGAGCGCGCCGCCGACGGCGCAGATCGTCAGCGACTCGCCGAACATCAGCAGCCCGAGAAAGCCCGGCCCGAAGCCGAGCGCCTTGAGCGTCGCGTATTCGACGGTGCGCTCGCGCGCGCTCATCGCCATTGCGTTCGCCATCACGGCCATGATGATGACGATCACCACGTACGACACCAGTTCGATGGCGGCGATGATCTGGTTCGACATCGCGACGAAGCCGAGCTGAAACGCCTGTTCCGTTTCCGTCAGCGTCTCGGCGAGCGAGTTCTTGAACACGTTGTCGATGTTGCGCGAGACGGACGCGGCGTCGTCGGGATTCGCAATGCCGACCACGTATACGCCGACCTGGTCCGCGCGCCGCCCCGGCATCTTGCGCACGCTTTCGTTCAGATAGTCCCAATGAAAAATCAGCTGGCGCGTGATCGTCGATTCGTCCTTGCCGTCGAGGATGCCGCGCACGACGAATTCCCACGTGCCCGGATAAATCGTGCCCTTGATGGGAATCACATCGCCGACCTTGAAGCCGAACGCGTTCGCCAGTTGCCGGCCGATCAGGCAGCCTTTGCGGTCGCGTTCATAATCGGCGCGTTGCTGCGCGGACAGGATGAATTCCGGGTACAGGTCGAGATAGTTGTCCGACACCGCAAATTGCGCGAAAAAGTTTTTCGGCTCGCGATAAATGCCGCCGAACCAGCTCGACCGCGCGACCATCGTCACGCCGTCCACGCCGCGAATGCGGTTCTCGTACGAAAGCGGCAACGGAAACGCGAGCGAGATGGCATTGCGCGTGACGAGCCGCGCATTCGATGCCGCCGCCGCGCCCGCGTACCACGCGTCGACCACCGTATGCAGCAGCCCGAACGCGAGCACGGCGATCATCAGGCCGAACACCGTTAGCGCCGTGCGCAGCTTGTGGCGCAGCGCGTTGCGCGTGATGAGCTTCAGCAGGTACATGGCGATTCGTCGCCGGATCGGCTAGCGGGCCGCGCCATCGATCAGCTCCCCCTTTTCCAGATGCACGAGCGCCCTCGCCGCGCCCGCCGCGTGCGCGTCGTGCGTGACCATGATGATCGTCTTGCCCAGCTCGCGGTTCAGGCGCTGCATCATTGCGAGCACTTCTTCGGCGGACGCGCGGTCGAGGTCGCCCGTGGGTTCATCGGCGACGATCAGCGTCGGATCGGTGATCAGCGCGCGCGCAATCGCGACGCGCTGCTGCTGTCCGCCCGACAGTTCCGAAGGGTAATGGTGCGCGCGATTGCCGAGATTCACCATGTCGAGCACGAGTTCGACGCGCTCGCGGCGCTCCTTGCGCGTGAGACGCGTGAGCATCAACGGCAGCTCGATGTTTTCGAACGCCGTCAGCACGGGCATCAGGTTGTAGAACTGGAAGATGAAGCCGACGTGCGCCGCGCGCCATTGCGCGAGCGCCGACTCCGACAGCCGCGTGATATCCAGCCCGCCGACGCGCAGCTCGCCGCCGTCAGGCCGGTCGATGCCCGCAATCAGATTGAGCAGCGTGCTCTTGCCCGAGCCCGACGGCCCCATCAGCGCGATGAAATCGCCTTCGCCGATGGTCAGCGTGATATCGGACAGCACGGGCACGGTCTGCACGCCGCGCCGGTACGACTTGACGAGGTGCCGGATCTCGACGAGGGGCGCGATGCGGTTCGGTTCGCTCACTGCTTTTTCGCCACGGTGACGTTGGCGCCGTCCTTCACGCGCTCGCCCGGCGCGCGCACCAGCACGTCGCCGGGACGCACGCCGCTCACCGCGATCAGCTCGCCGAGCGTGGCGCCCGTCGTGACGGGCACTTCATGCACCGTGTCGTCCTTCACGACGAACACGACCTTGCGCCCATCGCGCGCGACGATGGCCGCGGGCTGCACGGCGACGACCGGCTGCCGGTCCTGCTGCGAAACGGGCTTCGACAGAAACGCGATCTTCGCGCTCATGTCGGGCAGCACGCGCTCGTCGCGATCGACGAAGCGCACCTTGACGAGCACCGTCGCCTTCGAGCGATCGACGGTCGGCACGATGCGCGACACGCTGCCCGCGAAGCGCATGTCGGGCAGCGCGTCGAGCTGGATTTCGCACGGCGCGTTGACGCCGATCTTCGCGATGTTCGACTCGGCGACGTCGGCTTCGACTTCGAGCGTGTCCATGTCGGCGATGGTCACGACGGCGCCCTTGCTGTCGGAGGCTTGCGAAAACGGCGTGATGTTGTCGCCGACGTTCGCGTGCTTTTCGATCACCACGCCGTCGAACGGCGCCCGGATCACGGTCTGATCGACGGCGACCTGGGCGGCCTGCGCGTTGGCCTGCGCCGCGACGATGGCGGCGCGGCTGTTGTCGATCGACGCAACGGCCTTGTCGTAGCGCGCGAGATCGGCGTCGTATTGCGTTGCGGGTATCGCGCCGTTCGGGGCGAGGATTTTCGAGCGGCGCAGATTGATTTCGGCGTTCTGCAATTCCGCCCGCTGCAGCGCGAGGTTCGCCTGCGCGACCTTGATCTGCGCCTTGGCCTGCGCGAGCGACGCCTCGACGTCATTGCTCTCGATGCGCGCGATCACTTCGTCTTTCTTGACGCGCGTGCCTTCCAGCACGCCGAGCCATTCGAGCCGCCCTTGCGCCTTCGACGACACGGCTGCCTTGCGCTGCGGCACGACGTAGCCCGTCGCATTCAGCAACGTATAGGCTTGCGACGGATACGCCGACACCACGGTCGTGGTCTCGACGGCTTGCGGGCCGGCCAGCTTCAGGCCGGCGACGGTCACGCCGATGAGGATCAGCGCGAGCGCCCCGTAGCCGATCCAGTTGCGCCGGCGGCCCTTCGTGGCGATGGCCGGCCGGTCGATTTTCAGCCGATTCAGATCGTGGTCTGCCAATTTTTTATATCGTCGCCGGGTGACGGACGCGGTGCGCTTGCGGCGTGCATGCAGCCGGCTCGCGGCCCGCGTCGTCATGCCGGCTACCTGTATGTAGACGGGTCCACAGTATAGCGCCGCGTCCCGGGCCCGCCGCCATCGCGAAAAAGTCGCGCGCGGCTCGCTGAAGTGCTCGCTCAGGTGCTCACTTAGGTGCTTCGCAACGACTTTCGACAGCGCCTTGCCGACGCGCATCGTCGGCGTTTGCATTCCGTCTGCCTGTTTGCGGAATCGATGTTAGGGTGACGCGCTATTGGCAGCGGCTCGTGCCGCTGCGCAACCGTCTTTTCTTCCTTGCGGCCTGCGAAGCCTGGCGCGCCGAACCGGCCGCGCGCGGGCTCCCGCACGCCGCTCATTCATCGCTCATTTACGACGAACGAAATGAACTTCGATAACAACGTTTCGGACAATCCAGCAGACGTCGCCGGCGCCGCGTCGTCGCCCTTGCGCGCATGGCTCGCGGTGGCGTCGGTGACGATCGGCGCGTTCGCCTTCGTCACGACCGAGTTTCTGCCCGTCGGCCTGTTGCCCGACGTCGCGCAAACCTTCGGCGTCCTGCCGGGCACGGCTGGCCTGATGGTGACGATTCCCGGCATCATGGCCGCGCTTTCCGCGCCAGGCCTGATGCTGGGCGCGGGCCGCGTCGACCGGCGGCTGATCCTGATCGTGCTGTCCGTCGCGCTGCTCGCGTCGAACCTGCTGTCGGCGTTTGCGCCGTCGTTCACGATCATGCTGGCGGGCCGCGCGCTGCTCGGCGCGGCGCTCGGCGGCTTCTGGACGCTCGCGCTTGCCGCCGCGGGCCGGCTCGTGAAAGCGCACGAGGCGCCGCGCGCGACGGCGATGATCCTCGCGGGCGTCACCTGCGCGACGGTGATCGGCGTGCCGCTCGGCACATTTATCGCGGATCTCGCTTCGTGGCGCGTGTCGTTCATCGCGACGGCGGTGCTCGTGGCCGTCGCGCTGGTTTCGCAGATCGCGCTGCTGCCGTCGCTGCCGTCGAAAGCGGCCCTGCGTTTCGCCGATCTCGCGACGCTCGTGCGCCGGCCGTTTCCGCGCAAGAGCCTGTTGATGGTGGCGCTGATCTTCGGCGCGCACTTCTCGTCGTACACGTACATCGCGCCGTTTTTGCAGGACGCGCAATTCGGCGCGTCGACGATTACGGCCGTGCTGCTCGGCTTCGGCATCATCGGCTTCTTCTCGAACTTCGTCGTGTCGACGTTCGTCGCGCGCAAGCTCAAGGCGTCGCTCACGGGCGCGACACTGCTGCTGATGTTCGCGCTGCTGTCGCTGCCGCTGCTTGCGCATCTGGCGCCCGTCGTGATGGCCGTCGTGCTGGTCTGGGGCGTCGCGTTCGGCGCGATTCCGCTGTGCGTGAGCATGTGGATGCAGGAAGCATCGCCCGATCTGCCCGAAGCGGGCTCGGCGATGTTCGTCGGCATCGTGCAGGTGGCGATTGCCGTGGGCTCGTCGGTGGGAGGCGCGATCGTCGATCACGCGGGCATTCCCGTTGATTTCCGGTTCGGCAGCGTGCTTGCGGTGCTCGGCCTCGTCACACTGGCGAGCTTCCGCTCGCGCGGTCCGCGTGCCGTGCCTGAAAAGGCCGTTGAGGCGCGGGACGCTCAGACGGAGTGTGTTTAAGGCCGCGGTTCAAGCCCTCGGTAAGCGCACATCGCGCGTGAGGCCCCTGCGCGCCTCACGTGCGCCCTCGATTACTTTCTCTTGAACGCTGCGTGCGCTCGCCGCCGAACTGGCTACTGAGCGCGCCCTCGCGATCCTTTCGTTCGACTGTCACGTCGCCATTCGGTCTCACGTTGCCGAGCCTGACATCGTGACCGCCATCGCGGTGCGCGACACGCGCCGCGAAGTCCCCCGCTCTCGTTCGTGCATCACGTCTCGCTCCATGCGCACAGCGCTCGAACGATGGGACAACACACCCGCCTGTTTTCGCTTACACTCCACTTTTCATAGTAGCACGCATCGCAGCCGCGCATCCACGCGTACGCATATTTGCGCACTTTTTTCCGCATATAAAAACGCTTTCACGAACACAGAAAACCATTCGATCGAAGCGCATCGACTTGACACTATGTTTTTCATAGTTATATGCTGCCCGTGTTGCAGCGATGCATGAGACGTCATGCATCGTCCGATCAAGGCAGCCCGGCGCCGACTGCGGAACGCGAACGAAGCGCGTTCGCACCCTTTTCGAATGGAGAAGTGAAATGTCCAACCCTGTTTATCGCGCGGAGCGCACCGGCCTGCTGCTGGTCGATCCCTACAACGACTTTCTGTCCGAAGGCGGCAAGATCTTTCCGATGATCAAGGAGATCGCCACCCATGTCCGGCTGCTCGACAATCTGCGCGCCACCGTCGCGGCCGCGCGCAAGGCCGGCATTCAGGTTTTCTACGTGCCGCATCGTCGCTGGCAGCCGGGCGATTACGACAACTGGGATCATCCGAATCCCACGCAACGGCTCGTTCAGAAGCGTCAAAGCTTCGCCAAAGGCACGTGGGGCGGCGAATGGCATCCCGACTTCGTGCCGCAGGAAGGCGACATCGTCGTGGCGGAACACTGGGCTCAAAGCGGCTTCGCGAATACCGATCTCGACTTCCAGCTGAAGCAGCAAGGCATCACGCATGTGATCGCCGTCGGCCTGCTCGCCAACACGTGCATCGAATCGACGGCCCGTTTCGCGATGGAACTCGGCTACCACGTGACGCTCGTGCGCGACGCGACGGCCGCGTTCAGCGCGGACATGATGCGCGCCGCGCACGATCTGAACGGCCCGACCTTCGCGCACGACATTCTCACGACGGACGCGCTGATCGCCGCGCTGCCCCAGGCGCAAGTCGCCGCGCACGACAACGCCCAAGGAGACGCGGCATGAAGCTCACTGGCAATCTGCTGATCGGCGCGCATGAAGTGACGGCCACGACCGGCACGATGAAGGCGCTGAACCCCGCGACCAACGCGCAGATCGAACCGTCGTTCGCATTCGGCGCGACTGCGGAAGTCGAACGCGCAGCGCAACTCGCCGACGATGCCTTCGACAGCTACAACCACACGTCGCTCGACGAGCGCGCCGCGTTTCTCGAACGCATCGCCGATGGGCTCGATGCCGTCGCGCCCGAACTGGCGCAGCGCGCATCGCTGGAAACCGGCTTGCCCGCCGCGCAGCTCGAAGCCGAAACCGCGAAGGCGGCAACCCAGTTCCGCCAGTTCGCCGACGTCGTGCGCCAAGGGCGCTTTCGTCAGGCCACGATCGATCCCGCGCAGCCCGAGCGTCAGCCGCGTCCGCGCATGGATCACCGGATGCAGAAAATCGCCCTCGGCCCCGTCGCGATCTTCGGCGCGAGCAACTTCCCGATTTCCTACTCCGTCGCGGGCGGCGATACCGCGTCGGCGCTTGCCGCAGGCGCGCCCGTCATCGTCAAGGCGCACAACGCGCATCCGGGCGCCTCGGAAATCATGGCGCGCGTCATCCAGCAGGCCGTCAAGGATGCCGGACTGCACGAAGGCGTGTTCTCGATGCTGCGCGGCGGCGGCAATGAAATCGGCGAGGCGCTCGTCGATCATCCGCTGATCAAGGGCGTGACGTTCACGGGTTCGAAGGGGCGGCATGGCGCTGTTCCGGCGCGCGCAGCAACGTCCCGATCCGATTCCCGTGTTCACTGAAATGACGAGCGTCAATCCCACCTTCGTGCTGCCCGCGGCGCTCGCGGCGCGCGGCGGTCCGATCGGCGACGGCTTCGGCGAGCGCATGCTGGTCAACGTCGGGCAAGCGTGCC
>BBSL01000120.1 GCA_001319865.1 Burkholderia sp. E7m39 | reverse complement strand
AGCGTGCCTGAAACCCGCGATCCTGCTCGCGATCGACGGCCACGGCTACGCGGCGTTGAAGCAGGCGCTGACGGCCCGCGTCGAAGCAATGCACGCGCGCACGATGCTGACGCCCGGCATCAGGAAGTCGTATGGCGACAACCTCGCGCGGCGCGAAAGCGCGGGCGCGCAGCGCATCGCCGCGGGCGGCAAGGCGGAAGGCGCGCTGGACGGTCAGGCCGTGCTGCTCGAAGTGGACGGCGCGCGCATGCTCGCCGAACCGTCGCTGTCGGAGGAAGTGTTCGGCCCGGCCGCGCTGCTCGTGCGCGTGCAGGACGTCGAGCAACTGCTGGCGCTCGCGAAGCAGTTCCGCGGTCAGCTGTCGGCGACGCTGCAGATCGATGCCGCCGACCACGCGCTCGCCGCCCGCCTCGTGCCCGTGCTCGAACGGCGCACGGGACGCATCGTCGTCAATGCGTTCGCGCATCCGCAGGAGGTGTCGCATGCATCGATCCACGGCGGCCCGTTCCCCGCGACGTCGGATAGCCGCTTCACGTCGGTCGGCATGACGGCAATCGAGCGCTTTTTGCGCCCGGTCTGCTATCAGGGCTTTCCGGACGCGCTGCTGCCGGAGGCGTTGAAGCACGACAATCCGCGCGGACTGTGGCGTCTGATGGACGGTGAACTGTCGAAAGCCTGACGCGCCAGGCCGTTAGCCCGTCACATCCAGCCTGTGCGCGCCCCGGCGCGCGCAGGCTTTTTCGCGTTCGGAAACCGCGCCAGAACAGGCCATCGCCCCACTAATTTTCTCCTCATTCGTGCCACGCATGATGTCGTCACAGCAACGCACGACCTCGCGTCGGCGCTGAACGCAGCGACACGACGCTTCACGGAATCAGGAGCCATGATGGACTTCCACCCGCCCTTCCTCATCTTCTGCGCGCTCGGCGCGAGCGTCATGATCATTTCCATCGTGCTCGCGATCGTCGCGGAAAAAGTCGACAACTGGCTCGATCGGCAAACGCAGGCATGCACCCGCCGCCGCGCGGATGTCCCTCGTCATGCCGAGGTGTCGCATCTGCTGTGAGAGCGCGCCGCGCGCCGCCAACCCGAGCCTGAAGGATCATCGCCATGAAACGCCTGCATGCCATCGACACGCTCGTCCCGCTCGTCCCGCTCATTGCACTGGTCGCCGGCTTGCTCGCCGCGCCCGTCGAGGCGAAGACGGCCGGCTATCCGCCTGAGAACACCTGTTCCGTCGTCGCGAACCGCCCCGACGCGAATCCCGCCATGCGCGAGCAGATCGCGCACACGCCGCGCGGCGACATTGCGTACTACCGCTTCGGCCACGGCAGTCCGATCGTGATGCAGACAGGGTTTCGCGCGACGATCTCCAATTGGGACGCCGCTTTTCTCGCGCAACTCTCGAAGCATCATGAAGTGATCGTGTTCGACAATCGCGGCATCGGCCGCTCGATGCCGGGCGCCACGTCGTTCACCGTGCAGGACATGGCCGGCGATCTCGGCGCGCTGATCGACACGCTGAAGCTGCGGGACGTGACCGTGGTCGGCTGGTCGATGGGCGGCGCGATCGCCGCGCAACTCGCGATCGATCATCCCGCGAACGTGCAGCGCATCGTGCTGATGAGCGCGCCCGCACCCGGACGGCTCGGCGTGCCCGTCGCGCCGGGCGTCGAAGCCACACTGTCGGGCAGTCCGGGCACGACCTTCGGCGACGTGATGAAAGTCCTGTTCCCGCCGACTGCCGTTCGGGCAGGCGCCGAATGCTTCCGCAACAACATGTTCACGCCCGCCGATTACGCGTCGCCCGCCATTCCGTCCAGCGTGACGGCGGGACAATCGGCGCTGCTGCGCGCATGGGCGCACGACGACGCAGCCGCCCAGGCGCTGCGCACCACGCACGTCGACGCGCTGGTCCTGACGGGCGACGACGACGCGGTCCTGTCGACACAGAACGCCAAAGCGCTCGCACGAACGCTGCCCGATGCGCAGCAGTTGACGATTCGCGCGGCGGGCCACGCGATGATGTACCAGTATCCGGATGCGCTGGCAGTGGCGATCAACCGTTTCATCGCGCAATCGCCGGCGCCGCAGGTGGCGGAAACGGCGGACTGATTCCCGCGGGATGCGTGCGCTTTCAATGCCGCTTTCAATGACGCTTTCGATGCCGCTTTCGTCCCGCTTGCGGCAGCGGTCGCGCGTGTGCCGCACGCCATGCTGCATCGCGATGCATCGCCCTGCGTCGCGCCTGAGCCCGTGCCATACTTGCGGCTCGTCCCGGCACGCCATCCAACACAATGATCGCCCCTTCCGCTTCCATCGGCTTCAATCTCAATCCGCTCGACCGCCGCTCCGAACAACGCAACGACGAATCTTTCATCGCGCGTCTGCGTGACGATCGCGCGGCCCGCTTTCTCGTATTCGACGGCGACGTCCCCCTGCTCAAGCGCGGCGAAAGGCACGATGCGTGGTTTCTCGCCGACGAAGCGGCAGCCTTCGGCGCGCCGCTGCAGAGCGTGTTTCTCGGCGTGGAGCGCGACGGCAGCGGGCGCTTCGCGCTCGGCTTCGCGGCGGGTCTCATGGAAGCGAAACGCGCAGCCGACAGCCAGCCCCACGACAAGCCGTTCGATCGCATCGATCTGCGCTCCATCGCGCTGCAAGGCCTCGTCGAGGAAGCGCTGCTTGGCGTGCTAGGCGAGGCCAAATCGATGCTCGACTGGCACAGGCGCCACCGTTTCTGCGCGAACTGCGGCGCGCGCAGCCGACCGGTCGCAGCGGGCTGGCAGCGTGCGTGCGATGCATGCGGCGCGCGCCATTTTCCGCGCGTGGACCCGGTCGTCATCATGCTGGCGATCGACGGCGAGCGGTGCCTGCTTGGACGCCAGCGCCAGTTCGCGCCGGGCATGTACTCGGCGCTCGCGGGTTTCGTGGAGCCGGGTGAAACCGTCGAAGACGCCGTGCGCCGCGAAGTGCTCGAAGAAGCCCGCGTGACGTGCGCGGGCGTCGTCTATTTCGCGTCGCAGCCGTGGCCGTTTCCTTCGTCGCTGATGATCGGCTGCTTCGCGAAGGCGAGCGACACGGAAATCGTGATCGACGAGACGGAACTCGAAGACGCGCGCTGGTTCAGCCGCGCCGAAGTCGCGGCGATGCTCGCGGGCACGCACCCGGACGCACTGTCGGCACCGAAGCCGTTCGCGATCGCGCACCATCTGCTGCGCGCGTATGTCGAGCACGGCGCGGCCGTGTTGAACGGCTAATACGTCGCGTCGACGGCCGCAGTGCGACTTCATCGCGCCCATAGATCCCGGCTGCTTTGCTGAATTGACGAACCGTCTGCGCGCCGCCTTGGTGTTCGCGCAGGCGGCGCGTCGTCAATGCGACCGGACGCATTCCGCCCGCCGTCCGCGAGGGCTCCCAGCTGTACGCAAACGTTCACACGAATGAACGACGCGCTCCATGCCGACGCAATGCCGTTGTCAACGCGCCAATCTCTAGCAATAGTTCTGCCAGAAACACCGCATGCGGCAACACGATATGCGCGCTAACGCACACTGCGATCGCGCGATGCACGCTAATATTTCGTGATTCAACTTCCATGCGCGCCAGCCGTTTCGCGCGCGGTGTCTTCTGCGGCGAATCGCGCCGCCCGGTGGTCACCTATGCGCATACAAGCCGTCCAATACGTGCTGGTTGCCGCCTGTGGGTGCGCTCCCGTCATCGACGCCAGCGCCGCCGATGCAATCGGCGTCGTCAAAACCGTCAAAGGCGCTGTTCATATCGAGCGCGCGGGGCAAAACGTCAACGTGGCTGTCGGCAGCGAAGTGCTCGCCAACGACCGCATCGTGACGGGGCCGGAATCTTCCGTCGGCATCACACTGCGCGACAACACGCTGCTCACCGAGGGCTCCAGTTCCACGCTCGAACTGAACCGCTTCGCGTTCGACACCACCACGCACGACGGCGCGTTCGACGCCACGATCCGGCACGGGTCGCTCGCCGTGGTCGACGGCAAGCTTGCGAAGGCGCATCCCGAAGCGGTGCGCTTCAGCACGCCCACCACCACGCTCGGCGTGCGCGGCACCGAATTCATCATCGAGGTCGGCGGCAACGGGGAGAACGCGCGTTGATGGCCGCGGCGCGCACGTGCCGGCTGAAATGGGGCGCCGTGTGTGCCGCGCTCGCGTGCGCGGCGGGATGCTCGACGCCCGACAAGGTCACACTGCTGCCCGACGCGGACGGCACGGTCGGCTCGCTGGTGGTGCGCAGCGGCAACAAGACGCAAGTGATCGACAAGCCCTACGCGACGGCGCAAATCAAGTCCGGCGGCGACATCGAACAGACGGTGAGCAGCCAGGCGAATATCGATGCGCAATATGGCACGCTGCTTGCCGCGCAGCCGCCGCGGCCGAGAACGTTCACGATCAACTTCCTGTTCGACTCCGCAACCGAACTCGCGCCGCAATCGACGGCCACGGTCCAGCAACTGAAGGCCGCGCTCGCGAGCTGGCCCGCGCCGCATCTCACCGTCGTCGGACATACCGATCTTGCGGGCTCGCAGGAATATGACGACAAGCTGTCGATGCAGCGCGCGCAGACCGTCAAGACGTTCCTGGTCAAGGCGGGCATCCCGGCGAAGGAAATCGAAACCGCCGGGCGCGGCAAGCGCGAGCCGCTCGTGCACACGGCGGACGGCGTCCCTAATCAGATGAACCGGCGCGTTGTCATTACAATTCAATGATCGGCGCGCTTCGACCACCGCGCCTGGGTTGGACAATGCCGGGTTGGACAATGCCGTGTTGCACATCGCTGTGCTGCACATGCCGCGTTGGACTTTGCCGCGTTGCACTTTGCCGCGTTGGACTTTTGATTAGCCGCCGCCGACATGAAACGCTTCTGCGACTCATGGGTCACTCTGATCAGGAAGCTGCTGCGAGCCGGTCAGGGCCGCCCCGTCGCGCTCGTCGTGCTGTTGGGTCTGAGCTTCGTGAATCTTTGCAGCGAATGGCCCGGCAATCTTCCGCGTCCGCCGCTGCTCGACACGGTGGAGAACGTCGTGCCCGATTCGTTCGGGACCGCGCGGCAGTTGCTGTTCGATCACTATCAGCGCCGTTATCCGCGCGTGCCGTCCTCGCAGCCAGTCACGATCGTCGCGATTGACGACAAGACGCTCGCAGCCGTCGGTCAATGGCCGTGGCCGCGCAACCGGCTCGCGAACCTCGTCGATGCCATCGCGGCGCAAAAGCCGCTCGCGATCGGGCTCGACCTCTACATGCCCGAAGCCGATCAGACCTCGCCCGACAAGGTGGCCGACAATCTGCCCGCTTCCGCCGCGGCGCTTGCAACCGGCTTGCGAGCCTTGCCGAGCCACGAAGCGATTCTCGCCGACGCATTGCGCGCCACACCTTCTGTGCTTGGCGCGGCGGCCGTCGAACACGCCGCGTTCGATACCAGCACCGACCTGCGCAGCGCGCCCATTCTCGTGCACGGCCTCGATCCCATCGACAGGGTCAAGCGCTACCGCTACGTGCTGGCGAGCCTGCCCGAATTGCAGGCCGCCGCGCACGGCCAGGCGATGCTGAACGTCGCGCTCGAAGAAGGCACGGTGCGGCGCATTCCGCTGATCCTCGGTCTCGGCGACAAGCTGGTGCCGTGCATGCCGATCGAAATGCTGCGTGTGGTCACGCGGTCGGCGGCCGTCGACGTCTTTTCGGATACGACGGGCGTGCAGGCCGTGGGCGTCGCCGACGTGCGCGTGCCGACGCAGCCCGACGGCGACATCCTGCTGCATGTCGCGTCGATTCGCGACACGCAGCAGCGCTACGTGTCCGCGCGCGACGTCCTGCAAGGCAAAGTGGACGCGGACCGCTTTCGCAACAAGATGGTGCTCGTCGGCTTGACGGGCACGGGTCTCACCGACATGCGCACGACCGCGCTGGGCGAACTCGTGCCGGGCATCGAAATTCAGGCGCAGATCATCGAGACGATTTTCGACGGACGCTTCCTGCAGCGGCCGGTGTGGGTCAAGTGGGCGGAGACCGCGTTCGTGCTGGCGTTCGGGCTGTTGATCATCTGGTATCTGCCGCACTGCGATTCGCGCTTTGCGGCGTTCGTGCGGGCCGTGTCCAGGGCGACGGCCATCATCGGCATCGTCCTCAACCTGATGCTGTTCGCGAGCTGCCTGCTCGTATTCCGCTACTTCGGCTTGCTCATCGACGCCACGGCGATTTTCATCATTCTGTCGGCTGTGATGGGCTGCTTCTTCACGCATGCGCTGCTCGACCTCAGCGCGCAGCCCAAGCGCGATGTCCCGTTCGACCCGCCCGCGCCCGCCCGCGCACCTGCTCAAGCCGATGAACCGCACGCGAGCGTGCCGCCCGCGCAAACGACGCCGTCCGGGCCCGTCCAGCGCACGGAATGAGTCGCGGAGGCCCGCAACGGAGCACTCCGCGACAGATCTGCGGCCTTCAGCGATCGAGCGGTTCGTCGAGCACAGCCATCGCGCGATGGCCTGATTCCGTGTGCGCCATTTCGTCGTCGCCGAAGCTCGCGGCGCTTTCGTTAGCCATGCTCGCGTGGCTCTCCTGCATGTACGACGCCTGCGCGACCTGTCCGCTTTGCGATGCGGGCGCACCAACGTCCGGCCGATACCACGGCGCGGGACCGTAACCGCTCGCGAATGCGGGCGTAGCGAGTGCCGCTGAGCTGGCGGCGAGCAAAACTGCGATGATCTTCATTTTCATAAGGACTCCAATTCAATAAGCAAACGATCGCATCCGCCATGCGGACGATGTCCGTGGCGGAGCATCACGTTCGAAGTTGATGGGAACGATGTGAACGGGCCGCGCGGCACGTTCACGACCGAACTCAGGCAGGCTCAGGCGAACAACACTTTCTCGGAGTGTGAGCAATGCTGCTGGCGCGGCGACCCGCTGATGAACGGGTCGCCGTTGTGCCCGCGGCTATCGATGCACGACATGTGCCAACGATGGCCGGCGCGTTGCACGTCGGCTTCAGATGCCTGAAAACAAAGGAGATTGCGTGCGGGCGGCAACGCCCCCGCCGCATGCGCGAGGCGCGCCCCTGTCGGCGCCTGGCCGACGTTGTTCGCCTCGGTGTGCGCCGCCGCCCAACACAGCGGACCGGCTAACTTTTATTGCGGCTCATACCATGAGTACGTCGCGAGCGTGCTCACAGGCGGATCGCCGACCTGCAGCGTAACGTCGCGATGCGAGATCAGTTCGATGCTGCGTAAATCGCCCATATATTGCCGCACGTCGCCGTTGTCGTTGATGTAGGCGACCACATTGCCTGTCACGCCCGCCACGTTTGTTCGCGACAGCGTTTGGCCCCAGATGTCGAAGAACTGCCCGAGCGTGAAAGTCTTCAGGTTCGGCGTTTCGATGTGGATGATGCCCGTCGAGTCGTGCGTGTGCATCTCGTAGTTGCACTGCGACAGAATGCCGACGTTCGCGGGCAACGCGAGCCACTGGCCGTTCGCGATGATCGCAAGGTGCGGATGCACGTGATAGAGCTCGGCCATTCCCGGCGCGCAGATCAGCCCGTCAACGCTCGCGCCCGTGCCGCCCGACGACGTGTTGCCGTTCGCCCAGTGCAGTGTGCCGACCGTGCCGCCAAAATTGAGCGCCACCAGCTTCGGATCGAAAGACGGCGGATCGGTCCACGCGAAGGTCGGAATCTGTCCGAGCGGCGAGCCGACCTGGATCGTCACCTCGCCATGCGCGGGCAGCGCCAGGCTGGCGGGGTCTCCCGTGTATTGCGTGAGCTGGCCGCCGTTGTTCACGTAGAGCGCGACAGGCAGGCCCGTCAGGCCGGCCACATTCGATGTCGACAGCGGCTGGCCCCAGACCGCAAAGAACTGACCGAGCGTATACGACGCCCCCGAACTCGCGTCCATGCGGATCTTGCCTGACTCGTCGTCTGTATGAACAGGATACGCGCAACCCGTCTGCGCGGCCATCGTCGGTGCGACCGTGCCGATGTTCGCAGGCAACGCGAGCGGCTTGCCATTCAGCGTGATGGTCAGGTGCGAGTAGGTGTACGTGTTGCCGCGTGCGCCGCAATTCAGCCCGCTCACGGCCTGCCCGTTGCCGCCCGTTTGCGTCGATCCCGCGGGCCAGTGTTCGTCGCCGACCTGCGTGCCGTCAGCGAGGGGCGTTGCGGCCGCCAGCGTCGGCGCGCCGCCCGAACTTGCGCTCGGCGATCCCGGTGATGGTCCCGATCCCGACCCGCCGCCGCCTCCACAACTTGCCAGCATCGAAATAGCGCCTACCGTGACGATCCTTGAAACGAGGCCGGTCGACATGTGGAACTCCGCGTGAACGTTGTTGGGCGATGCGCCGGCGCATTGCGCCGGTCATGGCATCGGAAACAGGGCAGCCCGCGTGAGGGGCGCGCGATCAACGCTTGTGTCGCGGACGGCTGACCCAGGTCTTGAGCCTTCGCATCACCGCCCAGAACGGGCCTTCGTGGGCAAGCGCGTTCGCCTGTGTATGCGGCATGCACTGCAAATCGTGCCAGTCGGTTTCCAGCGAGCGCGCGTGACCTGCTTCCGTGTAAGGCCACACCATCGCGCGCGCGCCCACGACGTGCGTGGAGGCGCCGCGTCCGGCACGCTCGAGATAGGCATTGATGGCCGATGCCTCGCGCTCGGCCGCTTCGCGTGAGGACGTGGCGATGAAGTCGTCGAGTCCT
This sequence comes from Burkholderia sp. E7m39, assembly GCA_001319865.1. GTDB lineage: Bacteria > Pseudomonadota > Gammaproteobacteria > Burkholderiales > Burkholderiaceae > Paraburkholderia > Paraburkholderia bengalensis. The sequence goes on along the minus strand of BBSL01000120.1, from coordinate 48,950 downwards.
TCAAGATGAACACACCACAGGCGATCGTCCCGATCGTCATGCTCGTCCCAATGACTCTCGCGATCCGACGCGGCGCGTTCTCCACTCTCCGGCCGACCCGGTTGCGCTTGAATCGAAGACTTGTTCAACCTGCTGACATGAGTCATGAATGGCGCACCTGCTTCCCTGCGTTCGACAATGCGAGCCTCGATCGCCTCGATAAGCACACGGTCCATCTACGCTCAATACGCGTTGTGATGAAGCATGCCCTTGAAGATGGTTGCGAGGATGATTCTTACGTCCAGCCCGAAGGACCAGTTGCGAAGATAGTAGAGATCGTGTTCGACACGCCCTTCCATCTTTTCGAGGCGGTCCGTCTCGCCGCGAAATCCGTTGACCTGTGCCCAGCCCGTGATGCCAGGCTTGATGCGATAGCGATGGATATAACCCGACACGACGTGCTGATACTGGTCGTCGTGTTCGAGCGCGTGCGGACGCGGGCCCACGACCGACATGTCGCCGCACAGCACGTTGAAGAATTGCGGCAGCTCATCGAGACTCGTGCGCCGCAAGAAACCGCCGACTCGGGTGATGCGCGGATCGTCGCGCTTCGCCTGTTCGAGCACGCCCGCCTTCTTTTCGTGCAGGCGCATCGTGCGGAACTTGTAGATCGTAAAGACGCGGCCATCGGCGCCCTTGCGCTGCTGCTTGAAGAAAACAGGACCACGCGAACTGAGCTTCACCGCGATCGCGCAAGCGATCAGGATGGGTGAGATGGCGAGCAGCGCGCATAGCGCGAAGAGTCGATCGAACAGATCTTTCTTCACCATCGCATTGGGCGGCAAGGGCGACGCGGCGAGATTGATCGTCGGCTGATCGAGCAGACTGCTGACGCTGCCTTCGAACAGCGCGAGTGCGCGCACGTCGGGCATGAAGCGGATGTTGACCAGATCATTGCGGAACTCGTCGACCAGTCTAAGGATCGCGCGCTCTTCCGTCAGCGGCAATGCAAGCCACACTTCGCCGATGTTCTGTTCGCGCACATAGCGCGCAAATTCCTTGTGTTCCGTGAAGGTCGGCACCCGCGCCTTGCAACCCGAGCCGCGCTGCAGGTCGTAGACCGCCCACGGCCGGAATCCGGATGCAGGCGCGCTGTCCATTTTTTGAATGATGTCGTTGCAGTGGTCTCCGCACGCGGCGATGGCGACGCCCTGTAAATCGAGCCCCGCATTGCGCACCCTTCCCATCAGGCTATGAATGATGAGCCGGCTGACGATCAATCCGCTTCCCGACAGCGCCGTCCAGTAGACGAACCACAGTCGCGAAACAAGATCGATCCGATGCAGCGAGAACATCAAGGCCATCGCGCATCCCTGCACGATCAGCCAGCCTAACGCGATTTGCCCAGCCAGCAGGCGCTTCGAACGCCCGCGCCATGACGCATACACGCCGAACGCAGGAAATATCGCCAGCGAAAATGCCGCGGCGAATGCGACGAACGCCAGATAGAACCCGCGTTGCGACACGTCGTCGAAGCGGATTTGCGACGCGACCAGTGCGCCCGCGACGATCAACGCGACGTCGAGTAGTCTCGCCAGGAATCCCGTCAATGCTCGCATCCCAACACCTCTTTGACTACGTACATGTGCACTTTTTCTTTCGCCTTGGCGCGTCAGTTGCAGCGGCCATACTTGTCGTCGAAACGGACGATGTCGTCCTCTCCCAGATAGGCGCCCGATTGAACCTCGATGATCTGCAACGGCACGTGGCCGGGGTTCTCGAGACGGTGTTGCACGCCGATCGGAATGTAGGTCGACTGGTTCTCGGTGAGCAGGAACTGTTCGTCGCCCCGCGTCACGAGCGCCGTGCCGCATACGACGATCCAATGCTCGGCGCGGTGATGGTGCATCTGCAGCGACAGCCGTCCACCTGGGCTCACGACAATCCGCTTCACCTGAAACCGCTCGCCGTGATCGATCGAATCGTAAAAGCCCCAGGGGCGCCGCACCTTGCGATGCGTGTCCGCCTCGGGTGACCTGGTTTCCCGGATGCGCGACACGAGACCCTTCACGTCCTGCACATGCGAGCGATCCGCAACGAGCACCGCGTCATCTGTTTCGACGACGACGAGGTTACTGGTCCCTACGCAAGCGACGAGCCTGCCCTGCGAACGAGCGTACGTCGACGTCGCGCCTTCGAGCAGCACGCGGCCATTGGCAACATTGCCGAATTCGTCCTTGTCCATCGCTTCCCACACGGCGTCCCACGAGCCGAGATCGGACCACCCCGCGACGAGCGGCACGACCACGCCCGCAAACGATGACCCGGGCTTGCCGAGTTGCTCCATCACGGCATAGTCGATCGAATCGGAAGGCGACTGCTCGAAGTCCGACGCGCCCGGCGCGATATGACCGTCGTCGCGTTTGCCGTTTGCGTAGGCCTGAATGCACGCTGCGTGCATGTCGGGTTGAAAGAGCTTCAACGCGGCAAGCCACACGGAAGCGCGCACCACGAACATCCCGCTATTCCACCAGTAGCCGCCCGACGCGACGTATTTCGCGGCAAGCTCGGCGGCGGGTTTTTCGACGAAGCGGTCGATACGATGCGCGCCGTCGTCAAGCCGCTCGCCAAGGCGTATGTAGCCGAAGCCCGTGTCGGGGCGCGTCGGCGGCACGCCGAGCGTCGCGATCTCGCCTTGCTGCGCGTGAACGGCTGCTACCTCGATTGCGCGATGCAGTGCCGGTATGTCGGCAATGGCATGATCGGCGGGCATGGCGACGAGAATTGGATCATCGCCTTCGACACTCGCCGCGAGCGCTGCCAGCGTCAGCGCGGGAGCCGTATCGCGCCGCGCCGGTTCGACGACGACGCATGGCTTGACGCCGCATGCGCTCGCCTGCTCGCGTGTCACATACGCATGCTCGACGCCGCACACGATCACGGGCTCTGCTGCCACGTCCCACGTTTTCGTGAAGCCATCCATGCGTCCCATGGTGGCTTGCAACAGCGACTGATCGCCGATGACATCGATGAGCTGCTTCGGATATTGCTCGCGCGACACCGGCCAAAGCCGCGTGCCCGATCCACCCGCCAGAATGACCTGCACGAGACGGCCATTTTTGGTGGTCGTGCCCGTTGTCTTCTCGCCGACAGTCCCCGCGATAGTGTGTTCTTCAGCAAATGTGGTTTGTTTGTCCACTTCAATCTCCCTGGTATTGAAGTCTGCCGCCCCCGTCACTCATGGCTGTTCAAACGGATTTCAGGGGATGCAGCAGCCGCTTTAACTCCAGGCACGTTGCGCACGAGCGTTGGATACGTCAGCGCAATGGAGTGCTGGAAGCAGATTGCATCGGCTGCGAGTGTCGTTGACGGCGAAACATCCGCTCGCGCACGACTCGCACACCATGCAAGATGATGAAAAAAGATCGAAACAACGATGCCGGGATTGCGAGCCATCATTCGCGAACTATCATGCGAACAATCATTCGGCACCGCGCCTGTCGATTCAAGCTCTGAACTGATGATAGCGACGTGACGCTGCGCGACGGTATTCGTGGCGCGATCGGTTGATGTTATGGCCGGTCACGCTGATGCTTTGGGAACGTCCGCTAACGAATGCTGGCTGTTTATTTTTAGTTGCAATTTCCGCATGGGAATCAAAGGCCATCCATGGTAATTTTCATGTAGAAGATGTTCTCTGCGTGGCTTCTGCCTAACCTCCGCGTGACATGTGAAGCCAGCATGCATGCGCCAATTTCCCGGCTTTATGCGGCGCCTTGCACACTGATCTCCGGATACAGGAACATCACACTTCAAAGGCAGGTCGCAATTCCTTTCCGGACCAACGGTCGTGCGATCGGAGGCCCGCCGCACCTGAATCACGCGCGTGCGTCTTTCCGCGCCGCTTCGCCAGCTGCTTCATCTGCATGACGCACACCTGGACTTCACGAGAGCTGACATGGCTTATATATCGGTATTTGCGCTATTTCTGACCGTCACCAATCTGGTGCCCGTTAGCGCAGTCGGATTCTTGCCGATCATTCTTTGCGCATGGCGCTTTTTCGGCAGAAGCTACCCGTCGTTCATCGCGCCGTTGACGACTTTGACCTTACTGATTCTGGTCTCGACGCTGCTCTACGATCCGCATTCACTGACGCAATTCGACTTTTATCGTCGGGACGGCAACTACTTCATTTCGTATGCGCCTATTTTCGCGGGCTGTCTCTACGCGCATCGCTGGGACATGAACAAGCTGTTACGCGCCTTTTTCGTGTTCGCGGTAGTCGTCAACATTCCGCCTTACGCGTTGTATCTCGTACAGAACGGACTGCTCAGCATCTTCAAACATCCAGACGATAGCTTCGGTAGCTTCTTCATCGCGCGTAATGCGGCAGGCGGGTTCCTCGCCATGCTGTTTTGCCTGGGCGTCGCCTGCTATCTGCAGCAACGCAGCCGCATCGTGCTCGCGCTGATCGCGTTGTGCGGCCTGATGCTCTTTTCCACCTACAGCCGCGGCTCTTTGCTGGGCGCGCTGGCCGTTCTTCCCTATCTGTACTTCGGGCGCAAGCGCCTGATTCTCGCGTCGCTGATTGCCTGCCTGCTGGTCGGATCGCTCGCCATGGCGATGTACCACGTGCGGCCCAACGTAGACTACATGGGCTACACGTTCACCATCCAGAATTCGGACGCCAAGGTTGCGAACCTCGACATACGTTATGAATGGCTGTGGCCGCGCGCGCTCACTTATTTCCGCCAGAGCCCGATTGTCGGGATGGGATTCGGTTCTTTCGACGACCAGATCCGCAACGTCACGTCGTACTTCGGCTTGCTCGGCATACCGTCCGATATCGTCGTCGAACATAGCGACTCGCACGCGCACAATTCATATCTGAACTTCCTCGCGGAACTCGGCATCGTCGGGCTGACGCTGCTGCTGAGTTTTTACTGGAAGCTGATCAAGTGGAGCCAGAACGGCGCCGCGCGCAGCGCGTTGATGGAGCACGGCAGAAACTTCGCCGCGTACCGGTTCGTCGAGATTTCATCGGTGTGCCTGCTGGTGATGGCCGCGACGGAACATCGTCTGGTCTCGCCGTCCAATGTGCTGATTCTTTCCCTCGTCATTTCGCTGCTGCTGGCGTCACGCCCGGTGCGCGTTGCCAAGCCCGAACCGGCGCGCAACGCGTTCCGCGTGCAGCCGCAGTATCGACATCACGCTCCGACCTATCCGGCGGCCACGGGACGTAACACATCCATCCCGTGACGCCCGCGACAATGAGGTGAACAACCCCACATGTGGACTCTTTACTCGAATGTAGGCGATGCTGCCGTCACACTGCCCGTGGCGACGGTGTGTGCAATCTGGATTGCGAAGACCGATCTGCGCCTCGCGCTTCGCTGGGTAGTCACGTTAGGCTGCGGCATGCTGCTGGTCGGCGCGACCAAGATTCTCTACTACTCATACGGCGTATCCATTCCGTTTGCACATTTTCGCGTCATCAGCGGGCACACGACGCTTTCCACTGCGGTATGGGCCGTGGCGATCGCGCTGCAATTGAGGTGGTGGCGGCAGCCGGCATTCCCAGGCATCGTCGCTGGCTTGCTGCTCGGTGCGTTGACGGGTGCGTCCCGTGTGCACGGACACTCCCATTCGATATCCGAAGTCACATTGGGCTGGATAGTCGGCACCATCGCCGCCGTGAGCTTCCTGCGCGTGGCGCTACGGATGCCATTGCAGCCGTTTCAGCCGTTTCTGCCCGTGTGGTCGACGCTCTCCCTGATCGCCGTTGCCGTCTTGACCTATGGGCACACCGCGCCGTTTCAGGATCTCATCGAGGAAAAGTCCGTGACGTTGCGCGAACACACACCCCGTCTCGCCTGCGTGCTCTCACGCGGGCGCATTCCGCTGCACATACGTGGCATTGAGGGTGGCCGTGGTCCGCACTGAAGGCGGCACGGCGGGAACGCGGATCGCGCCTTAAGGAGGAAACGTACTAGGAAGTACGCCCGGCGCTCCCGCGCGATTAAACGATCAGATGGCGGTCTTCTTCCAATGCCGATTCCTCTTCGTGAATCGGATAAGGAAGTGTGCGGTCGAAGAGGCTGCCAGGCATGCGCGCGTCGATGAACGACGTCAATGCCGCCTTGAATCGTTCCGACGAGAACCGCTCCGCGTTCTTGCGGCACTGGCGCGCATCGAACAATCCCGGATACTGTTCGAAGCGCTGCAAAGCCTCGAGTAGGGACTCCGTCGTCTGCTCCTCGAAAAACACACCTGTCGGCCGTTCACGCGGCAAGCCAAGCACCGATTCGAGCGCACCGCCGCGGCCGAACGCGACGACGGGCGTGCCGCAAGCCTGCGCCTCGACCACGGAGATGCCGAAATCTTCCTCGGCGGCAAAGACGAATGCGCGAGCACGCTGCAGATGATCGACCAGCACGTCGAACGGCTGGTGGCCGAGAATCGTCACGTTATCGCCGGCGGCTGCCTTGACCTTTTTCATGTCGGGCCCGTCGCCGATCACGACGAGACGCCGCTCAGGTGTTTGCGAAAACGCCTTGACGATCAGATCGATACGCTTGTACGGCACCATGCGCGATGCAGTGACATAGAAGTCGTCCTTGCTCTCGCGCATCGGCAGATGATTCAGATCGACGGGCGGATAAATGACGGTCGCGTCGCGCTGATAAGCCTTCTTGATCCGGCGCGCGATGAACTTCGAGTTCGCGACGAGATGATCGACGCCATTCGCCGAACGCGAATCCCAGCCGCGGATGTAATGCAGCAGCACGCGCGCCATTGCCGATTTGACGCCCGCCGTGAGATGCGATTCTCTCAGGTACTGATGCTGAAGATCCCACGCATAGCGGATCGGCGAATGCACATAACTCACATGCATCTGGTTCGGCCCGGTCAGCACGCCCTTCGCGACGGCGTGCGAACTCGAAATGACGAGATCATAGCCGGAGAGGTCGAGCTGTTCGATCGCAATCGGCATCAACGGCAAATACGAGCGATAGCGTTTGCGCGCAAACGGCAGACGCTGAATGAACGACGTGTTCACCGCTTTGCCTTTAATGCACGATCGGTCCTCCATGAAATCGACGAGCGAATACAGGTCCGCGTTCGGAAAGCACTCGATGATGTTCTGCAGTACTTTCTCCGCGCCCCCCGTTACCACTAGCCAGTCGTGAACAATCGCAACTTTCACTGTGACCTCCATTTGCTCATCCGATCCATTCTTACTTCCCCACCCCGCGCCAACCATCGGCGTGCGAGTCCGTCGCGTTCATGCGCGAAGGAACGTTTTGTTCGCCGCCACGGCATGTCGTGATTGCTTGTTCTGCATCACTCGTCCTTGCCCGCGCCCGCCTGCCCTCTGACGCCCCACGCAACTCTTGCCATTGCAATCGCGCGTCCCGCGCCCGGCAACAGCGTAATGAGCTCCAGCTTGAACATGAGAAACAGCAGCGTGACGGACAACGAAAGCTCACCCAATACACGAGCGAACGCCATGCCTTCTGCGCCGAAACGCGGCGCGAGCCAGAGCGCTGCGAGCAGATTGGCGGCGCCGGACGCCGCGCCCGCGATGGCGAGCAGCTTGTCCTTGCGGCGCGGCACGAACACATAGAACGCCGCGAACTCGTTGAATGCGGCAAACGGAAACATCCATGCGAAGCACTGCAATACGCGCGCGCTCGGTCCGAATGCTTCGCCGAGGATCAACGGCATGATGATCGGCGAAAGCGCCAATGCGCCGCAGAACACAAGCAGTCCGTAACCGAGCAGCAGCATCGCGCCGTGCCGGGTCGTCGCATGCGCGCCCGCCTTGTCGCCCTGCGCGAGCTGGCGTGAAATGGTCGGAATAAACACTTGCGACGCTGGCCCCATCAGGCTCAATCCGATCGTCGCGAAGCGCTCGGCGGCGCCGAAGTAGCCGACCTGCGCGGGCGTCGACAGCAGCGTGAGCAGATACGTCGACGATGCCGTGAGCACCACCGATCCCGACGAATAGCAAAAAAGCATCGTCGAGCCCTTCAGCAGCGGCACGATACCCTCAGTCGAAAGGCGCGGCCATCCTATCTGCCAGGTTGCGAGCCCATACGAAATGGCGAGCGAAAGCACACCCGCCGTGAGCAGGCTGGCGACGACCCACACCGAATCCGCCGGCCCTCTGACCAGACTGAGCACGAGCACGAGACTCACGGCAAAGCCGAACACCTCGATCATGATCGGCGTGCGGAAGTGGTGCCGGCCCTGATAGAGCCAGCCTAGATTCAACGCGGACACGATGCCGAGCGTCGTCGCGAGAAGGCCGATCAGTGGCCGCTCGGATAATGTGGGCGAGCAATACGTGGCGATGACGCCGATCGACCCGCCTATTACAGCGAGCAACAGCCTTGCGCTGAGATGCTGAGAGTGAATGGCGTTACATTCGCGCGCGTTCTGCGCCTTCGATATTTCGCGCATGCCGACGAACGTGAAGCCATAGCTCGTCAGCATCCAGATCACGTTCATCAGCGACATCGCTGCCAGAACGCGTCCGTATTCGGAGACGCCAAGCACGCGGCCGTAGAACGGCACAACAATGATGAGATACACGTATCTCATCAGATATCCGCCGTAGACGAATGCGATGACGCTAGCGCTCTTCTTACCGTTCATTCCCACCTCTTCGATTGCCGCAACTCATGTCGTGCCCGTTATTGCTCGACCGTTCCGCGACGCGCAAGCGGATTGGTGATGTATCGAATCACGAAGTCGGAAAGAGGCGAATACGGCAACAGGCAAAGGCTCGACAAAAAAAGTGTCCCGGCCTTCTTTTTCAGGCTCCAGAACGGATTCGCAACGATGGAGTGCAGATAGGCGCGGGATTCGTTCAGCATCCACCGCCAGCGCGCGCCTACGGGCGCCTGATAGAGACTCGATCCGAAATACGCCTTCTCGTGCGCGAAATCGTGGAAAGCCGACGGCAGTTCGAGATTCAGGCGCTCGTGCGCGATATCACGCAACGTCGCCCATCTTTCCCTGAATGCCTTCGGCGCCTTGGTGATCTGCTCGGAGTTCGCGAACGACATGCTGGGTGTCGTCGAACGATGCACGCGATACGCGCCGAGCGAACGCGAAATCGTCGCGACGGACCCCGTCAACGCCGCACCGTAGATCGCGTAGAAATCCGCGCCGTAGCGATTGATGCCGCTCTCCGGCACGGGGAAAACCCGCTTCAACGCGCCCACGCGATAGGCATTGCCCGATGCGGGCGGCGACGGATACAGCCAGCCCTTCTTGAGCAAACGCGCGCAATCGGCGGGCGGTTCGGTGTTCGGAACGTACGCGCCCGTCAGATTGCCCGCATCGTCGACGACATCGAGTCGAAATTGCACCTTTGCTACGCCGTGTTGCTCGAACTGGCGCATCACCTGCGAAGCCGTTCCCGGATACAGCACGTCGTCGGAGTCGAGGAAGATCGCGAATTCCGTATCCAGAATCTCCACCCCAAGGTTGTAGGCGGACACCTGGCCGCCGTTCTCCTTGAACACGGGCTCGATGCGAGATCCGTACGATTGGATGATCTCCCGCGACCGGTCCGTCGATCCGTCGTCGATCACGATCACGCGCGTGCCCGGATAGTCTTGCGCCAACGCGGAGTCGATTGCCGCCGCGATGAAGCGTTCGTAGTTGTAGTTGCAAATGACGATGGCGATCTGCTTCATAGGATCCGACGCAATGGATAAATTCAACGGTGCTCCACGCACTACTCAGCTTGTCGATGCACGCGGCGACAGTTGCGCCACGTGTTCGCTCTCGTTGCCGTACAGAACATCGAGCAGCTTCTTGGCCGACCGATCCCACCGATACTCGCGCGCATGCGCCATGCCTCTCTCGCGGTACTCTTGCCGCAGCGAGCAGACACTCATCATCTGCGAGATCTTTTCGGCAATGTCCTGCGCGGAAGTGGCATCGCAATACATTGCGGCGTCGCCGCACGCTTCGGGAATCGACGTACGCGTCGATGCGATAACGGGGCATCCGCAATACATCGCTTCGAGCGGCGGCAGCCCGAAACCCTCATAGAGCGACGGGAACACCAGACAGCCCGCGCGCTCGTAAAGCGCCTTCAATTCACCGTCCGACACAAAACCGGCCCACACGATCTGTCTCGAACGCGACATCGCGTCGAGCCCTTCGCTCGCGAATATCCGCTGGTTCCTGCCGCCGACGATCACGAAGCGGACCTCGCGCAAATGACTCAGGCTCTCAATCGCCTCCAGCACGCGCTGAAGGTTCTTGCGTGGATCGAGACTGCCGACGATCACGCAATACGCGTCGTCCTTCAGCTGCAGGCGATCCATCACGCCGTAGTCGGGGACGACGCGATCCAGATGATCGGCGCCGGGCGGAATGACCGCGACGCGCGATTCGTCGATCTTCAGGTGATGGCAGATGCGGCGCTTCGAAAACGCCGAGACGGTCAGCACCGTCGGCTCCATGTGCGGAAGAACCGAAAACAGCAGCCGGTACCACAGCAGGAATTTCTTCGAGAAGCCATGCGGCACGTCGTACACGGCCATGTCGTGCACCATGACCACCTGCCTGCGCATCAGAAGCGGTGTCGTGTTGCACAGGTTCACGAGCGTCTTGCCTCGCGCCGCAATCGGCAGCGTGATCTGCTCCCACAGCGTGCCGCGCAGCCACGGAAAGCGGCGCTGCCGCTTTAGCGATGCGCCCGGCTCCCTCGCGTCTTGCGGCACGAAAATCTCCAGTTCATCGCCTGGGCTTTCGCGCAATTGCATTGCTCTCGTCAATTCGTACGCAACCCTTTGAACGCCTGTAATGGGTTGCGAGGTGAATTTTCCGTTGATCGCGAATGCCATGTATTTCTCCGCCTGACCAGATTGCACGTGTGCCGGTGTCCTTGACTTGCTGAGCGCACTGTTGGCGCACAACGTTCTGTTATGAACTGGCCGCTTCGACGTCGCCGAAGTCGCTCGCATAGTTGGTCGCGTAGCCGTAATTGCGCGTGCTGCGGCGTAGCGGTATGCCATTGAAGACAGCGCCCGCAACACGGCCGCCCGCGCGCTCGATCTTCTTGATCGTGTCGGCGATCTCTTCTTCCGATTGCATGCCGGAGCGCAACACGAGGAACGACGAGCCAGCTTCGTTCGCGATGATCGAGGCGTCGGTGACGGCGAGGAAGGGCGGCGTATCGACGATCACCAGATCGAAGTGGTTGCCCAGACGCTGGAGTATTTCCCTGAATCGAGGCCGTGTGAGCAATGCAGCCGGATTTTCCGGACGCGTGCCGCAAGACATGAACGTCACGCCTTCCACGCCCACATGACGCAGCGCATCGCGCAGCGGAAGCCGCTCGGAGAGCACTTCCGACAGCCCGCCGCGATTGCTCTGGCTGAAGAATGCCGCGAGGTGGCCGCGACGCATGTCGGCGTCGATCAGCGCGACGCGCGCGCCCGCTTCCGCGTGCAAGGTGGCCAGATTCGCGGCCACGAAGCTCTTGCCCGCCGACGTCGTCGGCCCGGTGATCATCACGATGTTGTTGCGCGTGTGCGCGAGATCGCGCGCCATTGCCGTGCGGACCGCACGCAGCGCCTCCACCGATGCATCGTGTGGAAAGCGCTGGGCGAGAATCTTGTTGCCGCTCGTCCCAAACGACGGATCGATCTTCTCGCCGTTGCCCATCAACTCCGGCGCGTCGGCGCCGCGCGGCACGGCGGGCGTACTCCGGTTTGCGCCTTGCAGCGGCGTGCGGGCAGCGGCAGGCAGGCTGCGATCCAGCATCGACTGCTGATGACTGAACAGCACTTCGCCGACGACAGGCACGCTCAAACGGCGCTCCACGTAACGCGGGTCCGTTACGCCCACCAGCACGTGACGGCGCATGAACACGATGAAGATGCCCGCGACGAAACCCAGCACGGCGCCGCCGGGCAATACGATCAGCGGATCGGGCTTGACGGGTCGATGCGGCCTGACGGCTTCGTCGAGAACGTGCGCGCCGCCCGTCGTGCTTGCGCGGCGCACTGTCAGTTGCTCGGCCTTTTGCACCATACCCATGTAGACCGTTTCCGCGACCTTCTGCGCGCGAATCAGATCGACGCTCTCGCGTTCCGATGCAGGCATGCCCGAGAAGCGGTTATCGAATTGCGACTTCGCGTTCTTCAACTGTGCCAGCTGCGTGTCGATGCTCTGAATCCACCGGCTTTGCGGCGCGTATTTGTCCAGCAATTGCGTGCGCTGCAGTTCCAGACTCGCGATCTGCTTGTCGAGATCGAGTCCGCCTTGCAGGTAGGACTGCGCTTCCGCCGTCGGCTGCATCGAATTGGCCTTGGCCCGGTACGTCTTCAACGCTTCTTCGGATTTGCGCAGGTCAGTGAGCAGACGCGGCAATTCGCCCTTGATGAAGTTCAGCGTCTGTGTGTCGTTCAACTGACGGCTCGCGATGGCGGATGCCAGATATTGCTGCGCGAGCGCATTGGCGACTTCAGCGGCCTTTGCAGGATTTTTGTCCGCATACTCGATCTCGATCAGTCCCGAATCCTTGACCTTGTCGGTGATCTTGATCGAATCCATGAAGCGCTTGGTCGCATCCACCGCGTTCCAGCGAATCACCTCGAAGCGCGTGCCCGGACGCGCCGCGAGCCGGTCTATCTGCGCCGAAATGCCATTGCCTGTGACGGGCTTGCCCACCTCGCCCTTCAACAGCAATTCGCCCGAGGGACCGAGCAGTTCATATGCGCCGCCGTCGAGCGCGACGAGACTCAGCTTCTCTTCTTCGAGGTTCGGCGGCACATTCAGATAGCCGAACTTGACCACCTCGCCGCCCCACGCGAAGGACTTCAGCCCCAACCACGCACCATTCGGCTGGCCTGGCGTCGCGAACTTGTCCGCGATGTCGCCAAGAATCGGAATCGTGCGAGGTTTGACCGATATGTCGAAGCGGTAGCGGTCGATCACGGGATCGAGAACCGAACGGCTGCGCATCACCCCCATTTCCGTGCTCGGCGAAGGCGATGGCGGCGGGAGCGTCTCCTGGTTCTGAAGCGCAAGGCCCAGTGCATTCGGCTCAGGCGGATCGACACGCACCAGAACATCGGCGGAATAGATGGGGGAGGCGATGAGTTGATACGCGACCGCAAGAAGAAATACGACCACCGTGGCGGCTACGATTTCCCAGATGTGGTCCCGCATCAGGTTGAGCATCTCACGAGCGCTGAGTTGCCCGCGCTCGACCTCGGGGGCAACAGGTAGCGAGTTCGAGGGGTAATAATCCACGGGAGTCATCCTTTGACGTTCGGTTGCTCGGGCACGCTGCGAAACTGCTGAATACACGCGTCCACGGCGGTCGAAACCGCCGGGAGAATCGCGACAGAAGTTCGTCAGCCGCGCGCGGGCCGATGGTTTAAGGGACGGCTGGCAATAGCGACCCACGCGGCGTGCAGTAGCCGATGGTCGCCAGATGCCCTGTCAGAACATGAGGACGGAAGAGCAAGCAGCTAGCGTGTTTCACTCATACGCAGTCCTTTTTCCGGCGTCGACGATTGCTTGGGACTCGACGGTCTCCGTGCCAGAAGAGACCTCATCAGTCGAGCATGCGTTATTCCCGCTTGCCCGAATACCTTCATTGGCGCTTCCATGTCGTCTGCGAATCGCTCGAGAGCGACCGTAAATTCCGATGAAAAAGCGCATCTGGTCCCGCAAATCGGCGATCGAATGATGTTGCGATGAAGCATAGCGGCGCAGAAATAAAATTAGTACAAACCCGGCTTAAATTCGGGTGCTAATGGCCGATATCGTGGAACACGTTACATCGCGTGACTGACGGGGAAAGAGTTGTTGCGATCTGAAATTCGTGTAACAGAGTGATACGCTTGGGATTAAATGGCGTAACACAACAGTAATAGCAGTGCGGCTGAACCTGACATCGCCCCGATGCGAGCGGCTGCTGCCGTGCCCCTTATTTGGCAAGCGTTGCAGACGATCCGGCGCATCTCTCACTCAACGAAATCGGCCAATTCAAGTAAGGAAAAGTTTGCCTTATTAGCGAAAACACTAGGTCATCACACCTCTCTAATCAGTAAGAATTTCCCCGATCCGAACAATTTCGCCACTTCGGTCGCGCGAATCGGACAACTGTCGCATGTCCCTTTTCTCTACGGTATTCTGATTTGCGTCGAATTGTGGCGCATTAATTGGGAGAGCTAACGGTGAATGGGATTTATCAAACAGATCCGTGGCGTGCCGATGGACGGCCCGAAAAACCGAAATTTGAAAAGCACATTGGTCTACTCATCTCTCCGAATTGCTCGATGGCAGCAGCGGGAGCGATCGGCGACGCTTTTTGCCTCGCGAACAGGCTCGAAGAGCAAGTGGGCGACGAGCCGCCCTATCGCTTCTCGGTGCTGTCGGAGTCGGGAGGCTTCGTGACGGGCGGCTCGAGTTTTCCGATCTGGACACAGAAACTGGACCGCTATCAGCTCGTCGATTTCCATGCATTCTTCGTTGCATGCAGCGGCGACCCTATGACCCAGTCGAGCGAGCACCTCGTATCGTGGCTGTCGCGGCAAGGTTCGGGCGCCTCGTCCTGCACGCGGCAAAAGACAGATTTGTCGAGCGCCCCGGGCCAGACCGTCGTGCCCGTGTTCGTGCTCGACGACGGCTTGTCGGAAACGCGGCCCGCTGGCGCAACGGCGACCGACATGGCGCTCGTCCAGATAGAGCGCGACCTCAGTGCGGAAACTGCACGCCGTATCGCACATGCGCTTCAACCGCACGTGCACGAGCGCATGCGGCCCGATGCAGACGATCTCGGCGTGGCGACCACTACGGAGAAAATCCGCGAGTCGGCGCGCTGGATCAGAGAGAACTACAGCAAGACGATTTCAGTGAGTCAGGCTGCCGATTCCGCGGCCATGAGCAAACGGAATTATCAGCGCAGATTCAAGGTCGAGTTTGGCATGACGCCCCTCGAATACCTGCTTCGCACGCGCTTCGAGGTGGTCTGTTCCATGCTGATGGATACGGACTTGCCGATCGACAAGATTGCAAGGCGTTGCGGCATGGGCGACGGAAACCGGCTGGGGCGTATCTTCAAGGTCCGCTACGGCATGTCTCCGACGAGTTTCCGCGCGTTACGTCACCTGCGTAACGGAAGCCGCGTGGTCCCTCCTGTCGTTGCGCAGAGCGAGCCCAGCGAACGCGATGTCGCGGACGATGTGCTGATGAAGTCGGCCGACTAGCGGGAGATGGGAGAGCGCAGACATGCCAATAACAGAATATGCGCGCACTGCTGCGCAAGTGCGTCGATCCACCGATGAACGGCTGCGGGACCAGGACGCAGCAAGCGCCCGTTCGCCGCAATCCACGGTCATGAGAATGAAAGAGAAAGCCAAGGCGATGCTGCCCGATTCGCTGTTCGTCAGTCTGTTGCACAAGAAACGCATCGGCCGCTATCCGCGGTTGCGGCAGCCCGCGACTTTCAACGAAAAGATCCTGCAACGCAATCTTCGGCCCGATCCGCGCTATGTGCGATTGACCGACAAGATCGACGTACGGGAATACGTTGCGGCAAAGCTTGGAGAAGAACATCTGATTCCGCTCATTGCGGCGCCCGATGTATTTACGCGCGAAGTGTTCGATGCGCTGCCGAATTCATTTGTGATGAAGGCCAATCACGGCAGCACGTTTGTCGAAATCGTCAGGGACAAATCGGCGACTACGTTCGAAAGTCTCAAGGCACTCGCCGACCGTTGGCTCGCCACGTCGTTCTATTGGGTCGCCCGCGAGCGGCACTATCGGACGATCAAGCCGCGCATTTTTTTCGAAGCGCTGCTGCTGGACCGCTCCGGCCAGATTCCCGCAGACTTTAAAATCCACTGCTTTGGCGGGCCATCGGGGCGGCCGCTGATGTATATCCTGCTGATCACGGACCGCTTTGGCAGCAGCACTCACGGCGACGTCTTCGACGCCCAATGGCGGCGCACGGACGTGATGATCGGGCCGTACACGCGCAGTCCCGTGCCTCCCGCGAGACCGGAGAACCTGGATGCCGTGCTGCGTGCCGCTGCCACGCTGGCAAAAGATTTCGATTACGTTCGTGTCGATCTTTATGCCCCAGACAATCGCGTGTACTTCGGCGAGTTGACATTCACGCCGGGTGCAGGCGTGCTGCCCTTCACCCCCGACTACATCGACTATGAATGGGGCAAGCTTCTGACGTGACCCTGCCAGTGCATTCGATCAGGCGTTCAACGGTTGCCCTTCGCTATACACGTTGAACGCCCGTTGCGAATGTTCTGCGGAAGCAACGCGATCTGCCCGTTCTTCTTCTGCCTGTGCTTTGCCTTGCGTCCACGCGCGGTACTCCGTCGGCGATTTTCCGATGCAACGGCGAAACAGCTTGCCCAGCCTGTCGCCGCTCGCCAGTCCAACGTGCCGCGCCACCTTGTCCGCGGGCAACGAGGTTTCCGCCAGCAACTCGCAGGCGCGCTCCAGTCTCACTCGCTGCAGATATTCGGAAGGCGACGTGCCGATATAAGTCTGGAAGTTGCGCAGCAGCGTGCGCTGGCTCATCGCGCACGCCTCCGCGGCGTCGGCGACGCATACGGACCGATGGCAGTTGTCCCGCAGCCAGCGCGCCGCTGCGCGAATCCTCTCGCCCGCCGTGTTGGCCGCATCGGACGACGAGGCCCATTCGCTCGCATCGAGCAGTGCCGTGCGATGCAGCGCCTCCTGCGCGATGGATTCGCCGAAATCCGCGCGTATGGCTTCGAAGGCTGCCTTGATCGCGTTGCCCAACTGCGCCCGGCGCCGCTGCGCCTGCTCGTATCCGCTGGCGGCCGCGCTATCGTCCTGCTGCGAACGCGCTGCTGCGCCGACTGCCTGCATGTCGACAGCCGTCGCAAGGAACTTGACGGGCGTGCCGTTCGAGCGCATGCGGTGCAACCATTGCGCGGCCGACGGCGTGTCGAAAACTGCCCTCGAATGTGGGCCAGCGGCAACGAACACACGCGAGAATGGCGTCTCCAATGCGTTCGCCAGTTCGTCCGTCGACACGAATAGCGAGCGGTCGCACTGGACATGTCCGCCGCTCGTGGAAAGGAAGCGCATATCGTAGCTGCGCGCAGACTCCGTCTTCGCGAGTGAGCACGCGCATTCGAATGCTTCGGCAATCGCGCCGATTCCGAGCAGATCGCATGCATCGCTGAGTACGAACGCGATTCGTCGTACGGTCGAAACGTCGCTGCAGAGTGTGTGCAGTTTCCATTGCCAGTTGTTTTCGACGAACATGGTCTCTCCCTGGATTGTTGGATGGCATGCCTGCGCATGCAACGACTACTAAGACGATCTTTCAGCGACTCCGCTGAAAACGCCGATACAAAATACGCGCGTGGATGCGTTAGCCGGGCCTCAGTGCCTGGGTGACGGCATCGACGACCTCTGCGGGATCAGTGGAACGCGGAAACCAGCGGTCCCATTGCACCCAGTCGAGGCGCGCATCGTCCGTCGAAAAAGCGATCGTCACAGGGCGATTCGAGTAGCCCGACTCCCCGAATACATCGCCGAGGAACTCCCCCGCATCGGCGACCCCGACGGGACTCGAACTGACAATGACGCGGGGATTGAGCCGCTGCGCTTCGCACCGCGCCTCTTCCGTCGTCACCGCGGACATCACCTCCATGCCCCGCGAGGTGAGCCGCGACACCAGCAGCGACAGACGCCCTGCATCGGGATCGAACACCAGCACGTCGACTCGCGTCGCGGGCTTGGCCGCGGCATGCCGCGCGCGCGGACGATGACGCGGCCGTACTTGCGTGCGGACCCAGCGCCTGAGCGGCCAGACAGTCCGGTTGAGCTCGTGCATCAGCACGAGGTGGCGCCAAACGTGCGCGGCGCTGAACGAAGGCCGACGCGCCTGCCGTTCGAGCAGACGCTTGCATCCAGGCAGATGCAACAGCGAGCACCCCTTGAACCAGCGCAGGTCGCGATGCGTATTCCCGGACCAATGACGGCCGACGGCGCGATGCACGCCAAGATCGATGATCTGATGTCCGTGGTCGGCAAGCAGATTCAATGCAGCCGAGATGAATGCTTCGTCACCGTTGTGATTGAGCTCCGGCGCAATCTGCCGGTAACGCTCGAAACAGGTATGCGCATACGGCACCAGCTCGTCGATAAACTCCGCCGATGCAAGCAACACCTCGCCGCCGAACCATCTCGGGTTTTGCAGGCGAGTGCCCGCGACCGCTTCGAGATCGGCTGTCACACGCGCATCGCCATACGCGGAGAACTCCTGATCGGAAATGTCAAAAGCGCCCACGCCCGTCGATTCGCATCGCCGCAGCAGTTCGTCATCCATGGTTCGAAGCGCGAGCATGTCGGTGTCGAGGACCATCAGCATCTCGCCTTCGCCCAGCATCGCGCCCAGTTGCTCCATCATGTCGAGCTTGAAATGCGCGGCGTAGAACCCGGTGTTCTTCGGCAACGACATTGTCGACTGCGCGAGTTGCACCAGGTGCGGCCGGGATCGCGCGTCGACCTTGTCGAGGTACTTCGCGACCTCGTCGCGCACGTTCGTTGCAATCGTGAGCGTTGGCAGGCCGACAGCCTTCAGACTGCGGTTGAGCGTGATCGCCTGATCGACGTAGCAGAACGGATCGCCGTTCTTGCAATTCGGGCTTCCCGCGCTATCGGTTTCGATATAGACAAGCGCGCACGGCACGATGCCGATGGCGCGTCGTGCAGAACCCGACGAAGGCGGGAACATCTGCTTGAAAGTGGGTACGGAATCGTTGCGCAAACGCGCTGCGTCAAGCATCGCTTTCTCCCGTTTGCCTGTCGTAGCACGGCGCGCGCCCTCGATTGTATGCAACAGGGGCGCGCCTGATTCGAGTTCGCGATCGACGTCCGACGTGGACATCCAATGCGTGGCGCATTCAAACAGCAGTAACCATGCCAGTTGAATTGACACGCGCAACGGGGAGCGCCAAGCGGCAGGTTTCCGCCTTTGAAAATTTCTCCTGCACCAAGTGCAATTTCGTCGTGCGGACTCTATGCCGTCGGCAAAAACCTCACTTCATGAGAATACGTCGCATAGCGCTGGAATTATTGCTTGATCGCGGCTTGGCGAAAAAAATTCGCGGCACAACGTCAGGTGTCGGCGTGGATCGCGATGAAACTCGCGAACGCGTTGTACGTGAGCGTTACCGCCATGCCGTCGATCATTACGCCATACGTGTCGTTCCCGCTATCCAGTTCGTAGTACATCACCGACTGAATGTTGTTTGTTTTTCTCGCCTGATAGTAGGTCGCGTAGCGCGTGCTGATGTAATTGGCGCGATACGCCGGACTCTTTTCGGGCCCCGTGTTCCATTCGGTGAGAAGGAACGGCACGCCATAGCGTGCCTGGCAATAAGCGGGCAAATCGAAGCCCGGCCCTGAGCCATCCGAGCCGATGTCGAAGATGTCGCCGTAGACCTCGTAGTTGTGCCACGTCGTCATATCCCAGCGAACCTGCGGATAACCGCTCGTGCCGTCGGGCTGCATGCCGTCCCACAACGCATCCGCCGCGCCGATATCCGCGACGCAGAAGTTGATTCCGCATTTCGCCGCGGGTTGAACGGCCTTCACGCCGTCGATCATGCCGCGCATCAGGCCTCGCATGATAGGCCAGTTGATGTTGTTGAAATCGATGGGCTTGGTGCCCGCGTTGGTCGAATCGAGAATGATTGCGCTGTCGCGCGTCAGTTCGTTACCGCACTCATACATCGCGACGCCATACGGTGCGAGCGCCGATGCGACGGTCGCGCCGCACGCGTGCCCCCGGTTGTACGCGGCCGCCTCGCTGGCGAGGAGCGCGCCGTTTGCATCGCGCATGCCGATCTGCAGCAGCACGAACAGCGTGAGCCCTGCCGACTGAAACGCCTGCGCGAGCGGCACAACGGCATTCAGCTGCGCGGGATCATCGGTGCAACCAATGCGATAGGTAGAGCAACCCATGTTTCGCAAGATCGACACGACCTGCGAAGGCGTGTAGCGATAGTCGTAGTGCCCGTTGATACCGTGGAAAGAACCGGGCGTCGCTGCAGCCGCGATGCGCGGATCACTGCACGGCAACCACTCGCCGCGATCGTCGCAGACATGGAACTGGCCGCCCGTCGATCGATACCAGACCTTGCCGCCGTACCAGAGCAGCAGCGATGCGTTTGCGCTCACGCCGACGAACGCGTTGTTGCGAAGCACGGCGCCGTTCGCGATGGTCCACGTCGCGCCGACCTTGTCGATGATTCGTGGTGCGGGCGGCACGGTGGTGCCATCCGCCGACGTG
Organism: Burkholderia sp. E7m39; assembly: GCA_001319865.1. Lineage (GTDB taxonomy): Bacteria > Pseudomonadota > Gammaproteobacteria > Burkholderiales > Burkholderiaceae > Paraburkholderia > Paraburkholderia bengalensis. The sequence continues at coordinate 28,632 of BBSL01000120.1, read as the reverse complement.
CCACCCAGCCGGGGATCGGCGCAGGCGAGCCAGGCCGAGCCGCTCCACCCGTAGAACTGCCCGCCCGAGCCCTGGTGATAGATCAGGCTGCCATACCAGAGCAGCAGCGTGACGTTATACGTATTGCCCGCTTGTACGCTGTTGCGATAGACGGAGCCGCCGACGAGCGTCCACAGCGCAGCCTGGTTGTCGGTGATCGATGCAGCCGGCGGCACGGCAGTGCCATCTGCCGATGCGGGCGTGGCGATGTCGTTGGGGACATGCGTGGCGGTGTCGGTTGAGGAGCCGGATGCCGCGCCGTTCGTCGTCGTTGCGCTTTCCGCCGTCGATGTCCCGCCGATTTGCGTCGTCGTAGCCGCGCCCGGCGTGCTGCCTGACGTTGCGCCTGTTGTCGATACGGCGGCACTCGCGTCCGTTGCATTTCCCCCGCCGCCGCCGCACGCAGCGAGCACATAGCTCCCGCCAACGGCGCTCACCATACCAAGAAATCGACGACGTTTAACTATCACAAATCAATCCACTGCCGGGCGGTGCCGGCGAAAAAGCCCGATCGGGGGAATGCGGCGAGCGCGCGAACAGGATGTGGCAAAACGCCTCAATTGCTTCGACATCCTTATTAATAGACGCTATGTGCCGCTGATCATGAACCGGCCAGTTCCCGTTTCATTTATCGGATGCGGGCGCCATCGACGCTGCGGTAACCATTGCCGCCGGTTGCGCGCGTGACGTCACTAATGTATGGATATCGACCGCCGTCGCAGGGGCGCGCAGGGAGCGCGCGAAATAGCACAATCTTTTCGCTCGCGCGCGTTTGGAGAAAACAATCTGCTTTTATCGATCGCCCTGACCTGTGCCCTATCGATGAATTCGAGTGGGGAAATCTGGGTCAAAGTTGAATCTGTGCGTAATGGATATGGGGCCAAAGTAAAGAATAAATTTCTCGTTAATACCCTCATTGCCATTCATGCGAGCGTCGAGCGCGCGGTCTGTTCAGTAGTTTTTTCCGCCCCCATGTCTCACTCGCAAGTCGCGAGCGCGTACCGTTCGACCTCTGTGCTTATCCATGCCCGGCATGGTGCCTTCATTGCCGGCGCATCCCCTTGTCTGTATCGTGAATGCGTGCATACACACCACATCACCCGATTCGCTCGAGGAGCCTGTATGACATCTCCCGCAGACGCCCCGCCCGCGCCGCCCATCCGCACCGATGTACTGATCGTCGGAGCTGGGCCTGTCGGCCTGTTCGCGGCATTCGAGGCGGGCGTGATCGGACTCACGAGCCATATCATCGACAACATCGAGCGCGTGGGCGGACAGTGTGTCGAGCTGTATCCCGACAAGCCGATCTACGACATCCCCGCCATCCCCGTGTGCACCGCGCGCGAACTCGTCGATCGCCTCGTCGAACAATGCCGGCCGTTCGCGCCGCCGATGCATCTCGGGCATCGCGTCGAGACGCTCGAACGGCTAGACGATGGACGGTGGCGCGCGTGCACGGATAAGGGCCTCACGTTCGAAGCTGCCGCCATTCTGGTCGCCGCCGGCAACGGCTCGTTCATCCCGCAGCGGCTGCCGCTCGACGAAGCCGTGCCGCTCGAAGGCCGCCACGTTCATTACAGCGTCCCCAACCTCGACGAGTTCGCCGGCAAGAAAGTCGTGGTCGCGGGCGGCGGCGACTCGGCGCTCGACTGGGCATTGGCGCTGCGCGGCGTCGCGCAGCACGTTACTCTCGTGCATCGACGCAACGGTTTTAGCGCGACGGATTCGAGCGTCGCGAACATGCGCCGCGCCGTCGAAGCGCACGAAATGGATTTCCTGGTCGGCACGATCGGCAGCCTGAGTGCGCCCGGACAAAAACTCGCATCGGTCGAGATCAAGCAAATCGGCGGCTCGGTGCATGTCGATGCCGATCATTTGCTCGTGCTGTTCGGCCTCGTCGCGGATCTCGGTCCGATTGCCAAATGGGGCATCGACCTGCAAGGCGGACGCATCGCCGTCGATACGTCGAACTATGAGAGCTCGCTGCCCGGCATTTTCGCGGCGGGCGATATCGCCGGTTACCCAAACAAGCAGAAGCTGATTCTGTCCGGCTTTCACGAAGCGTCGCTCGCGCTTCGCAAAGCCTACAACTACGCGTTTCCGGACAAGAAGCGCGTGCATGTCCATTCCAGCTACGACGCAAAGCTGGCGGAACGCGTCGCCGCGTCTCACGCCTAGCGCGCCCGCACACGCTGCGGCGACGCAGGGCGTCGCGCGCGGCGCTTCGTGTATAAAGGAGTCAGTCTGAACTCACGGAGTGCCCTGTGTCCGAAACCCCGCCGTCAAGCACGAACGCCGCCGCAGAAGCACTCGACCCGCCCGTCTGGCGCCGCGGCAAACCGTGGATCGTGGGTGCCGCGATCGTGCTGCTGCTCGGGATCTTGCTGGCCGTCTTCCTGCCGTTTCACAGGCACCCGGACGAACGCGCGCTGAACGAACTGGGATTCATCAAGGGCACCTGCAGCGACAGCGACGGTGCGGCATCCGCGCCCGACGACTGTCTCGCGCTGCGCGCCCAGCCCACATTGACCGCGTCGCAAGTGGCGGCCGCGATACCGCATCTGAAGAACGCCGATGTCAAGATCCAACTGAACCTGGCGGGCACGCAGGTCGACAATCTCGCTTCGGTCGGCGAACTGGACAACCTCGAATCGCTCGATCTGACGAGCACGCCCGTCTGGAACATCGACGCGCTCAAGGGCGCGCGCTCGCTGAAGCGGCTCGTCCTGCATCGCACGGAAGTCGAAAACATCGACGCGCTCAAAGGGATGACCGCGCTGCAATCGCTGAATCTGTGGGACACGCGCGTGGCGAATCTCGATGCGCTTAAAAACCTGAGCGATTTGCGTCAACTCGATCTGCGCGACACGCAGGTTCGCGACCTCGATCCGCTGGAAGATCTGCCGCACCTCGACACGCTCAAGCTCGGCGGCGCGAGAAACGTTCGCAATGTCGACGCGCTCAGTCAGCTCACCGCGTTGACTACACTCGACCTCAACGAGACCCAAGTGGAGAGCATCGGCGCGCTGAAAAAACTGCGCGACATGCAAGCGCTCTATCTGGCGAACACGCCGCTGCGCGACATCGACGTGCTCAAACAAATGCCCGCGCTCAAGACGCTCGTGCTCGACGGCTCCAAAGTCGGCAATATCGATGCACTGCGCGGGCTGACGCAACTGGACACACTGGTGCTCGCGCGCACGCAGGTCACCGACATCGAAGCATTGCAGGGCCTCACGCGTTTGCAGCGGCTCAATCTCGCCGACACGCGCGTCGAGAATATCGACGCGCTGAAAGACCTGAAGAGCCTGCGCATGCTGAACCTTTTTCGCACGCAAGTTCGCAACGTGGACGCATTGAAGGGACTGACCGGTCTTCAGGAACTTTATCTCGCCAATACCCCCATCGAGAACACCGATGCGCTCAAAGGGCTCAGCGGACTGAGAGAACTTGTTCTCTACGGCACCAAAACGAGGAATGTCGACGATCTCAAGACGGCGCTGCCGAAAACGCGCATCGTCTGGTGAGCATTCGACATTTTCGCAACAGGTGCGGAAGGTCACACAGCAGCAGCCTGGATTTTGATAGTCTTGATCCGACGGCATGCAACGGCGGATAAATGCTTGCTGCGACATTCGACCAGGTGTCTGAGTACCGGAGGGTACGCTCATGCTTAACTGGCTTGCAAACCTGATTTCCCATCACGCTCCCACACCCGAAAAGCAGGCTGAACGGGCTTTAAGCGAACTTCGAATGGGGCTTTTCCAAGCAGAGCAGCGGGTTCTGGATGCACAGATGCAGGCCGACTACTATCGGAGCCGCATCGCGTTCTGCGAGGAGGTCGTCAAGACCGGCATCGAGCAGGTTTCCGATCACCGGAAATGCCCAGCCGAAGTCTCCGTCGAAAGCCTTCGGCCCAATCTGAAGCTCACAGCTGCGCAATAGCTTTCAGCCTGGCCGGGGTTCAACCAGGACTTACCCAGGTAATGCGCTGGGCCGACCCGTGTCATGCGGGTCGGCGGGAAGCGTATTGCGCTGGATGTCGGCGTGCACTTTCGGCGTGCCTCGCCTTCACTTTGCGCGCGGGCCTGGAGCCTGTGCCGCACGCTGATCGTCGCCGCTACCTGACATCGCGAGTGGGTCCTTCTCGGCCATCCATATCGGATCGGCACATTGCTTCGCATAGCTAACTATATGCACGCGAACGACTACCAGGGCATCGGGTCCGGATGATGATGCACCGCTTCGTTGATGTGGCGCATCCACCCGGCGGGCGCCATAGGCGGCATCGCGGACGGATGCGCGTCGCCCGACAGATGCTGTTGCGCCACGTTGCCCGAAACCTCGATGCGCTGGCGCTGGGCCGCGAACCGCACGTGCAGCACGGCGGCGAGCGCGCGATCAAAGGCATCCGCCTCGTCGTCTGCGGGCACGATTGCCGCGAGCGACTTCGCGAACTTCGATGCGCCGTTCACCGCCTGGTTGTCGAGTGCGCCTTTGTGCAGCGAGAAATCGCGTTGGACGTCCGTCTTCAACGCCTCGATAGCCATGGCGACTTTCTCGTACGCCTGGGCGGGCGCTTCGACGTGATGCTGCAGGTCGGGGGCGCACATGGTTGGGATGTCCGCCAGCACGTTGCGGTTGATGTCAACGTTTGCTGCAAGGATCTTGATGTACGCGACCTCGACGGCAAGCACGCCATCGCGACGGCGGCAGCACGCGTGTGCGCGCGCAGCGCCCTGCATCGCGGACGCAAACGACGAGAAATCGCGGAAACGCAAATGCTTTGCGGCGCAATCGAGAACGGTTTCGGGCGCCAGCCGTAGCTCATGCGCCACCGACAGGCTCGTCTTCATCATCCGCAGAAGAAGATCGGTCCATTCGTCCCGACGGCACGCCGTCATCGAACGCTCGTTCATCGCGGCTCCGCAGTCGCGTCAGATCAACGCATCTTAACCTTGGCCGCCTTTCATCAGTTACACGCCCACGCCGCGCGCTTTATTCAGTTCGCGCAACCCGCCGCTCGCCGGAATCAGAACCAATGCTACGGCTCGCGGCGGGCCAGCCATTGCGCGACGTTGATGGCATACCGATGCGTGTCCCGCAGCGCCTGCTGCTCCGTCTGCATTCCATCGCCCGGCGGTTCGTCGACGAAACTCGGGCAACCGAGCCGCGCGTCCCAGTTGTAGTCGGCGAAGTGGTGAAAGGTGCTTTGCGCGACGGCGGGTCCGCCGCGATCGGATGGCTCGAACGCCACGGCGAGATTGAAGCGCTTGCCGCTTATTTTGCTTTTGCCTTGCGCGATCACGCGGGCCGGCTCGTCATCGGGCGCATCGACGGCTCCCTCGTGCGGGTGCGCGGGAAGGTACCGGATCACGCCGCCCGGCGCTGCCTCGTTGCGCAACAGGGGATGCGTCGGCCCGACGACGGCGACTTCCTGAAAATCGCCATTCGCGCCCGAATGAAAATTGGGCCACGAGATGTGCGTCGAGTACGGATCATCGCAGACACATCGCGACGGGTCCGGGTCCACGTTGCGCGTATGAAAGTGATTCGCCTTGCCGAGCGCGTCCAGACTGCACAGCGAACTGCCCACGTCCATGTGATCTCTCGCGAGCAGCAGGCCGCGGCCCGACTGCCGGAAGCGCGTAATTCCCGCGCAGTCCTCCGGGGTCAGGCCATCGCCCTCATCGACGGCAAAGAGCCACATTTCGTCGAAGCCGGTTTCGTCGAGACGGGACAGCACGGTATCGGGCTGCCCGCGCTGCTCGCGGTCTCTCGCAACGACGTCGAACGCAAGGTGTCCGTCAGCATCCGTATGCGTGCGCAGCAGTTCCGCCAACTGGCTGAACCGCGCGATCGACCAGTCATCGGCAGCGGACGGGATGGTGGTTTGTAGCAGGATCTTGATGGGTTGCATGATGGCCTGATGTCACGTCAATGGGGCAGCATAACCCCCGGGGGCAGCGAACGTGACCGTCGGGCGCGACACAGCGGTGATGCTTCGCGAGCGCCGCGTTCGTCCACGCGCACGTTTCATCGTAGGCAAAAACGCCGCGCCGCGATAGGCGCGCATGCGGATACATGGTGTTGTCCGAGGGGCACCTATCCGGATGACACGCGCGCCCGATGCGGGATAGTTTTTCTATCCGACTGCTACAGATCTTCTCGTTTGTCGCGCTGCCTGCCAGCGACGATAGTTCAGTCACCGGACGCAATGCAGATTTTGAATAGCCGGTCCAACGACCCAACATCAAACGAAGGAGCATCATCATGAAGCTGACGAACAAGATTGTTCTGGTGACGGGCGGCACGTCGGGCATCGGCCTCGAAGCGGCCAAACTCTTTCGCGACACGTGCTGACGGTGACAGTACCTTCAGCATTCGCCGACAAGTGGCTGCTCTGGCGCCTCGAATCTTTCCAGAAGCAGCATCCGTATTACGACCTGCGCATCGACACCAGCAGTCATCTGGTCGGCTTCGCAACCGAACGCATCGACGCGGGCATCCGATACAGCGCGGGCACCTAGCGCGATCTCGTCTCCGTGTTTCTTCTGCGCGACGAGTTCTTTCCCGTGCGCAGCCCCGTGCTCCTCAAAGGGCGGCACGCATTGAAGTCCCCCGCGGACCTGCGCCATCATCAGTTGATCCACGATACCTCGATGGCCCGCTTCGGCGTATTTCCGACGTGGCGTTCGTGGCTGCAGAAAGCGGGATATGGAAAGACCGTCGCATCCGATCGCGGCTTGCAACTGAACGATTCGGCGGCAGCGCTCCAGACGGCCATCTCTGGCAACGGCGTTGCCCTCGGCAGAAACACGCTCGTCGAACGGGACCTGGCCGAGGGGCGGCTCGTGCGGCCGTTCAATGAAATACAAAGCTGTGAGCTTGCGTACTATCTGGTGTCCCGAAAGGCGAGCGAAAACGCCGCGCCCGTCGTGGCATTCAGAGACTGGCTGATGGCTGAAACCGGAACGCGATGAGCCATCGCTTTCAAACGATCGACATGTCACCACTCCAATGTTCGTGCATGGCACGAGCTTAAAATAGTTGCGCACGCGCCGATTGCGATCATCACGCGCACGCTTGTCATTCGCACCTGTTCATCCGTCATCCGGCAAATCGAATCGATTCGTCAGACGAGAAAGGGGAGACAAACGCGATATGAGCACCTGGCTGCATGAACTGCCATTGGGCTGGATGGCACTCTTTATGTTCGCTGCGACGTTTCTGGCGGGCGCGATCATTCACGGCGTCATCGGCTGGCTGGCAGCGCGTCAGCACCGGCACACCTTCATGGCCGTTTCGCCCGGCCTGCTCTCGCCCATCGGCGTCATCTTCGGTCTGCTCATCGCCTTCACGGCCGCGCAGGTCTGGACCGATACGGAGCGCGCCAACGCCGCCATCAACACGGAAGCGGGCGCGCTGCGAACGGTCGTCATCCTCTCGGCCGTCTTGCGGCAAGACGAACAGGTGCAGTTGAGAACGCTGGTGCGCGACTACATCCAGTACACGATCACCACCGAGTGGCCGAAGATGGCGCAAGGCGCCGTCACGCTGAAAGTCAGTCCGCCCACGCTGAACAAGGCGCTTCAGTTCACACTGGCGCTGACCGCCGATACGCCCGGGCGGCAGGCAGCCCAACGCCAGGTGGTGGAGTCGCTGCAACAGGCGCTCGAAGCGCGCCGCCAGCGCATCCTCATCAGCGCCTCGGAAGTGAGTACCGTCAAATGGGCGTGCCTGTCTTTTCTGGCCGCGTGCCTCGTTGTGACGATCGCCCTCGTTCATTGCGAAAACCGGCTCACGTCCGCCATCGCAATCGCCCTTTTTTTCCGCGGGTCTCGCAACGAGCATGTTGCTGATCCTCGCGCACGATCGTCCCTTCACAGGGGAAATCGCCGTCACGCCCGAACCGCTGTTGCAGGTGATGCCCTCGGATCGTTGATCGATGATGCAGCGATCGATGACGCAGCGCTGACATCAGGGTAAACATCCACCACTGCATGAAGTCCTTTTTAATGGTTGGTGTACGGAGTATATTCGCTGTCATGCTCATATGCACGGGACGGAGGAAGACATCATGCAATTTCATCTCAACGGTTTCCGCGTCGGCGATCCGACCATCGAGCCCGCTGCGCCAGGCGCGCCTCGCGTGCAGATGCCCGACGCGGTCGACGTGCTGATCGCCGGGAGCGGTCCTGCGGGTCTCGTGCTCGCGGCGCAACTGTCGCAATTCCCGACGATCGCGACGCGCATTGTCGAGCGCCGCGATGGGCCGTTGCTGATGGGACAGGCGGACGGCGTCGCATGCCGGACTGTCGAGATGTTCAATGCGTTCGGGCTCGGCGATCGTTTGCTGCGAGAAGCCTATTGGGTGAACGAGACGGTCTTCTGGCGCCCCGATGCGACCGACCGTGACACGATCAGGCGTACGGGACGCGTTCAGGACACCGAAACAGGCCTGTCGGAGTTTCCGCATGTCATCGTCAATCAGGCACGCATCCAGGACTATCTGCTCGACGTCATGCGCCGTTCCGAGCAACGGCTCGAGCCCGATTACAACCTGGAGGTTGTCGATGTGCAACGCGACGACTCGCACGACTATCCCTTGAGCGTCACGCTGCAGCGCACCGACGAATCGCGGGCGGGCGAACAGATCAACGTGCGCGCCCGCTATGTCGTCGGCTGCGACGGCGCGCGCAGCCGCGTGCGCACCGCCATCGGGCAAACGTTGCGCGGCGACGCCGCGAATCATGCATGGGGCGTGATGGATGCGCTCGCGGTCACCGACTTTCCCGACATCCGGCTGAAGGCGGCCATTCAATCCGCGAGCAAGGGCAATCTGCTCATCATTCCACGCGAAGGCGGCTATCTGGTCCGCTTCTATGTCGATCTCGGCGAGGTCACGCAGGACAATCGCGACACCATCAAACAGACCACCGTCAATCGCATCATCGAGACGGCGCAGCACATCCTGCATCCGTATTCACTCGACGTGAAAGAAGTCGCGTGGTTCTCGGTGTATGAAGTGGGGCAGCGTCTGACCGACCGCTTCGACGATGCCGTCACGAACGATGGAACGCATCGCGAACCTCGCGTGTTCATTGCGGGCGATGCGTGCCACACGCATAGCGCGAAGGCGGGGCAAGGCATGAACGTGTCGATGCAGGACGGCTTCAATCTCGGCTGGAAACTCGGCGCGGTGTTGCAGGGACGCAGCGGCGCCGACCTGTTGCGCACCTATTCCGACGAGCGCCAGCCCATCGCGCAGGAACTGATCGATTTCGACAAGGAATGGTCCGCGATGATGGCTGCCCCGCCGAAAGACGCGAACCGGCCGGAAGCGGGCGGCGTCGATCCCGCTGAACTGCAGGCCTATTTCGTTCGAGCCGGCCGATACACGGCCGGCGTCGCGACACATTACCAGCGAGGCATGCTGACGGGCGCAACGACGCACCAGGCGCTCGCGAAGGGCTTGACGATCGGCATGCGCTTTCACTCGTCGCCCGTCGTGCGCATCGCTGATGCGAAGCCGATTCATCTCGGGCACGCCGCGCGCGCCGATGGCCGCTGGCGCCTGTACGCGTTCTCGGACGCGAACCGGACTGCGCTCGATGCGCTGTGCGAGCATCTCGCCACATCGCCCGATTCCGTCTTGCGGCTCGTCACGCCCGACGATGCCGACGCCGACAGCGTGCTCGATCTGCGCGCGATATTGCAGCAGCCGCATCGCGATGTGCGTCTGGACGATTTGCCCGCATTGCTGCTGCCGCGCAAGGGCCGCTATGGTCTCATCGATTACGAGAAGGCATTTACGCGCGACCCAGCGGCTGATATCTTCGGCGAGCGCGGCATCGACCGCGAACGCGGCGCGCTCGTCGTGGTTCGCCCGGACCAGTACGTCGCGCATGTTCTTCCACTCGACGCATACGCGGAACTGACGGCCTTCTTTCAGCCGATCTTCCGCCTGCGCTAATTCGCTTCAGCACCGCGAAATTGCCCATCAAACAGAACGATCCCAAAGCGCTCGCGAAATTCACGGGCAGCCTCGTGCGCCGCGCGCAGCAGCGCCACGTTGCTATATGGCTCAGTGAAGTGTCCGCCGAGATCACGAGCGTCCAGTACGCGGCGCTCGAAATCCTGCAGGCGACGCCCGGCGTCAATCAGCGGCAACTCGGCGACGAACTCGACGTGGACCGTTCGACCATCGCCGATCTCGTCGCGCGCATGGTTCGCAACGGTCTGATCGAGCGCACCGATGATCCCGACGACAAGCGCAGCTACGTGCTGTATCTCACCGCAGACGGCAAAAAGCAGCTGGCTCTGTTGCGCCCGCGTGTCGAAGAGGTCGAGCGCGTTCTGACTGCGGGGCTGACGGCGCGCGAATCCCGGGAGTTGCGGCGCCTGCTGTCGGCACTCTTGCCGCCACTGGCATAGCGCGGCTTATCGTTAAACGTAGGCAACCTCGGCGCGGCCACGCAGTGCGCGCGCCGATCGAACTGTCGCGACGCGATCGACCACACGACGATCGAACCGCACGCGCGGGCAAACCCGGCGCAAATCCGGCGCAAATCCGGCGCAAATCTGGCCCGAAAAAAATACTTGATCCGGGCTCTATTCTTTTGGCAGACGGTGCCGATAACACCGCTCATAAGTCCCGCCAGACGAGGCTCATCATGCCATTCGACCTTACCGCCAGCCGCCCCGCCCGATTCAAACGTCCGCTGATCATCCTGGTCGGCTGTGCCAGCGTACTGGCGAGCCTGTCCATCTGGGGCCGCGTGCCCGCCGATGCGCTCGCCGACGCGGATCGGGAAGTCGCCCAGTTCGGCCCCGCCCGTCCCGGCAGCGCATGCACGGCCGAAGGCGCCGTCTCGCGCGATGCCGGCGGCACCTTTCTGATGTGCTGGAAGCAGGTCTGGAGCCGACCCTAGCCGTCCGCCCGCATTGCCGCGCGCGTGAAGCCCCGCGCGCTTGCGTTGGGAAGCGCACGCAGCGAAGTGACGGGCGTTTGCCTGTTACTTCAGACGTTGTACGATTTTCCCATCGATAACGATAAAGGGAGGCCTCATGGACACAACCTTGAGGCAGACGTTGGCGGGCGCTTTTCTCGCCACAGGGTGCCTGGTGTCGGCGCCGTCGCACGCGTACAGCGCCGCCGATGACGCCGAGGCCCAGGACCGCGAAGTGAAAGCGGCCTACGATCGCGGCTACAAGGCGGCGAAAGACGAACTCGCCCGGCAAGCGGCAAAAGGCACGGCCGACAATGCCCCCGCCGCGGCCGCGACGTCGGCGCAAAAGACGGCGGCCGAGCCGGCGCGCAAACCCATCCTCGACATCAAACACGTCTATAGCGACGCGAGCGATGTGGAAACGGTGCAGGAGGTGCCCGTCACGTCCAAGCCGCTGCCTGACGACGCAACTGCATCGGCAACTGCGCCTGCAACCACGCAGGCAGCCGCGCAGCCGGCCGCGCAACCAGCGGCGCAATCTGCCGCGCCCGAAGGGGGTGCCCGCAACGCGCCGCCGAAGCCTGCGGCCCGTCGTCCGTCGACGGCAGTCGCCGACTCTTTGGCCGATCCCGACGCGCTGCCAAAGCCGCAACCGGTGCAGCGCGCCAGCGTGCAGCCGCGCAATGCCGGTACGGGTCGATCGACGGGACGTGTGCTGCGGCAGGACGCGCCGCCCCCCGAAGAACTGGCCGACGACGACTACGACACGCCCATGCCGCGCAGGGCACAGGTCTATTCCACGGGACCGCAGTACATCCAACCGCGAGCGCAGTACGCGCAGCCACGAGCGCAGTATGCCCAGCCGCAGGCGCAATACGTGCAGCCGCAGATGCCGCAGATGCCGCAGATGCAATACGCGCAACCGCCCGTATCGATGCAGCCGCCCCGCGCGCAAACCTACGGCTACGTGCAGCGGCCGACCTACACCGCGACACGTCCATACACGTACTACGGGCCGCCCGCTGCATGGGCCGACGAGTATCAGCCCGCGCCCTATGCGGGCCAATGGTACTGGTCGCCGCAGTATGGACGCTGGCTTTACTACTGATCTTTCGCGAGCCCGAGCCGGGAAAAGACCGAAAAAAAGCCCGGCGATTGCCGGGCTGGAGAGAGCATGAGGCTGCCGCCGGACTTCGACGGCAGCTTCATCGCCGATGACGACTGCGATTACTGACCCGTGTAGCCAACCGGCACGGTCGAGTTGTTCTTCGCGACCGTCGCGTTGTTCGACACGATGTACTGCGGCACTTCCGTCAGCGTCAGCGACACCTGACCGTTCGTGTACGGAACCGTGCTGACGTTGCCGTAACCGTCGATCTTCGTCACGTTGCCCGACGTACCCGCGTTGTCGACCTGCAGCGAGTAGCTGGTCGAGTACGTCTGGCTGTACGTGCCGTTGCTCGTCGGCCACTGGCTGTTGCTGTGCGTCCACGCTGCCGTGACGACCTTGCCGTTGCCAAGCTGCTGGAACGCATATGCAAACGTACCGGCCGGCGTGTTCTTCACGCGACCCAGCGTGTTCGTGCCATCCAGCACGCGGGTCATCGCTGCGAACGCCATGGCTTCAGGCTTCGGCGACAGGTTCGATGCACCGAACGCGCCATTCGCGTTGTTCAGATCGAAGAACGAACCGTAGCCCGTTTCGCCCGGATAGTCCGCACCGTAGAACAGCGTCGTCATCTGCGCGCCGCCGCCCAGCACGATGATGTGCGAGCGCACGCCAACGGCAGCATGAGCGAACAGCTGGTTCTGCGACGGGCCCGATGCGTACGTGATGCCCGGGTCGTAGCTCGTGCCTGCTTCCGTGAAGAACAGCTTCATGTTCGGCTTGCCCGCCTGCATCACCGAGCGCAGCTGTGCCACCTGGTTGTCGAGCGCGTTGAGCTGGTTCGCCGGATCCGGGTCCGAGTCCTGCAGTTCAGGCGGATGCGCCGGGAAAGTACCCGCGTTCCAGTAACCATGCGTCGACACCGCGTCGATGTAGTTCCACAGGCCCAGCGCGCCGAACTTCTGCAGATAGCCCGTCGTGCAGGTGTCGCAATGCGCGGGGAACGGATTGCCCGTGCCCATCACGATCGCATTCGGATCGGTCGAGTGAATGCCCTGGTAAGCGGCCTTGTACATCGCGACGAAGTTCGCGTCGCTATCTGCCCAGGCGAGGCTCGGCTCCCACGTCACCTGATAGTAGTTGTTCTGCTGGTTCGGATAGTTGGCCGCGCGGATCAGGCTCGTGTCCGTGCCGACCTTCGCCATGAAGCTCTGGTACTCGTTCAGATCCTTCGGTGCGTAGTAGCTGTCGGTGTACTGACCCGTCTTCGAGTTCCACGCCGGAATGCCGTCCAGACGCACGATGCGCATCTGATCAGGATTGGCCTTGTAGAACGGAAGCAGGTCGTTCACGCTCGGCGTGTACGTGTTCGGGCCGTTCGGCTCCATCGCCGACTGCTCGCGATCGTCGATCGTCCACGTAATGCCCAGGGCGTGCAGCGCGGCGATGTTGCCGTTGAAGCCCTGCATGCCGAAGCGATGCTGATCCTGATGCGCGTACGTCGGGGTGCCGAGCACGGATGCCAGGTTCGGCAGCACGCCGAACGTCGCGATACCCGTCGGACGCGTGCCGCTCTTCGGCAGCGTGCCGCCCTTCGAGCGCAGCGTGGCCGTGAGCGCGCCGTAGCCGGACCACGTCGACGTACACGAGATCGTGTTCGTCTGCACGCCTGCCGCCACCGGGAAGCTGCCCTGCGACTTGATCGCACCGTTCGAGTCGGCGATCGACCAGACCACGGTATCCGCGCTCGGCGCGTTCGTCGTGATGGCGAGCTTGAACGGCGTGTTGTTCTGGAACACGCGCAGACCGTCGGTGGTCGGCGTGTCAGCCGTGATCAAGCCATTCGGCGTGCCGCCAGCCTGTTGCGTCGGTGCGGCGCACGAGAGCGTCGAGCTGCCCGACGGCGACGGCGCGGGTGTGGGCGCAGGCGACGGCGTGGGAGTCGGCGTGGGTGCGGGCGCCGGTGCGGGCGCAGGCGTCGGCGTGGGAGTCGGCGTCGGCGCCGGTGCGGGCGCGGGTGCCGGCGTCGGCGTGGGAGCCGGGCTCGGAGCAGGCGCGGGAGCCGGTGCCGGCGCAGGCGACGGCGCCGGGGTAGCCGCTACGGCGCGTACCCAGCACGCCTTGTCATAACCGTACGCGGGGTCCGACTGCGCGACCGCGCCGACATAGCAGCCGACGCCATTGGTAAACGTGGCCGGTGCGCTGAGCATCACCGACGGCGCCGTCGGCGGCACGGCGCCGAACACGACGGAGGCCGTTCCAAGGAACGAGCAGTTGCTGTTTTCCGTGCCGCACAGCGTGTATTGCTGGCCTGCCACGGTGATCGTCTTTGACTGCGCATGCGCGTGCTGCGCACCGAACGAAGCCAACACAGTTGCCGATGCAACCCCCAGTAATTTGAAATATCTCATCTCTGTCCGTATGTATTCGCTGAAAGCGGTTGTCCCCGAGGGTCCAGCAAGATCGATCGGAGTCGTCCCGCTTTGGCGTTATCGAATTGAAGGAGAAGTGCGCGGCAGGACGCACCGAATGCGCCCTGCTCCTGAGCCGCTGCGTCGGCTGCATCGCCATGCATTCGCATGAGGACGCAGCGCGTCCCAACCCGCAGACCGGCGCCAGTTACCGCATTTATTACGTATTCCTTACTGTTTAGCTGATTCGGATGCAAACGACGAAAGCGTCTCGTGACGAGCGAACGCTCGCCTTACGCACACCTGATGCATGAACTTCGGCGGACAGGTCGGCACCTGCCATCGATCCGTCTCATGCGCAATGAACCTGCGCTGAAACGGGGTGATGACAACCCGGACGACCCGATTGGTGACGCGAGTGTGATGACGGTGATGGCATCGCGCGCAAAGGTCCATTAGGACGACTTACTGTAAGCCGTGATCAAGGACGTCCGCTTTGACGACACGATGCTGTCGACGAACCGACACGGCCCGACGACGTTCCACGCCATCCTGCTATCGAACAACCGGAATCCGCGGCCGGTTCCTGCAATGCAGAGCCCGCGCGCGAATTGACAGCTAAACCGCCAGACGGGACTCATTCGCACCCTTTCCCGGGCGGAATCCTGTCTGGCTACACGCAAATGCCCGCTTCGGTAGTTGTTACGCACAGATAACAGAACTTCTGCTGCTGCGGTATTAATTACGGAAGTTTTTTAGGGCAGACGAATTATAAACGTTTCATCCGTGTAACGTTATTGACGTGAATGCAGAAAAGGATTGATTGCGATAATGCGGGGTGAAATCGGCCCCATGTTTTCCAGATTGGGCGGTATAGGGGGCGATCTGCCTCGAAGGCCGGGATAAAAGGCACATCCATGATTGTTCTGGATATTTTTTCGGCTGTCGACGTTACTTTTATAATATTAATACGAATAATTTCGACCGATCCCTTTATATTGCCATAATTGCACGACGAAGATAAGGGTTAACTCGGTAGCGGGCAGGAATTGCCTTTTCGAATCGCTCTACACGCTGCGGCTTCGCAAACCCGTTTCGATTTCCGAAGCACGCCGTTATTGTGAAAACAGTTTGGAATGCAAACGGAGTCGAACTGGCGCCGATATGCCGCGCGACCGCTTCCAACATGGCACGGTGTATTCTGCGTCTCAATCCCGCTATTTCGCCGAGGTCGGCGCTCATTGTCTGGAGAAGCGATGAACACTAGCGCACGCAAGCCTGACACCTGCCAGCTCGTGCAAGCTGGCTCGCAGTTCGAGGGAAAGCAAGGACTCACCTACGCTGTCGGTATCTCAGCGGAAAGTGTGGGAGCGAAGCATATGCATCTTCAGCTTGCGACCATTCCGCCCGGCGCCCGCGCCAAGGCGCACCTGCATGCGGAACATGAGACGGCCATCTATCAGTTGAGCGGCGTGTCCGGCTGCTGGTATGGCGAACGCATGGAGCACCATGTGGTGGTTCAGGCAGGCGACTTTTTCTACATCCCCGCAGGGGTGCCGCATATTCCGTACAACACGAGCGCGAGCGAGGCCTGCGTCGCCGTGATCGCAAGAACGGACCCTAACGAACAGGAAAGCGTGACGATGCGGCCGGATCTCGATGCCTTGCCTGACTGGTCGAACGTGATGCCGACATCGCTCTGATGCCAGGCTTGCTCATGCGCGCCCGACACGTCAGTGACGAGCGTGTCGAAGCGCGCGTGCGCCGTCGAGATCAACGAAGACCCTGCTTGCGCGCTGAGCATGTCTCGCGTGCACAACACGGCTTGGCTAGCGAATCGGGGCTCCAGCGGGACTCGCTGGACTCGCTGGAAAGCGCGGCATCCGCACGGTGAAGACGGTCGCCTCATCCGTCGATTCGACCTCGATGATGCCGTGATGTGCCTGCGCAATGCACCGGCAGATGTAGAGACCAAGGCCCATGCCGGGCGCCGTTCCGCGGCGCACAGGCAGCACACTGGCGCGCGTCAACGGATCGAACAGTGTCGGCAGCGCGCGGGCGGGGATCGGCGCGCCCGAGTTCGATACGGCGAGCACCACGTCTTCGCCTTCGCGGGTAGCGCGCACAGCTATATCGCCCGCTCCGTGCTGGACCGCGTTCGCGAGCAGATTCACGAGCATCTGGCCGACGCGCGCGCCGTCCCATGCGCCCGTGAGTTCGCCCGTCAGGCCCACGTCGATGTGCACGTCGGGGTACGTGGCGCGCACTTCGTCGGCGGCGTCTTCGGCGATGCGCGTCATGTCCTGCGGCGTGAAATCGACAGGCAACGTGTCGCCCAGTCGGGTGCGCGTGAAAATGAACAGATCGTCGATCATGCGCTTCATGCGAACCGCTCCGCGCTGCGCGTTCGCAGCCGCTTTCACGCTCGTCGCCGACAGCGCGCCGTCGCGCAGCAGCACATCCGCCGAATTGATGATCGCCCCGAGAGGAGAACGCAGGTCGTGCGCCAGCACGCCCGCAAACAGATCCCTGATGCGTTCGGTCCGTTGCGCGTATTGCCGCACGGATTCGGCAAGCATCTGATCGATCGCCTCGTTGAAGCGGATCATCTCCTGAAATGCCGTGACGTTGTCCCGCGCTGTGTGCAGCCATGTGCACAGAACGCTGGCGCGTAGTGCGCGATATTCCGCCACTACCTCGTTGATGCCATAGCCTTGAGAAAGACGATCGTCTGCATGCTGATGAGCGACGACATTGAAATCACTTTGACGATTGGGCCGGTTGCCTCGAGACTTGGCCTTTTGCTGTGCAGCCGTCTGAGGCTCCCGCATGTCGGCCGCGATCCGGGTCAGGATGTCGCGGCCTGCATTGCGCAACTGGTTTCCATCGAGCTTGATGTCGGCCAGGTCGATGGTGCGCGCGTAATCGACCCATTCGTTGACCAGTTGCGCCAGGTTGGCTTCGATAAAGTCCGATAAAGTCATGCGTTCCCTCGGTATCCGCCGATGCTATAACCGCACGCAAGTTTTTCGCCATCTGCCCGGTCGCCGCCCGCCGCCACACTGGGGACGCGGAAACCGACAATATCCGCCGCAGCCGAAAGATCGGCGCTGAAAACGCCCGATCATAGGGGCACGGCCCCTTACGTGGCCCCCGTGCACGCCAATGGACGCTGCAGATTGCCAACGGGTTTTGTAGGTTTTACCGCCCTGCACACATACCTTAACGCGACACCAGCCTGGATCGACGCGCAGCCGCCTGGATTCCATACACCGCTGAAGCCGTCATGACACCCGTTCCCAACAGGCCGAGCAATCCGAGGAATACAGCGGCGATGTGCCCAAGCGTCGTCGTCGCAACCACGTCGCCGTAGCCGATCGTCAATGCCGTAATCGCACAAAAATAAAGCGTGTCGCCCATTGTCGACGGTCCCCGGGTGACGAGGTTCACGGTGCCGCCCCAGTAATACATGACCGTCGCCAGGATCAGGAAAAGCAGCAACAAAATTACCACAATGCCGCGCAAATGCCAGAGAACCTTGGCGGTCTCGGCGACCGCAATACGCGGTGAGATACGGAGTTGAGCGTCCTGATCGCCGCTATTCATGTTCTAGCCTCGCAAATGTTTTCATCGCGTTCTGAAAAAGCCAGTCTCCGTTTAGACGCGACAGCACTTGATGATAGACGTCGCGTTGCACCATTTCCCTGCCCGGCACTGGCATTGTTTGCTTCCGATCATCCGCTTGTATCGCCATGTATCCGCGTGGTCGGGCAATACAAACGCATACATTCGCGCCGCTTGACGACACGTGCCGGATACACGCGCGCCTTCTAATACGTCCCACGGGGAAACAGCGCAACATGGTTTCCTCAAACAACTTGACGTGCAGAACGAGGTTGGGCATCGCAGTTGGCAGAACGCATGACGGCGATCACACGGCATTTCACTCAGTCGATCGTGAAACTGCACGCCGCCGACTTCGCACGCAAGGCAACACATTGATCCGCACCGGAGACCGATTCAATGTCAAACGACACGCCCCCATCCCAATCGCGCCGGCACTTTGTCGGTGTCGCTGCCGCGGCTCTCGCCGCAGGTTCCCTGAGCCGCCTCGCGTTCGCGGACACGGCGCCCGCCGTCGGCAAGATCACGGAGCCGGCGAACGGCGACAAGACGGCCATCCGTCCGTTCCGCGTGCACGTTTCCGAAGCACAACTCGTCGATATGCGGCGACGCATCAAGGCCACGCGTTGGCCCGACCGCGAGACGGTACCCGATGAATCGCAGGGCATTCAACTCGCGACCATCCAGGGACTCGCGCAATACTGGGCGACGGGCTACGACTGGCGCAAATGCGAAGCGCGGCTCAATTCGTATCCGCAGTTCATCACCGAGATCGACGGACTCGATATCCACTTCATCCATGTGCGCTCGAAGCACGACAACGCGATGCCGTTGATCGTGACGCACGGCTGGCCCGGCTCGGTGATCGAACAGTTCAAGATCATCGATCCGCTCGTCAATCCGACTGCGCATGGCGCACCTGCTTCGGATGCATTTCACCTTGTGATTCCGTCGCTGCCAGGCTACGGCTTTCGGCCCGGCCGACCACGACGGGCTGGGGACCCGAACGCACGGCGCGCGCGTGGGTCACGTTGATGAAGCGCCTCGGCTATGAGCGCTTTGCTTCGCAAGGCGGCGATCTCGGCGGGATTGTCACGAACATCATGGCCAAGCAGGCGCCGCCCGAACTGATCGGCATTCATGTGAACTTCCCGGCCTCCGTGCCGGCGGACATTCTGAAGTCGCTGGCGGCAGGCGATCCGATGCCTGCCGGCCTGTCGGACGAAGAGAAGCACGCGTACGAGCAATTGAGCGCGAACTTCAAGAAGAAGCGCGGCTACGCGGTCGAAATGGGTACGCGGCCGCAAACGCTGTATGGACTCGCCGATTCGCCCGTCGCGTTAGCGTCCTGGCTGCTCGATCACGGCGACGGTTACGGCCAACCCGCTGCGGCGCTGAGCGCAGCTGTGCTCGGCCATCCCGTCAACGGACATTCGGCGGGTGCGCTGACGCGCGACGATGTGCTCGACGACATCACGCTCTACTGGGTGACCAACACGGGTGTTTCGGCGGCGCGTTTCTACTGGGAATCGCACGCGAATTTCTTTCTTGCCGCCGACGTCAACGTGCCTGCCGCTGTCAGCGCGTTTCCGGGCGAGAACTATCAGGCGCCGAAGAGCTGGACCGAAAAGGCCTATCACAATCTGATCTACTTCAACAAACCGGAGACAGGCGGCCACTTCGCGGCATGGGAAGAACCGATGATTTTCGCCAATGAAGTGCGCAACGGACTGCGATCCTTGCGGACGTAAAGCGCGAAGCGCTCCGACGCGAAGGTGTCGGAGCGCTTGCCGCGACGGCCGCAACGCGTCCCAGGAGAGACGCCACTGCCTCGTCAGCTTGCCAGTTGCGCCTCAGAATGCGGACTACGCGTGAGGCCCGCACCTGCATCAAAACGTATATTGAGTTGACGATCGAAATTCGAACGATTAAGTTTTTGCTTTGAATAATTCGAATATCCAAAATGGCCTCAGCTCATTACGAAGAAAAGCGGCCCGTTTTCGTCACGCTTGCCGGCATCACGTACGAGGGCTCATATCGGGTGATCGAAGGCACGGTCATCGTCTACGCAGCCGAGGATATCCGTTGCGCCCAGTACGGAATGGATCGTCCGGATACGGTCGCGCGTTGGGTATTGCTCGATATGTGCCGCAAAGCCGAAGCAAAGAAGAATAAAAGCGCGCGCGCAAGCGGCGAGATTCGCTCGGTCTGATTGCAGCCTTATCGGCCTTATGAACTTCGCAAATGCAAACCTGGAACCCGGGTGCCGCTCTCAAACCCTGAGAAACGATCGCCAGTCATTGGCGAGCTTCAAAATGGGCTGATACCCGACATGCCTCCGTCGACAGCGAGATCGGCGCCCGTCATGTAACGCGATGCATCGGTCGCGAGAAAGAGGATAGCCGAGGCGATCTCGGCCGGGCTGGCGGGCCGTTTCATCGGTATGACTTTCGCCCACTCCAGCAATTGCGCTTCCGACATGTCCAACGTTTCGAAGATCGGCGTATTCGCGACCCCCGGAGAAATGCTGTTCACCCGGATGCCGAAATCGACAAGTTCAGCGGCAAAGCTCTTTGCCAGCGAAACAACAGCCGCTTTCGACGCACAATATGCAGAGAAATTCTTGGTGCCCTGATTGGCAGCAAGCGATGCAACCAGCACGATCGACGCTGGCCGGCACAAAAACGGCAGCGCTTCGCGTACCGTCGAGTACACACCGCCGACATTGACCGCCATCACCTCAGAGAATTGTTCCAGCGATGTTTCGCGCACTGGCGTTTGCCGGGAAATGCCAGCGTTCGCGACGACCACGTTGACGTCGCAATGAAAATGGTCGACTGCCGTCTTGTAGAGGCGTTGCATGTCATCCGGACTGGCGGCGTCCGCAACGATCGGCAGTGCGTTCTCGCCGAGCATCTGCGCAGCACGTTGCAGCTTTTCCGCATTACGTCCACTGATTACCACGCGAGCGCCTTCAGCCACGAATCGTTCTGCGGTGGCAAACCCGATGCCGCTGCTGCCCCCCGTCACCACTGTCAGTTGATGTTCGAGCAGCATGGCTTCATCCCCGTACGTTGACGACTAAAGCGCGGCCTGATCGAATCGCGCGCGTCGAATGTCCCGATCCCTGCAGATCGCCCGCGACGAACACCGATCCCTCCGTAAAACGCTGGGCAAGCTCTCCGCCTCGCACGGCAATTTCAAGCTCCCCTTCGAGAACGACGACGTATTGCTTTGACGGCGGGTTATGCCGATCAAGGAAATAGCCCGCATCGAACTCATGCACGAGCATGCTCTCGCACGGCTGCGGCGGCGATAGTGACAAGGTCTTGCCATTGAACAACACCTCACTCACGTCGAACGCGCGAATGGTCCTGAACGCCG
Source organism: Burkholderia sp. E7m39 (assembly GCA_001319865.1). Classification (GTDB taxonomy): domain Bacteria; phylum Pseudomonadota; class Gammaproteobacteria; order Burkholderiales; family Burkholderiaceae; genus Paraburkholderia; species Paraburkholderia bengalensis. The sequence goes on along the minus strand of BBSL01000120.1, from coordinate 7,114 downwards.
AATGTCCGTCGGGATCGGCGTATATTTCGGTGCATTCCATGAATCCCTCCAGCTGCTTTCCATCGGCGGATGGCGCGCCGCTGTCATTGCGCAGACGAATCTCTACGAACGCGGCGCCCGTGCATCACCTACTTTAGACGACAAAGGGATGGACGCAACATGGGCGCAGCTTGACAACGCTGAGTGCGCCAAAAGCGAATTGGCGGGCGAGACTGTTCACACGGAATGCAACTATCGCGGATTGCCAGCGGCGCGCGCAAGCGACAGCGGCATCGCAACATGCTCCCGCGACAGAAGATGCTGCCAGCCGAGATCCGAAAAACACGGTCCTTGCGTGGCTTCCGCGAACTTGATGTCATTGTGTCCGGCATTCCATTCCAGCACGTTGACGCTTTCGTCGGCATCGATCGCAAGATCCCAGCCGACACAACAGGCAAACGGTACCTGGCGATGAAGTTGCTTCACTTTCATCACGCATGCTGCAAACGCGGGTACTTTTATTCCGTCGAACGGAAGATTCGAGTCCGGATGGCCTTGCACGTCTATCCAGTCATTCAGATAACCGTGCTGCGCCAGCTCCCCCGTCGCGACATCGACGGGAACGCAGACTTCTCGCGCCGGCGTGATGTGCGTGTCGCCCACTCTGCCAAGCCGCAGAAAGCAGGATCGCAACGAGATCTCACCCGAGCGCTCGACGACCGTCGTAAGACGCAGTGTCGCGACGGCACCGGGCGCAAAACCCTCGAATACTTCGTGCTGCCTGACGAATCTCTGGAAGACACCGTTGCCGAGTTTTCGAACGGTCGCATGCTCGAACGAGTCGCGATCCAGAAACAGGATGCCTTTGCCTTGCGAGGAATGATCGGGCTTATATACGACGCGATCCGTCTCGCTGAAAAGGATGTCGCGCACTTCGTCATCGGGGATAGCCGCGTTACCGGATGAGAACAATGCACCGTTGGCCAGATACGCGAGGTCGGGTAGCGCAGGGTCGCGAAACAGTTGTGCCGATATCGACTTGAGCTTTGACAACTCGCCATACCAGCCTTTGGTTCGCGGCACCACGACAGCACCGTAGTAGTTGTCGGGAATCCAGCCTTCCTTGAATCTGCCGTTGAATGCAGCATAGACACGCAGCCACGGTGCGTAGGCAACGCTGCCGAACACGTCGCGCGCGTACGCGTCTGCCTGTCTTATCAAGGCCGGGTCGGTCTTGCCGCGCCGTTTCTCGATACTTTCAAGCGCGGCGCTCGCCTGAATGGCGTGGTGCCGATGAAACCGGATACGTGCCAGCTTCCTGGCCGTTGTAATGGCAAAGCGTTTAAACCGGACTCGCATCTTGCATGATCCCGATCAGCGGATTATGGCGAAAGCGAGTGCTTTCGCCCGCACGACAGCACGGCGCCGTCATGCTCGTGCGAGCTTAGCAGGGAAGACATGACATAACTGTATCGTGACGTAACGCTTCATCGTTTCGCGTGCAAATACTTTCCGTTCGCTTTCGAACGAGGTTTGCGGCATGACGTCATCAGCAAAAATTGCCGCGCAGTTCTACGCTTGTTCCCGTTCTACGCGCTGTGACGACATTGCGTCTACGTCACGCTCAAACAGAAAGTCCTTCCCATTGCATGGGAAAACGGTCTCATCGAGACGCAGGCAACACACCTTGTTAACGGCGCGAACAGCGATTTCTGAAGCTGAGGGAAATACCTGGCGTGTCCGTCGGACGAGTCAATCAGTTAGCCACACCGAGCATGCGCAAGCGCGCATCTACTTCGAATGATGTCGCTCGATGCGGCGTAACTTTCAGTGCACTGTGTGGACGATGCCGATGGACTCTTCGTCGGCATCGTCGTCGGCTGAGGCTTGATCGAGTATTGCGCAGCGGAAGTCCAACTTGACCCGAAGGATGGCCGACTCGATGCGCGCATCTCCGCGGTGACCGCTCAGGCGAGTATTGATCGCCTCCTCGACGGCGAGAATTGCCCGCTCGATGCTCTCCGGATCGTCGCTATCGAAGCCGATCTCCACCTCGATGCTCTCCAGCAGGTTCAACGCTGTTGCAATGTCCTCGGAAGCGACGAATAGCGTCTTGGCGTTTTCTCTCATCTATCCTCCCCGTTGGTTTGTCTGCGTGTTCAGACACATGCGCGTTGCACGACTATCGTTGCACATCCCGAGCAAACCTGCCAGGCGACAAAGGCACGTTGGGTTCGAAACAACGGAAAAGCCGCTTAGGCAGTAAAGCGGATAGAATCGATTGTTCCAGCCTGGTCCGGGGGCATCGATTCAGATAGAAAATTCAGATAGAAAATTTTCGGTCAAGGATGTTTTTAATCGACAGGTCGAATAGCTGCTGCCGGCCTTTCATTCTCCTTCATTCTGCTTCCGGAACTGCCAAGCGGAAGATCAAATACCGCAAGACCATGCTATCGCCGAGCGACGATCCAAGGAAATTCGCGCGCCCGTCGGGACTGGCCATTCGCGGGTAGGTGCAGCGTAGCTGCAAAGCGGCTCAACTCGTCAAGGAAGGCTCTTCAGCAGACACGCCCGATGTTCGAGCATACGCATCGCCGATCGAGTCGCGGTTCACCGCCACGCTCTTGCTGCGTCGCCAACTGGCTGGCGGCATTCCGAATTCGCGTTTGAAGGCGCGATTGAATGCGGCCTCGGATTCATATCCGACCTGCTCTGCGACAACCGCGAGCGTCTGATTGCCCTCGCGCAACGCCTGAGCCGCGATCTGCAGGCGCCAGCGAGCGAGGTACTGCATGGGCGGCTGGCCGAGCAGTTCCGTGAAACGCTGTGCAAGCGCAGAACGCGAGAGGCCCACCTTGCGAGCGAGTTCGTCGACGGTCCAGCCGTACGCGGGTTGCGCATGCAGCATGGCGAGTGCGCGGCCGACAAAGCGATCGCCCACGCCTGCGAGCCAACCCTTGCGGTCGGCCGGCAGCGTTTCAATGCAACGCTGCACCGCCTTCACGAACAACAACTCCGAAAGCCGCGCCAGCACAGTCGCACTGCCCACGCGCCACTCGGCCGCTTCGAGCACCGCCAGTTTCAATGACGATTCGAGCCACGCCGATTGCGGATCGTTGCGCATGTCGATCTTGAAGATTCGCGGCAACGCGGAAAGGACGGGGTTGGTCAACGAGTCGTCGCTGGCGAGAAAGCCGCAAATGAGCCGTGTGTGTTCGCCACCGCCGCCGTAATTCAGCATCATCACTTCGCCCGGTGACGTATTCAGATACTTCGACACCAGTTCGTCGGAAGGCGCAGGTTCGAGATCGAGCGAACTGCCCATCAGATGCGCTTCGCCTTGCGGCACCACGAGAAGCTCGCCGGCATCGACACGGATCGCAGACGTGGGATCGTCGACGAGTGCTGCCCAGCAGCTTCCCTCTGTGATGAGGTGATAGGACACGACGCGTTCGGCGCGCGGCAAAAAGGCGCCGCACAGATCGGGCGTGACGTGTCCCACGACGCACCACGGCGCAGTTAAGTCGGCGTTTAGATATACCGCCCCGCCGAGGCGCACGACGCGAAGAACATCTGAAAAAGCATCCATGAAAGTGCCCATCAGTTTCGGCGTCCTGCGCAAAACATCTGGACGCCTGGTCATTCATCGTTACGACTTGCTTGCAGATACTAGCACTCACGCAATTCGGCAACAAAGAGAAGCTTATACGCACACACGCCTGTACGCCTATACGTCGCTTGCATGTCCATAGCCATCGCTGCCTCGATCCCTCAGGAGTTTTCATATGTCCGCTGTTGATTCCGCTCCCGCACCTGTCGCCGACTTCGCCGCCATCAAGGTGCGCCAACAGGCGGCCTGGTCGACGGGCAACTACGCCGTCGTCGGCACGACACTGCAAATCGTCGGCGAGAACCTCTGTGAAGCGCTCGATGTGCGAGCGGGCAGCCGCGTGCTCGACGTTGCCGCAGGCAATGGCAATGCGACGCTGGCCGCGGCACGCCGCTGGTGCGATGTCACGTCGACGGACTACGTCGTCGCACTGCTCGATTCAGGCCGTGCGCGCGCGCAAGCCGAAGGATTGTCGGTGCGATTCGAGCAAGCCGATGCGGAAGCGTTGCCCTACCCGGATGCCACATTCGACATCGTGATGTCCACCTTCGGCGTGATGTTCACGCCTGACCAGGCGAAGGCGGCGGCTGAACTCGCGCGCGTTTGCAAGCCGGGCGGGCGGATCGGTCTCGCCAACTGGACGCCGGAGAGTTTCATCGGGCAGTTGTTCAAGACGATCGGCAAGTACATCGCGCCACCAGCGGGCGTGAAGTCGCCTGCGCTGTGGGGCACGAAGGCGCGCCTCGAAGAACTGTTCGACGGCAGCGCCAGGCAGATCACCGCGACCACACGCGATTTCACATTCCGCTATCGCTCACCGGCGCATTTCGTCGAGGTGTTCCGCGCGTTTTATGGGCCGATGAACAAGGCGTTTGCGGCGCTCGAAGGTGAACGGCAGATGGCTTTCCATACGGATCTGATGGCATTGATCGAGAGTCGCAACCGGTCAAACGACGCAACACTGGTTCTCCCGAGCGAGTATCTCGAAGTCGTGGTGGCACGTTGGTGAAAGCATTTCGGCGCAGCGCGTGTGTTTGCGAAAGCCCAACTTTCATCACGCGCTCTGTTGGTCTCACAACGGCGATTCGCGGTCCAAAAGGCCGCGCAATCCGCTGTGAAGTCCACACGGCAAGCCTCGCCGCGACATGGCACGGACTCTGCAAGTACACGCTGCTCATGCCGAAACGCGATGGAACACATGACCCGCCCGGAGGACACCATGCTCGTCTACCTCTTCCTGTTGCTGAGAAAAGCGCTGGAGCGCGCCGAAAACAGTCGACGCGATGCGTATCTCGCGTCCGCAGTCGACATGGGCGAACTCGAACGCCGCATGCATTCGCTCGATATCGACGCGTAATGCAGTCCAGCCCAGCATCCGTTCACACTATGCGAACCCCATGAACGACATGAATAGCACAGCTTTAAAGCAGGTCTTGTCGCCTGCGACGCCCGTGATCGCACTGCATTGCTCAGGCTCGGGCGCAGCGCAATGGCGAAAGCTCGGCGAGGCGCTTGACGCACGTCATGCGCTCGTCGCACCCGAGCACTACGGCTGCGACAGCGCGGGGCCGTGGAGCGGCGAGCGCGCTTTCTCGCTGGCCGACGAAGCCGCGAGGACCATCGGCATCATCGACGCGTCGCACGGCAAAGTGCATCTCGTAGGCCACTCGTATGGCGGCGGCGTGGCACTGCGTGTGGCACTCGAGCGGCCCGACCGTCTCGCCAGCCTGACGCTCTACGAGCCCTCGGCGTTTCATCTGCTCAAGACGATGGGCGCCTACGGGGCGACCGCGCTCGCGGAAATCGTCGCGATTTCGAAGCGCACCGCCGATGGCGTGAACTGCGGCGACTATCGCGGCGCAGCCGCTTCGTTCGTCGACTACTGGGGCGGCCGCGGGGCATGGGAAGCACTGCGGCCATCGGTGCAGGCCGCGCTCACGCGCTGGGCGCCGAAGGCGCCGCTCGACTTCCGCGCACTGCTCGACGAACGCACGCCCGCCAGCGCATATGCAACGCTTCGCATCCCGACACTCGTCATGCGCGGCCAGCATGCGCCCGTCCCAACGCGCGCGATCGCCGAGCGCCTGCCGATGCTACTGCCCGCGGCGCGCCTTGCCGTGGTAGCGGGCGCGGGACACATGGGACCCGTCACGCACGCCGATGCCGTCAATGCCGCGATTGTGCGGCACATCGCCGACTCGGACGCTATGATCTGCGCCGTCTGACCGTCAGCTGCGGATGCATGCACAGCCAGTGCATTGCACTGCAATATCGTCGCAGTTGACTGAAACAACCGCGACGACTCCAAAAAGCCATCCCATGCGGCTTAGCGGTCATTTGACAGGCGACGCGGTACTGGGCGTCGCCAGCGTATTGTTGACACCGAAAGCGGTGGTTGCCGGCGTCGGGCTGCCGTTCGCGCCCTTCTGCGCATTCGAATTGGACGACCCGGCACTCATGCCGCTGTCCGAGTTGCTCGCGGCAGGCGTGCCGTAACCGCTCGCCGCATTCACGACTGGCGACCGCGTGCTCGGCGTGGCCAGCGTGTTATTGGCCTGTGCAAAAGCGCCGCCTGACAACGCGAGCGCGGCGGCGGCCGCGACTAATGTGCTGCTTGCCTTCATGACCCGCTCCCTCCTGGGTTGAACTCGAATTGCGGCGCAGACGGTCCATGGGGATGCATTAACGCAAACCGTCGCGCGAACTTGTCTCCGTGGCGGCGGTTGCACGCCACGCGTCGAGTGTAGAAAGGTCGTCGCGGATAATTAAGCGCATCGTACGCAAGGGTGAATTTCGTTTTTTGAATTAGCTTGTTGATGAATTGCGTGCGCAGCGCGTCTGCCATGCGGCAAGCGCCTCTTCCAGGTTCAGGAACATGCGCCCGCTGCCAAGCGCTTTTCCAAGCCGTGCGTTTTCGACGACGGCAGCGACTTGCGGATTGAGACCGACGAGCCACACGTCGACGCCGCTTTCGCGATATTTCTTCTCGGCGTCGGTCAACATCTTCAGGGCCGTGTACTCCAGATCGAAGACAGCTCGCATATCGAGCGCCACCACGTCGGGGTGCGCCTGCGCGATGAGCGGCGCAATCTTGTTGCCGACGTTGGAAGCATTCAGAAAAAAGATCCGTCCCTCCGGCCGCAGAAGCAGCAGCCCGGGAAACGCTTCATCGTCGGGATGCTCACGCGATACCGGCCGAAACACGTTCGTACCCCGCATACGGCGCAACACGTGGACAGGCGGGTCGGACGTCTGGTACGCAAGTGCGACGAGCGAAGCGACGATCGCAATGAGAATGCCGTTCAGCGTGCCGACCAGCACGACGCCCACGAGCGCAACCAGCGCCCAGATGAACTCCATGCGCCTGACTTCGAGAATCGCGCGGAAATCGGCTGGCTTGAAAAGGCCAATTGAATAGACGATGACCACTGCCGCAAGCGTTGCATGCGGCATGAGTCCGATCAGCGGCGCGAGCAGAACCACCGTGGCAAGCGAGACGCCCCGCCGTCACCAGTTCCGCCAGTT
>BBSL01000119.1 GCA_001319865.1 Burkholderia sp. E7m39 | reverse complement strand
TCCCGCCGCCCGCCGGCATCGAACCGAACAACGCACCGGCTGCATTGCCCAGACCGGTTGCCAGCAATTCACGGTTGGCCAGCGGACGGGGCTCCCCGCTTCGAGCGAACGCGCGCCCCGAGGCGATCGTTTCGGTGAAGCTCATCAATGCGATGCCCGCTGCTGCCGGCCAGAGCGTCTCGGCCAGCGCAAAGTCCGGCATCGTCAGCGACGGCAGGCCCGTCGGAATGTGACCGACGATCTCCAGGCCGCGCGCCTGCAGGCCCAGCAGAGCAACGGCGCCGATCCCGCATGCGATCGCGATCAGCGGAGCCGGCGACTTCGGGTAGTAGTGCTCCAGCGCAACCAGCAGCGCAACGGTGGCGAGGCCCACGGCGAGAGCTGTCATCGAAGCATGCGGCAGCCCCACGATCAGAGCCCACACGTTGTGAAAAAAAGACCCTTTCGCCACATGAATGCCGACGAGCTTGGGCAGCTGATCCAGCACGATAACGATCGCGATGCCGCCTTTGAAGCCCGTCAGTACCGGGTCTGAAATGAAGTTCGCGACGAAGCCCAGTCGCAAGAGAGCCGCGAGCACCAGGATAGCGCCCACCAGAAGCGACAGCGTTGCCGTCGCAGACATCAGTGCAGTCGTGCCGCCGCCATGAACAACCTCGTTGGCGGCGGCAGCCGTCAAAATCGCCAGCGTTGCGCTGGTGCTGACACTGAGCGGTCGCGAAGTACCGAAGCATGCGTAAATCACCATCGGCACAAAGGCGGTGTACAGCCCGACTTGCACGGGAAGTCCCGCAACCGTGGCGTAAGCCATCGCCTTCGGCAATACGACGGCAGCGGCCGTCACACCGGCGATGATATCCGGCTTGATCCACGCCTTCTGATAGTCGCGAGCCCACTCGAGCACCGGAATGCGAAACCCTGAACGCCGGTGCACAGGTGAATCGGTTGACATGATCGCGTACCCTCCGCGGAACAGTGCAGTTCACGAATCACTCATTGCCGTTGCTGCTACAGTTCAGTCCAAACCTGTTCTAAGGGAAAGCCTCTGGAGCGCTCCCAGTATAAAGTTCAAGAGAAGCTTTTTTGTTCTTCGTTCGCGCTTGTGCGGAAATCGGTTTCCGACACAGTCGCGCGATTATTCAATCTTTCGACGCATCAGTCTCAACGGTCAAATTTGTATCGACACGACGACGAGTACTAGTCTGATATAGATGACCTTCGTTCGCGTCCGGCAAAGTAACAGAGAACCTGACCAGGGTTCAGCAATCGCCGCGGTCGTCCTATCACAACCGGGGAATGACAATGTCGAACTGGATCGCAAGACTCTTGAGCACTTGCTTCGTCATCCTGTTGGCTGCCTGTCCGGCGAAGGAACAGGATCAGCAGTCTCAGACCAAGGCCGCTTCCGCTTCTGTGCCTGCTTCTGCGGCTGCTTCTGAGTCTGCTTCGGCTCCTGCCGCTGCGTCCGTTGAGATGGCGGCATCGGCTCCCGTCCCGGCGTCGGAACCCCTGCCTGCGGCGAGCCAGATGCCGCCGCAGGAAATCGAGGCGCTGGTCGCCCCGATTGCGCTCTACCCCGATTCGCTGCTGTCGCAGGTCCTGATGGCGTCGACGTATCCGCTCGAAATCGTGCATGCCGCGCGCTGGGTGAAGGAGCACCGGAACCTGAAGGGCGACGCGGCCGTGAAAGCGGTGCAGGACCAGTCGTGGGACGTCAGCGTCAAGTCGTTGGTCGCCTTTCCGCAGGTGCTCGAACCCATGAACGACAAGCTCGACTGGACCCAGCGGCTCGGCGATGCGTTCCTCGCCAATCAGAAGGATGTGCTTGACGCCATCCAGCGACTGCGCGTGCGAGCGCAACAAGCAGGCAACCTGACGTCGAACGCGCAGCAGAAGGTGATCGTCGAAGCGCCTTCGACGCAAGGCGCCCCGCCGCCCCAGGGAAGCGCAGCGGCCCCGGCGCCGCAAACCATCGTGCGTATCGAGCCGACCAATCCGCAGGTCGTCTATGTACCCTCCTACAATCCCACCGTGGTGTACGGCGGCTGGAGCGCGCCCGCCTACCCGCCGACCTATTGGCCGCCCTATCCGGCCTACTATCCCGGTGCCGCGCTCGCGACCGGGTTCGCATGGGGACTCGGGATCGCAGCCGCAGGCGCGATCTTCGGCAATTGCAACTGGAATAGTCACGACGTCAACATCAACGTCAACAAGGCTACGAATATCGACCGCAATTTCGACCGTACCAAAGTCGAGGGCGGCAGATGGCAACACGATGCGGGACATCGTCAGGGCGTCGCGTATCGCGACAACGCAACGCGCGATAAATACGCCCGAGGCGCGCAAGGCGCCGACGCCCGGCGCGACTACCGCGGACGCGCGGGCACGCCAACCGATCGCGCGAACGTGGCCAATCGGCCGCAAGCAGGCAACCAGCCAGCCTCTAACCGCACCGGACGCGCCAACAACGTGGCTGCCGCCGACCGCGCAGGCCGGCCGAATAGCGCGGGTGCGGGCAATCGGGGAGGCGCTAATCGTGAGGGTGCGGCGGGCAATCGCGCGCAGACGGCCAACAGCAGCGCAGCCAACGGCAATCGCGCCACCACGGGGCGGCGCAATGCGGAATCGGGCAATCGCGCGCAGATGTCCAATCAGGCCGCGGCGGCAGGCAACCGCGCGCAATCGCCCAATCGTGCCGGTGCAGCAGGCGCGCAAACAAGCTATCGAAGCAACGGCTACCAGGGCGGTGGACGCGACACGGCATTTCAGGGCGTCGGTGCAGGCGGCGCTACTCAGCGCGACTACAATCGCGGTCGGTCGAGTGTCCAGTCCTCGAACTTCAACCGTGCATCAGGTGCAGCCCGGGGTGGCGGAGGCGGCGGAGCACGCGGCGGCCGGCGCTAAAGCGAATGAGCGCGAATGAGCATGCGATGAAAATCGCAAAGTACTCGCCGCCCGAACGAACGCCAACAGGACGTCGCCATCACGATCGTTCGAGGCGACATCCGCTACTTTGCGGCTTTGGTCATCTCGCAGTCGCCCGCGGGAACGCCGCTGCCGCCTTTATTCTTCAGCGTTAGCGCCAAGCGGCTTCCTCTGTTGGCCGTGATGATCTGCCCGTAGCTGACCGTAGGGATGAACTGGATATCCGGTGCGACTGCCACGGGCGGATTTCTCGCGCCGTCGACAGTCAGATCGAGTTCGACGGTGATCGAGTCAATCGCGACACCCGCGTCTTGCCCGCGCGCCGCCTGTTCTTTCTTGAAGCTGCACAGGCCCTGCATGACCTGTTCCAATGCCGTGGGTATGTCGAGAGGTTTGCCTGGCGGTATCGGTGGCGTGTTGCAGCCAGTGAGAAGCACCGCACAGACAGTCAGCGCGAGACGGGCACGCATCGGATTCCCCTGTTTCATGCTGCAAACGGTACATTGATTTATCACAACGCTGCCAGGACGGCATTCCTGACGCTGCGCTCAATACTTGATGTCGCGGGCCGCCTGTCGCCCGTGCTGCTTCGTCTGCCGCTTGTCCTGACGACATTGCGAATTGCTTTTTTGATCGGCAGCGCGACAGTCCTGCTTGGTGTGTCGTGAGCCCTGGCGGGTATCCTGCCGGACGTCGCGTCCGGCGCGGCGTTGCTGGGCCTGCTCCGTCGCCCACGAAACATTCGAAGTACTGGTCAGAACTATCGCTAGAACAAAGGCCGTCAAGAGGCATCGACGCTCAGCCATGACATCATCTCCCATCGAAAAGAGCCGTCGTACGAAGGGAACCGATCCTGGCGGGATCGGGGTTTGATATGGCCATCGATTCGCTAGAACCGGCAAGCAAACGCGATTGCTTCGCGATCAGATTTTCAGTCGCGAAACCTTGGTCCCGGACAGCGACACGTCTCCCATCAGCCCAGCGTTGGTCATCACGATCGCTTCGACGGGTGCAGTGGCCGTTGTCGTGTCGATCTCTCCATTCGCTCCGACCTTTAGCAACGCGACTGATCCCTCGCCTCCGACCGACCAGCCTTTGGAATTGCGAAATTTGCTTAGCGCGTCATGCGTCATGAACAGGAAGATGACCGCTTTCGATTGTGCCCCTGCCTGCAGGCCAAACGATCCCGCGACCGTGCTGTAGTAGCCAACCGATTTCCCGCCGACATGCAATGCGCCTTCGCCGTACTCGCCTCCCGCAATGAAACCAACCTTGATGACCGAGGGGAACACGAGAACGCCATTCGCCTTGGAAACCAGTTCTCTTGATCCTTTGACCGTCTCATACAGCTTCGACAGCGTTCCGTTGACCTTGGCATCGATTTCATGACGTTTCGCCGTATTGGACTCGCTTGCGACGGCATCGCGTATCGCAGGCGTGCCGATGAGCGAAGTGCCCGTGACGGCAAGCGTCGCGCCGACGGCTCCTAAAAAGTTTCTTCTACGCATAATTACCTCCGTCGTTGGTCGCCGTCGCACCGTAACGCTGACCCTGCTACTGATCGGCGTCGCGTCCCTGTCGCTGAAGATTTCGCCTGATTCGAGCCTATACGCATCAAAAACGATGTTGTATTGGACTTTGGTCCAATGCGTGTTCGCGAATACCGCACTGAAATGGATGCTTCAGGATGTCGAATGGCGTTTTGGTTTAACCTGACATGCGCCGTGTTCGCGTTTTGCTGCGTTGGGAGTGAGTCAATGGAAAAAATGTACTCGTACAAAGACTTTGAGGTCACGGTGAAGATCGAGTCGGTGCGGGCTCTGTCGAGCGAATTCACCTATGGCCCGCCAGTCGGATATATCGCGGTGGTAAGCATTTGCACACCCGACCCGCGAAGACCCATAGGCGTACCGATCCGGCTCGTCAATGAAGGAAACCGCCTCTTCGATACCGAGAACGACGCGATCACAGCGGGATCGAACGCGGCACAGCGCGTGATAGACGACCGACTATCTCCTTGAATCCGCGACCGGGCGAGTGATGCCGGGAAGCCGTCGCTGGCTCTCTCGCTGCGCCTTTCGACTTTGTACGCTCAGCCCTCCTGCACGACGACGCTGCGCGCCTGTACCTGACAATGGTCCGTCTCCACGGTCCCCTCGTCTGGCGGCGCCACGATATCGTCTGGACTATTGCGCGCGGTATCGACGATACGGTGCCAGTGCCGGCCGCCAGGCGCAGGCAACGCGACGCGGTGCACCGCGTCGTCCATGTTCAGAATCACATGAAGCGGCGCCTCGTCTTGCACTTCGCCGCCGAGTGTGAACGCAAGCAAGCGTGCGCCCGGATCGTGCCACTGCGGCGCGTACAGTCGCTCACCGTGCCACGAGACGTCCGCCATCGCTTGGCCGTGGGCAGGCTGTCCTGTCAGGAAGCGCCGCCGACGCAGGCAGGGGTGGCGCTTGCGCAGTGCGATCAGCTCGCGCACGAAGCGCAGCATCGTCGAAGCGTGCGCGGTGCAATCCCAATCGAACCATGAAAGCGCGTTGTCCTGGCAATAGCAGTTGTTGTTGCCGCGCTGGCTGCGAAGTACTTCGTCGCCAGCCAGCAACATCGGCACGCCCTGACTAAGAAACAGAATGGCCATCAGGTTGCGGGCCTGCTGGCCACGCAACCGGACAATATCGGCATTGTCCGCAGCGCCTTCCGCCCCGCAATTCCACGACAGATTGTCGTTGCTGCCATCACGGTTCTCTTCGCCATTCGCCTCGTTATGCTTGCCGTTGTAGCTCACCAGGTCGTGAAGCGTGAATCCGTCGTGACAGGTGACGAAATTGACGCTGTTGGCGGGCAACCTGCCATCGTCGCCGTAAAGATCGGCGCTGCCGGCGATGCAGGTGGCAACCTCGCCGATCATCCCGGGATCGCCGCGCACGAAGCGTCGAATCGCATCACGATAACGCCCGTTCCACTCCGCCCACGCCATGCCCGGAAATGCGCCGACATGATAGAGACCGCCCGCATCCCACGCTTCCGCAATCAGAGGAACCCGCGAAAGGATGCGCGACGACTCGATCGCCCACGGCAATGGCGGATCGACCATCAATGCGCCATGTCGGTCACGGGCAAACACGCTGGCCAGATCGAACCTGAAACCGTCGACGCCCAGTTCTTCGACCCAGTATTCGAGGCAATGAACGATATAGGCGGTGACGAGCGGATGGTTGCAGCTCACCGTATTTCCACAGCCCGTGTAGTCCAGGTAGCGGTATTCGTCGTGCGGATCATGCTGATAGAAGATGTCGTTGGCCAGTCCCTTGAAATTGATCACGGGCCCCGCCTCGCCAGCCTCCGCGGTGTGATTGAAGACCACGTCGATCAACACCTTGATGCCTGCTGCGTGCAGCGCATCCGTCAGCGCGCGAAACTCGTCGGGCGCGCGAGCGGGGTCGACACAATAGCGCGGATGCGGACTGTAGAAGCTATGCGTGCTGTAACCCCAATAGTTCGACAGACCGCGTGCTGCCACCGCGGGCGGCACATCCTGCTCGTCGAATGCCATGACGGGCAGTAGTTCGACATGCGTGATGCCCAGTTCTCGCAGATAGGGAATCTTCTCGATCAGTCCGGAGAACGTGCCCGGGTGTTGCACACCGCTAGACGGGTGTCGCGTCAGGCCACCAACATGAAGCTCATAGATGACGGCACCATCGAGGCTCTCCGCGCCCTGCGGCTCGCATACACCCATACGGTCGACGACCATCGCGCGCGGCACGCGCTGCTGCATGTCGTTCGGCGCTTCGATCGCGATGCGCCGGTCCCACAGCACATCGCTGACAGCGCGGGCAAACGGATCGAGAAGTTCGCGACGGTCGTCGTATGCGTGACGGGCGCATTGCATGTCGCCGGATCGATTCACCCGCCATGTGTAGCAGACACGCGCGGGAAGCCCTTCGACGAACACGTGCCAGTAGAAGAACGTTCGATTGTGCTCAGGCGTGAGCGTAATGGTTTGAAACGGCGTCGCGCTATCCGGCTTTGCATAAAGAAGCAGTTCGACGCTTGATGCGTCGCGGCAAAATACGCAGAAGTTCACGCCCCCGTCGACAACGGTCGCGCCAGGCGGAAAACGTGAACCGGCACCGACGCGGTAGCGCGGAACCGTCCCGTCGTCAGCCTTGATCGAGGGCGATTCGCACGGGCGAGATTTTCCAGATTCGCTCACAGTATTCGCCAATCGCGCGATCCGACGAGAACTTCCCCGAGCGCGCCGTATTCAGGATCGACATTCGCGTCCAGCGCGCAGGATCTTGCCACGCGGCACTCACGCGCTGCTGGCAAGCCACGTAGTCCGCGTAATCGGCGAGCACGAGGAACGGATCGACGCCGAGCAGGTTATCGATGAGCGGACGGAATACCTGCCGGTCACCGCGCGAAAAATATCCGTCCGCGATCAGATCGAGCGTCTCGCGCAATTCGGCGTTGCCCTCGACAAACTGCGCGGGCCGATAGCCTTCACGCTTCATACGTTCCACCTGTTCGGCCGTCAGACCGAAGAGGAAGAAGTTATCGCTCCCTGCTTCGTCGCGGATTTCGATATTCGCCCCGTCCAACGTTCCGATCGTGACTGCACCGTTCATCATGAACTTCATGTTGCCCGTGCCCGACGCTTCCTTGCCTGCCGTCGAAATCTGCTCGGACAGATCAGCGGCGGGATAAATGAAATGCGCATTCTTCACGTTGAAGTCGGGATAGAACACGACTTTAAGTCGGCCCTCCATCGCCGCGTCGTTGTTGACGACCTCCGCGATGCCCGTGATCAGCCGGATCATCAGCTTCGCCATCGCGTAGCCCGGCGCCGCTTTCCCACCAAATACAAAGCAGCGCGGAACGACATCTTGTTCGATGTTGCGGCGCAACCGCTGATAAAGCGTAATGATGTACAGCGCGTTGAGATGCTGCCGCTTGTACTCGTGAATGCGCTTGACCTGAATATCGAATAGCGCGTTCGGGTCCACGGAAATATTCGTGACGTTAGCGATCCGCTCCGCGAGAACCTTCTTGTTCGACAATTTCACGTCGCGCCACTTCTGCTGGAATGCCGGGTCGTCCGCATGGGCTTGCAGCGCGCTCAGCCGTGTGAGATCGGTCATCCATCCTTGTCCAACCGTGTCGTCGAGCAGACGCGCGAGCCCTGGATTGCTCAGCAGCATGAAACGGCGCGGCGTGACGCCGTTGGTCACGTTCTGAAAGCGCTCCGGCCACAACTCGGCGAAGTCGCGCAGCACAGTTTGCCGCAGCAACGTCGAATGCAGTTCGGCGACGCCGTTGACGGCATGACTGCCGACCGTCGACAGATGCGCCATGCGGACTCTTTTGGCACCGCTCTCATCGATCAACGACATGCGCGCGACGCGCGCCTCGTCGCCTGGAAACTTGCGCCGCACCATGTCGAGGAAACGGCGGTTGATTTCGTAGATGATCTCCAAGGGACGCGGCAGCAACTGGCTGAAAAGCGGCAGCCCCCAGGTTTCGAGCGCCTCGGGCAAGAGCGTGTGGTTGGTATAGGACAGCGTGCGACAGGTGATCTCCCATGCGTCGTCCCACGGAACGCGCCGCACGTCCACCAGCAGACGCATCAGCTCGGCAACCGCGATGGAAGGATGCGTGTCGTTCAGTTGCACCGTGAACATATCGGCGAAACGCGCGACCGGCTCGCCCTTCAGATCGAGCAGACGCATCATGTCCTGCAACGAGCAGGACACGAAGAAGTACTGCTGCGCGAGGCGCAGCCGCTTGCCGGCCTCGGGTTCGTCGTTGGGATACAGCACCTTCGACAGCGTTTCCGAAATCACTTTTTCCTGCACGGCCTGGTAGTAATCGCCGGCGTTGAAATCCTGCAGGTCGAATGACTCGACGGCTTCGCTCTTCCACAAACGAAGCGTATTGCAGGTATTGACGTGAAAGCCCAGCATCGGCGTATCGCAGGCGACGCCCTTGACCATGCGCGCCGGCACCCAGCGCACCGAGTAATGGCCTTGTTCGTCGTTACTGCTTTCGGTATGGCCGCCAAATGCCACGTAATACGCGACGTTCGGGCGCACGATTTCCCACGGATTGCCTTTCTGCAACCATTTGTCCGTCACCTCGACCTGGCAGCCATCGCGAATCTCCTGATCGAAGATGCCGAATTCATAGCGGATGCCATAGCCGACGGATGGAATCTGGAGCGTCGCGAGCGAATCCAGATAACACGCCGCCAGCCGCCCGAGCCCGCCGTTTCCCAAACCCGGCTCTTCTTCCAGCGCCAGCAGGCTGTCGAGATCCTGGCCCAGTGAGCGCATGGCCGCGCGCGCGTTGTCCTCGATGCCGAGATTGACGAGGTTGTTGCCGAGCTGCGGTCCGATCAGAAATTCAGCGGAGAGGTAGCACGCCACGCGCAATTCCTGCGCGGCGTAGGTCTCGAATGTCGCGGCCCAGCGCGCCAGCATGCGGTCACGCACGCTGTAGGCGAGCGCCATGTACCAGTCGTGCGGCGTCGCGATAGCGGGCGGGCGAGCCTGCAGGCAAACGAGGTTATCGAGCACGCCGCGGCGTAGCGCGTCCACGCTCATGCCGATACGCGCGGAGTCCGTGGCCGATGTTTCCGGTGCAATCGCTAAGGTAGCCACAATGCTCTCCCTCTGTGCGTCGGCTTTCAGGCGTTATTCAGGTCACACCCAGCCAGCCATCGCCGCGCGAGCGGTGCCGTGTGTGTGCGCCTGCTCCAGATTGCTGATGATGGCGTTCTTCATGTCGAGGGGCGTGTCGATGCTGCCCTTCGATTGCCCGCGTTTGTAAAGCCAGAATACGTTACCGGGACTGTATTTCAAGTGCGACCCGATCGCACGTGACGGTCGAATGGCGGGTGGTTTGCGCGCGGCGTTGGCGCTGCGAATAGCGCAACAACGGGAGATGTCGTTGCGATTTTGTATGAACGGGAGGATTGATACGACTGTAGCGTCTTCTTAACGATATCGACAAATGTGCCGTCTATTCATGTCGGTTCACGAAGGCGCCGCCATGGCGGCGGCGCCCGCCCGCGCCGCGGTCACGCAGTGGTCGCTTTCATGCGCTCGTGCTCGAGATGTTGCAGCCACGCACGCCATCCGCCGTACCCGGTGATGTCAGTTGCGCCTTGCAGGCCATACGCTTCGCACACGAAACCGGTCTCCCAGCGACCGTCCGCGAGTTCAACCTTCCCGAGTGCGAGCGGCGCGGCGATGCCCTCGAGAAACGAACCCAGTTCGGCGCTCGGCAATTCCCACACTTCGACGGCGATCGGTGCGCCATTCGCCGCATCGCGCATCATGCCGGGGCGTTGCGTGGGCCCTGTCGCCAGCGCATACAGTCGATAGCGCGGCGCGCTCGTGGTTGCTTCGACGAGCCGGGCACCGCGCGCCCTCAGTTGGCCGTTCAACGCCAGCCCGTCGAGATGCGCGCCGCACACGACCAGCTTCATCCCGTCGTGGCGGGCTTTTCGAGCGCGCACGCTGCCGTCGTCACGCGCGCCGCCGATCAACGGCACAGCGAGCTTGCGATGCAACGCATCGGCCACGCTCAGCAAGTACTGGTCGGTAAAAGCGCGGCCGAACAGCGTCACGCCCCACGGCAGACCGTTGCGCATGAATCCGGCGGGTGTCGCGACGGCGGCGTAGTCGAGCAGGTTCATGAAGTTCGTGTAATGCCCGAGCAGCGAGTTCGCGCCGATGGGGTCGCGCTCTAGTTCGGCGAGCGTGACGGGGCGCGGAATGGAAGGCGTGAGCACGCAATCCAGTTGCGCGAGCGCGGCATCGCAGCGTTGCTTCAGCGCCTGAAGCCGATACTGCGAGCGAAATGCATCGACGGCCGTCGCGCCGGGCGCCTTGGCCAGCACGTCGCGGATCACGGGGAGCACGGCGTCGGGTTGCGATTCCACCAATGCGCCCGCCACGCTGTAGCGCTCCGCGACCCACGGTCCTTCGTAGAGCAGCCGCGCCGCTTCCACGAACGGCGCGAAATCGATTTCAACCGCCTCGCCGCCGATCGCTTCGAGCGCCGCGCGCGCCTGCGCAAACAACGCGGGGCTTTCGTCGCAGCCGGCAAATTCGAGTTGTGCCGGCACGCCAAAGCGAAAGCGCTGCACTGCACCGAATGCCGACGCATCGTTCCACTGCGGATTGGCGCGACTGTAGGCGTCCGCGGGATCATGGCGCGCCGTGAGCGCGAGCAGTTCGCTCGCCTCGCTCGCGGTCGCGGTGAAATACGTCACGCAATCGAGCGTGCGGCACGCAGGCACCACGCCCGCCGTCGACAGCAGTCCCTTCGTCCCCTTCGTTCCGACGAGATTGTTCAGCGCGGCGGGCACGCGGCCCGATCCCGCCGTGTCGGTGCCGAGCGCGAAACTCGCGACACCGAGCGCGACGGCCAGCGACGAGCCCGCGCTCGATCCGCCCGAAGGATAGTCGGGATGCACGCTGTTGCGGCATTTGCCGTACGGCGAACGTGTGCCGTTCAGGCCCGTGGCGAACTGGTCGAGATTGGTCTTACCGATGGGGACGGCGCCGAGCGCGATCAGTTGTGCTGCGAGTGTCGCGGATTCGCGCGGCGTGTAGGCGAATGCCGGGCAGGCGGCCGTCGTAGGCACGCCGGCCAGATCGATGTTGTCCTTCAATGCGAACGGCACGCCGTAGAGCGGCAGCGAATCGATGTCGGCCGAGTCCAGCGCCGCGAGATAGGGCTCGATCTCAGCGTCGGACAGCAGATGAATGAAAAGCCGGTACTCCGGGTTTAGCGTTGCAGCGCGTTCGCGCAACGCGGCAATCAGCGCGCGCGGCGTGGTGCGGCCCGCGCGGTACGCGGCGCGCAGCGCGGGAAGGCGCAGATCGAATGAATCCATTGTCGAGGGTTCCTTGAATGCGTTGAATGGCAGTGCGGTTCAGGCGTGCTGTTCGATCACGACGACGCGTTGCCCCGCGCGCACAGGCGAGCCCGGCGCCACGTGAATCTCGCCGACTGTGCCCGCACATGGCGCGATCACCGATATCTCCATCTTCATCGATTCGATCACGAGCAGCACGTCGCCCGCTTCGACGGTCGCGCCCGTCTCGACGCGCACTTGCCACAAGTTGCCCGCGATTTCGCTATCGACGGCAATCTGGCCGTCCGTGAGCGGCGCGATCTCGGCATCGGCGGGAGCGGGCGGTTCGAGCGCGTCTTCGTTGCTGCCCGCTTCGTGCCAGCGCTGCCGTTCGGCCTGAAACGCGCGTTGCTGACGCGCGCGGAACTGCGCGATATCGTCCGCGTCGCGTTCGAGAAACGCCTGATAGTCGGCCAGCGACAGTTCCGTCTCTTCGATCCGCAGCGGATAGCGCCCGAGCGGAAACGACTCGCGGATGCGCAGCAGTTCGTCGGCGGATACTTCGTAGAAGCGGATCTGGTCGAAAAAGCGCAACAGGTACGGACGCCCCGCGAAATCCGCGACGTCGCGATAGCGATTCCACATTTGCAGCGTGCGGCCGACGAACTGATAGCCGCCCGGCCCTTCCATGCCGTACACGCACAGATACGCGCCGCCGATGCCGACCGAGTTCTCCGCCGTCCACGTGCGAGCCGGGTTGTACTTCGTCGTCACGAGACGATGACGCGGATCGAGCGGCGTCGCGACGGGCGCGCCCAGGTACACGTCGCCGAGGCCCATCACGAGATAGCTCGCATCGAACACGATGCGCTTTACGGCATCGATCGATTCGAGGTCGTTGATGCGGCGGATGAACTCCAGATTGCTCGGGCACCACGGCGCATCCTTGCGCACGGTGGTCATGTACTTGTCGATCGCCAGCTGGCACGCCGGGTCATCCCACGACAACGGCAGATGCACGATGCGCGACGGCGCGCGCAGATCCTGTTGCAGCAGCACGCGCTGCCACGTCGACGCGACATGTTCGAGCAGCGCGGCAAGCGGCAGTTGCTCCGGCTGATAGTGCACCTGCAGCGAGCGGATGCCGGGCGTGAGATCGATTACGCCGGGCAATTGCAGCGCTTCGAGCGATTGCATCAGCGCGTGGCCGCGAAAGCGCAGCACCAGATCGAGTTCGGGCGGTCCGATTTCGAGCAGCAGATGCGTATCGCCGGAAAGGCGCGCAACGAGCCGCTCATCGCCTTCGCCGACGTTCAGCACGATGGGCGATGACAGCGTCGCACCATCGTCAGCGAGAGGCAGCTGCTTCTGTTCGTCGAGCGTTGCCACTTCTTTGCTGCGCGCAAGGGCCGCCGCACGCGCGGTCGCGATATCGACGGGAACGAAGCGCACCTTGTCGCCCGCCTTCAACTGGCCGATCTGCCACAGGTCGGCTTCGATGATCGTGACAGGGCACACGAAGCCGCCGAGGCTCGGTCCATCGGGGCCGAGAATCACCGGCATATCGCCCGTGAAATCGATTGCGCCCACTGCGTAGGGGTTGTCGTGAATGTTCGACGGATGCAACCCTGCTTCGCCGCCATCGGCGCGGGTCCATTCTGGCTTCGGACCGATCAGGCGCACACCCGTGCGGCTCGAATTGAAGTGGATCTCCCAGTCTGTCGCCAGAAACTGGTCGATATAGCGCGCGCTGAAGTACTCGGGCGCGCCATGCGGACCATAGATCACGCGCAGTACGCGCACGTCATCCAGGCGATGCACGAGCGCTGCGGGCAACGTCGCGCCCGCTTCGCGGTCTGCGAGCGGATGCAGATGCAGCACGTCGCCTGCTCGCAGCGCGCGTCCGCCGTGACCGCCGAACTGGCCGAGCGTGAACGTGCTGCGGCTGCCGAGATACTGCGCGACATCGAGACCGCCGCGCACGCACAAGTAGGCGCGCGCGCCCGCGCCGCGTATCGTGCCGAGCGCGAGCGTCGCGCCTGCCGCGACGTAGAGCGTCGTGTTCATCGGCTGCGGCACGTCGTCGAGCAAGACAGGCAGCGTGGCGCCCGTGACGATCACGACAGCGTCGGTGTTGAAGCGCAGCGTCGGTCCGCTCATCGTGATTTCGAGCGCGGCCGCTTGCGCATCGTTGCCGAGCAGCCGGTTGCCCAGGCGCAACGCGCGCTCGTCCATCGGACCGGAAGGCGGCACGCCCACGGCCCAATAGCCGGGACGTCCCGGGTAGTCCTGCACGGTGGTCTGCGTGCCGCCGCCCAGCACTTCGAATGTCGACGCGCGGTAGCGCAGATGTTCGAGACAGCGCGTCCACGGCTGCCCGCTTGCGAACGGCGCGTCGGCCAGTATCTGGCGCAGATAGTCGCGGTTGGTCTCGACGCCGTAGATGCGTGAGGCTTCGAGCGCGGCGTCGAGCGCGTGGCGCGCTGCATCGCGAGTCGGCTGCCACGCGATCAGCTTGGCGAGCATGGGATCGAACCAGGGCGGCACTTCGCAACCCGCTTCGATCCATGTGTCGATGCGCAGAGCGCGGCCATCGGCGCGAGGAAACGACACGTCCGTGAGCAGGCCCGGACAGGGCTTGAAATCGCGGCCGGGATCTTCCGCGTAGAGACGCGCCTGGATCGCGTGGCCTTGCGGCTTCAGATCGCGCGACAGCACGTCGAGCGGCGCGAGCGCGCCCGCAGCGAGTTCGATCATCCAGCGCACCAGATCGACGCCCCATACCTGTTCGGTGACACCGTGCTCGACCTGGAGGCGCGTGTTCACTTCGAGAAAATAGAAGCGCGCGGCGTCGCTGTCGTAGACGAATTCGACCGTGCCCGCCGAGCGGTACGCGACGGCTTGCGCCAGCCGGATGGCGGCATCGCATAGCGCGGCTTCGACGCCTTCAGGCAGATTGGGCGCAGGCGTCTCTTCGAGCACCTTCTGGTTGCGCCGCTGCACCGAGCAATCGCGCACGCCGAGCGCGATCGCCCCGCCCTTGCCGTCGCCGAATACTTGCACTTCCAGATGCCGCGCTTTTTCGATGTACTTTTCGAGGAACACGCCCGCATCGGAGAAGTTGTTCTGGCCGAGCCGCTTGACGTTGTCGAACTGCGCGGCCAGTTCGTCGGCGGCACGGCACACGCGCATGCCGATGCCGCCGCCGCCCGCCGTGCTCTTGAGCATCACCGGGTAGCCGATGCGCCCGGCCGCTTCGAGCGCGGCATCGAGATCGTCCAGCAGGCCCGTGCCTTCGAGCATCGGCACGCCCTGTTCGGCGGCGATCGCGCGGGCCGTGTGCTTCAGGCCGAACGCGCGCAATTGCGCGGGCGTCGGGCCGATGAACGCGATGCCTGCCGCTTCGCAGGCTTCGGCGAAGGCCGCGTTCTCCGACAGAAAGCCATAGCCGGGATGGATCGCCTGCACGCCTTCTTCGCGCGCGATGTCGAGCAGCTTGCCGATGTCGAGATAGGTGACGCTCGCCGCGCCGTCGCCGAGGCTGCGCGCCGTGTCCGCGAGACTGACATGGCGGCTCGCGCGATCCGCCTCGCTATAGACGGCCACGCCTTCGACGTGCAGGTCGCGCAGCGTGCGCAGAATGCGGCAGGCAATCGCGCCGCGATTCGCAATGAGGACTTTATCGAACATGAGTGGATGTTCAATGCGTGGGCGGGTCGTCCCGCCACGTGGGCATGCATGCCGAGGTCGTCCACGGCAGGTCGCGTCGGTTGCTCGCGATGTTCAGTGTTTCGTGTGCTGTTCCGCGGGCTTCGCGGGCAGCCTGGTCTGCGGCTTGTTCGGCACCAGGCGCTCCGCGCGGACTTTCATCATCGTGTAGAACCACAGCCGCAGCGTGCTCAGTTCCATATCGTCATCTCCGCCGGAGTGGGGTTGTACGCGTTGCACGGATTGTTCAGTTGCGGGCAGTTCGAGATCAGCACGATCACATCCATTTCCGCGCGCAATTCGACGTATTTGCCCGGCGCGGAGATGCCGTCTTCGAAGGTCAGGCCGCCCTCGGACGTCACGGGGACGTTCATGAAGAAGTTGATGTTGGCGGCGATGTCACGCTTCGACAGGCGGCCGTCGTGCGCGCAGGCGCGCAGGAAATTGTCGCGGCAGCTGTGCATGTAGCGCTTTTCGAGCGCATAGCGCACGGTGTTGCTTTCCTGCGCGCAGGCGCCGCCGAGCGTGTCGTGACGTCCGCACGTATCGGCGACGATGCTCAGCATCGGATTGCCGAGGTTCGAATAGAGCACGGTGCCCGTCGTCAGATAGAGGCTCTGCTGGCGGCGCAGCGTGCGTTGCGCGTCGTAGCGCTCACGCGGATTGGCGAGGCTGTAGAAGAGCGTATCGATGGCCTGATTGCCCTCGACATCGCGGATACGCAGCGTCTGCCCCGCCTTCAGTTCCTTGAGCCACGGTTCGCCCGCGGGCAACGTTTCGCGGAAGATGGCATCGGCGGGGTCTCGCGTGCTGGCTGTGAGAGTGGTTGTCGTCATGGCGCGCATCGCTCGCTCAGAGAAAGAATCGTTCGGTATTGATGAAGCCGCGCGCGTTCTCGTCGCACGACGTGCGGCAGATTTCGGCCACTTGCGGATCGGCGGCGCGCAGGGCGAGCTTCACGGGTTTTGGCGCGTATTCCGGGTTCGGGTCGAGCGGATGCTGGATCGCCGTCAGCACGACGAGCGTGTTCATCGGTGCGTACAACTCGATGTAGTCGCCTGCCTTCGAATTGCCCTCGACCAGTTTCATCGCGCCCGTATCCGTCACATCGACGCGGCTGAACAGATTCAGCGTCATCAGCAGGTCGGCGATGCCGAGCCCCCATTTGCCGAGTTCGACGAGCAGATTGTCGGTACCGTTGCGATAGAACGCGTTGCGCAATTCCTGATAGCGGCCCTGGCCGTATTTCTCGCGCACTTCGGCGGCGTCGGACACACCTGCGAGACTGTCGTGCCACCCGCACGTATCCGCGACGATCGCGGCGAGCACGCGGCCCATGTCGGAATAGAGGCAATGGCCTTTGGTCAGCTTCGCGGTGTGCTGGCACTTCAGCGTGTCGGGCAGATTGAGCCGTTCGCTTTTCTCGGCGGCGTTGAAGAGCAGCATGCTGACGTTCGCGCCGCCGCGCACGTCGGTGACGCGCAGCAACTGGCCGCGCTTGACGATCAACGACGCGTGGCCGCCACCGGGCACGGTTTCGTCGAGCAGTGTTTCGTTCATGTCGTGTCCTTGATTCGTTTGCATCGGTTGCACGGTTCACGCGGGCACGGCAAGCAGCGGCGGAATCGCCGTGACCGCCTGCGGCTCGCGCACGCCGTTGCGTTCGAGCGGAATGTCGTAGGTGATGCGCGCGCCGTAAGCCTGCGGCGCTTGCGGATCAATGCGCACCTTGTCGAACACCAGCACGCGGCTGCCGAGCGTGAAGCCTTCTTTCAGGTCGTGCGTGACCATGAAGACGGTGAGCCGCGCCTCGCGCCACAGCGCGGTCAGCAGCTCGTGCATGTCGCGGCGGATGCCGGGGTCGAGCGCGCCGAAGGGTTCGTCGAGCAGCAGCACGCGCGGCTTCATCACGAGCGCCTGCGCGAGCGCGAGCCGCTGCTGCATGCCGCCCGACAACTGATGCGGGTACTTGTCGAGCGAATCGGCCAGGCCGACGCGCGCGAGCATCGCCACGGCTTCATCGCGCGCGCGGCGGCGGCGCGCGCCGAACAGCCGCCCTGTAATGGGTGCGTGCGGCAGTTCGAGTCCAAGCATCACGTTGCGCAGCACAGTGAGATGCGGAAATACCGAATAACGCTGAAACACCACGCCGCGATGCGGGTCCGCCTCCGCCGGCAGCGGTTCGCCGTCGAGCAGGATCTGGCCGCGTGTCGGACGTTCCTGGCCGAGCAGCAGCCGCAGAAACGTCGACTTGCCGCAGCCCGACGCGCCGACCATCGAACAGAACTCGCCTTCCGCAATGCGCAGATTGAGCCGCTCCAGCACGACCTGATCGCCGTACTGCTTCCACAGGTTGCGGATTTCGATCATGCGCGGCCTCCGTTGTACCAGGGGAACGCCCATTGCGTAAGGCGGCGCAGCGCTTCGTCGATGAACCACGCGAGCAGCGTGATCCACGCGACGTAAGGCAGGATCACATCCATCGCGAGATAACGGCGCACGAGAAAGATGCGATAGCCGAGGCCGTCGGTCGAAGCAATCGCTTCCGCCGCGATCAGGAACAGCCACGCCGAAGTCAGCGCGAGACGCAATGCGATCAGAAGACGCGGCAGCAGTTGCGGCACGATCACCCGCAAGATGAGTGTCCAGCTCGACGCACCGAGCGTTTGCGCCTTGATCCACAGCTCCTCCGGAATCTCGCGCGTGCGCTGCTGCAGATCGCGGATCATCATCGGCGTGATGCCGATCACGATCAGCACGACCTTCGACAACTCGTCGAGGCCGAACACGATGAAGAGAATCGGCAATACGGCAAGCGGGGGAATCATCGATATCACCGTGATGAACGGCGACAGCGTGGCGCGCGCGAGCGGAATGCTGCCCGTCGCGATGCCGAACACGAGCGCGATTGCGGCGCTGGCAACGAGCCCGATGCCGAGCCGCTTCATGCTCGACACCGTGTCGTCCCACATCATGTATTCGCCCGTGCGCTTGTCCTGCGTGAACGCGTATTCGCGCAGCGCGTCCGTCATCTGCGTGGCGCCCGGCAGCAGCTTGTCGTCGGGGTTCGCTTGCAGCCGCAGCGACGAGCCCGTGAAATACACCGCGACTAGCACGATGAAAGGCAGCAGCAACAGCATCAGACTGCCGGTGCGGCCGGGATGTCGGTTGATGAGCCGCATGGGCCTCTCCTGCTCGGATTGACGCGGCGTTCACAGCTTGCCTTGTGCGGCGAGGCGCACATAGGTCGGATCGAAACGCAGCTTCAGGTTGCTCTTGCTGCCGACGACCACGTTGTTGTCGAACGCCATGCCGACCGCGCCCGCATTCGGCGCGCCCTTGCCGAGCAGGCCGTGATCGAACGAGAACTGCGCGACGCGCGTCATGATCTTCGGCATGTTCGGGCTGGTCGCGAAGTCGAGCGCCTGTTGCGGCGTGTAGAAGAGCGCTGTGGTCGACAGTTGCGCCTTGTAGCCGGCGAGGTCCGTGCCCGAGGCCTTGGCCATCGACGTGAGCGCGGCCTGGCTGTCGGGCGACGTGCCGTGCATCGTCTGCATGATTTCGAACCATGCGCCCGTGAGCGCCTTGCCGAGCGCGGGGTTGTCCTGAAGCGTCTTCGTGTTGACAACCATCATGTCCATGATCTCGCCGGGAATCTTGCTCGAGTCGAACACTTCGCTGACGTTGGGCTTCGCCTTCAGGTCCGCGAGCATCGGGTTCCACGTGACGGCGTTGTGGACGGCGGGCGTGGCGAACGCGCCGGAAATGTCAGCGTCGGACGTGTTGACGGTCTTGATGTCGCGCTCGCTCATGCCCGCGGATTCGAGCGCGCGAGCCAGCAGATAGTGCGAGACGGAGAGTTCGACGAGATTGACGGACTGGCCCTTGAGATCGGCGACCTTCTTGCCCGCGCCCTTGATGAGCACGCCGTCGTTGCCGTTCGAATAGTCGCTGACGATCAGCGCCGTGCTATCCACGCCTCCCGTTGCGGGGATGGTGAGCGCGTCCATGTTGGTCATCGCGCAGCCATCGAACTTGCCGGCCGTGTACTGGTTGATCGATTCGATGTAGTCGTTCAGTTGCACGACATCGACATTGATGCCGTACTTCTTTGCCCATTTGGACATGATGCCCTGGGTCTTCGCGTAGCCCCACGGCATCCAGCCAGCGTAGATGGTCCAGCAGACCTTGAAGTCCTTTTTGGCTTGAGCAAATGAGGGTGTGGAAATGCACAGGGAGAGAGCGACGGCGGCAGCGGCGAAAAGACGGAGCTTGCGCATGAGGTTGACCTCGCAGGGACGGTTATCGACGGCAGGAGCGGCGCGACGCATCGCGTTCTCTCCCGGGCTTTTGTCCCGCCGTGTAACCTCGTTGAGGTCGACAACTCTCGGACCAGCGTCGCGTGTCGAATGCTGTTGCGGCATCGAGACGGGACCGGAACCCTAGTCGTCCATTTCCAGATTGTGACTGCTAAACCGGATGCTGCACCGGCTCCTACGCGTCATTAAGCGATAAGCGTGCCATCGCCGTCGATACGGACATTCGCGGCGTTACTGCGCGAGCCATGCACAAGCTTGATGCGCAGTCTCGATACGCATGGGCGCTCAGGCACTAATCGGGTGCTTGCTGACTGACCGGCGCGCAGTTTCGCCGAGCGGACGACTGTTGCCACTGAGATCGAGCAGGCCCGGCGCCGGCAACGTGACTGATCACGACGCGGGTATCGAACCGCTGAATGAGAGCTTCATCAGCCGTCCGTCGAGACCGTGACAGTCTCCCATGCCCGGATTTCGTCCTCGAGCGCCGACAACTTGCCTCGCACCAGGCCAAGTGCATCGCTGCCGAGTAAAAGATGAACGGGCGGGTTGTCTGCAGCGATCGCCGCGAGCATCGCGCGTGCTGCCTTGCGAGGGTCCCCCAGTTGCTTGCCGCTTTTCTGCTCGCGAGCTTGACGCACGGGGTCGAAGACGTCGTCGTAATCCGGGATCGACCGGGGCGTTCGCGTCATTGAGCGGCCCGCCCAGTCGGTCCGGAAAGAGCCGGGCGCCACGGCTGTCACAGCGATACCAAGGTGCTTGACCTCTTGGGAAAGGGCTTCGGAAATGCCCTCAAGCGCGAACTTGCTTCCGCAGTAATACGCGATGCCGGGCATCGTGATGAATCCGCCCATCGACGTGATATTCAGAATGTGCCCGCGTCGGCGTGTCCGCATAAAGGGCAATACCGCCTTCATCATCGCGACTGCACCAAAGACATTCACATCGAACTGTCGACGCATCTCCGACAGTGGCGACTCTTCCATGACGCCCTCGTGCCCATAGCCGGCATTGTTGACCAGCACATCGATGGGCCCCACGCTCGCCTCGATTTCCGACACTACGCCGTCGATGGCGTCGAAATCCGTCACGTCAAGAATCCGTCCGAACGCGCTGCGCGCGGAGAGGGACTCGAAATCGCGCTTGGCCTGCGGACTTCTCACCGTGCCGACAACCGTGTGGCCGCTCGCGAGCGCCTCTTGCGCGAGCGCTCGGCCAAACCCGCTGCTGACGCCCGTGATAAGGATAGTTTTGCTGACTTGCATGGAAGCAGACTCCGTCATGTTGACCAAAAACTGCATGCTAATCTTGCAGCGTAGACCAAAGAAGGCCGATTCCGCTAATTTTCTTGCACAAAACTATGAACGCAAAACCTGCCCCCAGGCGGCGGCCCGAACGTTCCCGCGAAAACCAGGACCGCATCGTTGCCCTCTTGCGCGAGTTGGCGCCCGACGAGGGCTACAGTTTGACGCCGCTGCCGAACGTCCGCATTCTGCGCTCGAACCGGGCGTTGTCGCGCACGCCTGTCCTATATGACCCCGGCATTGTGATCGTGTGTCAGGGCCGCAAGCGTGGCTACTTCGGCGATCAGCTCTATCTCTACGATGAACGTCACTATCTCGCTGTGTCCGTGCCTGTGCCATTCACGATGGAAACCGATGCGACGCCGCAACGCCCGCTGCTTGCGCTGTACCTGCACCTCGATTTCAGCATGGCCGCCGAACTCGCGGCGCAGATCGATCGCGAAGGCGTCACGGAACGGGTACAGGCCCCGCAGAGCATGATGTCGACGCCGATGGACGACGCCATGCAGTCGTCTGTGTTGCGCTTCCTCGAAGCGATGCATCGGCCGCTTGAAGCCGCCGTACTAGGCCAGGGCCTGCTGCGCGAACTGTACTTCCGTGTGCTGACGGGAGCACAGGGCCGCTCGATGAGAGAGGCGCTCGCGATGCGCGGGCAGTTCGGCGGAATCGCCCGATCGCTGCGCCTCATCCACGCCGGCTACGCGCAGTGTCTCGACGTTGCGCAGCTTGCTGGGGAGGCGGGCATGAGCGTTCCGAGCTTCCACAGCCACTTCAAGGCGATCACGCAGGTATCGCCCATGCAGTACGTCAAATCGACGCGTCTGCATCAGGCCCGTCTTCTGATGGTGCGCCAGGGCCTGAGCGCCGACGCCGCGAGCCACGCCGTGGGCTACACCAGTCCCTCGCAGTTCAGCCGGGAGTTCAAGCGCCTCTTCGGTGAGACGCCAGCGGCAGAGGCCCGACGCATGCGCGAAAACTTCGCCGTGCCAGCGTTTGCCGATGCGACGTATGTTTCGTCGCACTGAACCTCACTCCATCCGTTCATCGAGGTTTCATGCAATCGCCGTCAACACGCATCGCTTCCGCAACCGACGGGGATGCAAGCGTACTCCTGTCGCGCGTCATCACGCGTATCGCCTCGTCCAAAACGCGGGGGAACGAATAGTGGACCATGTGACCCGCACCGGGCACGACAAGGAGCGCGGCATGAGGTAGCTCCTGGTGTAACCGTACCGAGTGAGCTGCTGGATCGACGATCTTGTCCCGCTCGCCGGCAATGATGCATACGGGTACCTCGAGCGTGGCATAGCGTCTGCGAAAATCGGCGACGGCGGGCACCATGAAAACAGCGTCTTCTGCCTCGGCGCGCAATTGCCGGGGACGAAGCAATATGTCGCGCGGCATCAGGTCGAAGAATTGATTTGGCGTTGGCATCGGTGA
This sequence comes from Burkholderia sp. E7m39, assembly GCA_001319865.1. Lineage (GTDB taxonomy): Bacteria > Pseudomonadota > Gammaproteobacteria > Burkholderiales > Burkholderiaceae > Paraburkholderia > Paraburkholderia bengalensis. The sequence continues at coordinate 75,832 of BBSL01000119.1, read as the reverse complement.
AAACATCGCTTTTGCGGTGCGTCCCAGCAGCAGGCGCCCCGCCAACGGCGACGCCGTATAACGCAGCACATCGCCAAGAACGGGGATTGCGGCTGGCGCAGTGAGCGCGACGTCCACACGCGCCGTCGGGAAGTAGTAACCGGAAACCAGCACGAGCCCGCGTACGTAGCCCGGATCATCAATCGCCATAGCCAATGCGACGAGCGCGCTCCAAGAGTGCCCCAGTACAACCGGCTGCGCGATTCCCATCTCGCGAAGCGCGCGCTGCATCAGCGCGGCCTGCGCCTGGGGAGTCCACAGGCGTCTTCGCGGACGTTCGCTGTATCCGAAGCCGGGCCGGTCGAAGGCGATGACCCGGTGATTGACGGCCAGGCGTTCAATCAGCCCGCTCGCGTAGAAATCCTGCAACTGGACGGTATTTCCGTGCAACAGGACGACGGGCGCTCCGTCCCCCTCATCGACGTAGTGGAGTCGCACGCCGTCTACCTCAATGAATTGGCCGAAGGGTGGATTGTCCTGTTCCGCTTTTTTCGAGCGATGCTGCACCCACAGCGCAGAACTCGCGGCGGCAACCGCTGCGGCAATAAGCATCGGGGTAGTGCCCCCGGGACGAGCGGCGGATCGGAATGAACGGGCCATGAGCGTCTTCCATGGTAGACAGGCTGGGCGAATCGAGTCGGGCTGGCCGCGCGAGTTGCGGATGGTTTGATGACGCTCACGCTGCGTGCCGACGGCAAAAAGCTCAAACAACGATGCTTAGACAATGCCGCAACCATCGTGCCTCGATGCAAGCCCTGGCCTGGAGCGCTTCATGCTGATGCGATCTTGCCCGCCAGTATCTTGTCCGCCAACCAGGACGCGAGCGGGAGACACCCGTTCGACCAAGGAGACGCCGATGGACCCGGATCGCAAGCCAACAGAAACATCGCCGGGCGCGCCTGCCCCGGCAACGTCCGAAGCGCCCGAAGCACGTGTCGTCGCGATAGAGGAACGTCTCGATGTCGACACGCACACAGAGGAAACAGGCGCTGTGCGCGTACGCAAGCTCGTCAGCGAAGAGCCACACAGTGTCCCCGTGCGGCTTCACAGCCAGAGCGTCGAAGTACGGCGGGTGCCCGTCAATCAACCTGTCGAGCAGCAGTCGGAACCGCGACGGGAAGGCGATACCCTCATCATTCCCGTTTATGAGTACGTGCCCGTCGTGACGACGAAGCTCATGCTCAAAGAAGAAGTGCACGTAACGACACGGTCGATTGAAACCGAGAGCGTGCACGACGTGCAACTGAAGGCGGAGAAGATCGTCGTGGAAAGACGCGATGGCGCCGATGGGCCGTGGCGCCCCGACGCTGAAAGTCAATAGTGTCTTGCCAGGTACACCCATTGCGCATACGTCATCCCGTTTCCTGATACGGCCAGCGGGGGCCGACAAATACGTGGGAGATGCTGCAATGAACCAGACGATCATCGGTGTATTCGACACGCCAGCGCAGGCAGAGAACGCGGCGAGCCGCCTTGAAGCCGAAGGCGTACCGCGCGCAGACATCAGCCTTCATCGTTCCGACGACAGCGACACGACCTATGGCGCGGCAGGTGAGCCGACCGTCAGCGATAGCGCGGACACACGCAGCGCCTCGAAGAGCAGCACCCGCCACACGCACGAAGGCGCGATGGCGCGCATCGAGCACTTTTTCAAGCGGCTGTTTGGCGACGACGATCGGCCCGAGGAGGTCGGCCATTACCAGGAGGCCGTGAGGCGCGGCGGCGTACTGCTGTCGGTCGACGTCGTGGACGATACTTCCGTGGAACGCGTGAAAGTCGTGTTGTCGAGCGCCGGCGCGATCGACATCGACTCGCGCGTCGCTCAATGGAAGACGTCTGGCTACGCGGGGTATGACAGCACGGCGCCCGCCTACACGGCCGATCAGGTCCTGGCCGAGCGAAAGGCTTTCCCCGTGGTCGAGGAGACGCTGGAAGTTGGCAAGCGCGAAGTATCGACGGGGGGCGTGCGGGTGTTTTCGCGCGTCAGGGAAACACCCGTCAGCGAAACAGTCAACCTGCGGGAAGAGAACGCAACGGTCGAACGTCGCGCCGTCGATCGCCCGGCAACGGCTGCCGACCTGACCGAGAGTTCAGTCGAAATCCGCGAGACCGCGCAACAGCCTGTAGTCGCCAAGACCGCGCGCGTCGTCGAGGAGGTGGTGGTCGGCAAGGAAGCCACGACGCGTGAAGAAACGATCAATGACACCGTGCGGGGAACGGACGTAGAAGTCGAACGCGTTGAAGGAACGCCAACACCAGGTACGCCCAATCCCGCAAAGAAGGGCATCTAACGTTGTTTGGGGCGCTTCGGATCGGCGGCCGGAAAGAGAGGGCCGCCCACGCGCGCATTGCCGATCTGAAGCGCCGTATATTTTTCTTTCGGGGGCACGATGAAAAATCCTTGGGCAAGAAAAAATCCGTTCTTGAGTATGTGGCTTTCCGGGGCCAACGCTGTGGCTGGCGCCGCGCGCTCACGTGCCAGTGCAGAGATCAGGCGACAGACGTCGACGGCGGTGCGGCGTGCACAAACAGACGTTGCGGACGCCTGGATAGCCAGCCTTGCGCCGAAGCAAAAATCGCTGAAATCGACGAAGCGCAGAAAACGAAGGTGAATGGCCGACCTCGGCACCGAAGCGCGGCGTGGCGTGCGCAATACCGCAATACGAGCGGCGGCTTCTTCGAGTGGTTGAGAGCCAACTACTCGCGGCAGCGATCTCCGCCAAGAAACGCTGCGACTGCGCCTGTCAGCGCGATGCCGTGCAATTCCTCCGGCGATGCCAGATGCGTGGCGATGATCTCACGATTATCAAGTCGCAGCTCGGGCATGCGATCGAGGTGCAGTTCAAAGAAATGCACCCGGTCCCTTCGCCCGTCCCATTCGCCGTATACGCTGCCTGCCGGGATCAACGGGTACGACGAGAAGCCAATCTCTTCTTCCATTTCTCGCTGCGCCGCTGCATCAGGCGTCTCGCCTGGCCGGATACTCCCGCCGGGAAAACTCCACTCGGCCCGATACGATGACTTCACCAGCAACAGTGCCCGCCCGACATAGATTGCTACGAGCGCGCCCTCATGGTGGGGTCGTCGAAGATGCCACCAGGCCCGAGCGAGCGGAAATCCGACGCGAAGCACGATGCGCCAGACAAAGTCGACAAGCAGAGCCGGCCGCGCTCGCTCAACACCTGACATGTGTGCTCTCCTTTGATGGTCAGAGGGATCTTCGCGTTCGCCGCGTTCCTGCGGCGGCCGAACGTCAAATCCCGCACAAAGGATGGCAGTTTAAACTGAACATCAGACATCGCTGCTCAACCGGAACACCGCGATTTGCCGGCCGAGGTCGCGCGACTGCTCGTCGAGCAACTGGGCGGCCGCGCTCGCCTGCTCGACGAGCGCCGCGTTCTGTTGCGTGATCGAGTCCATCATCCCGAGCGCCGCATCCACCTGCTCGATCCCGGTGCGTTGTTCTTCGGCGTCGGCGGCGAGGCCGCTCATCATTTCCCTGAAACGCCCGGCTGCATCGAGCACGACGCGGATCGACTGCTCTGCGCCCGCGACGAGCGTCGAGCCGTCCGCCGCCGCGCCCACGGAATCCGCTACCAGCACGCCGATTTCCCTCGCAGCCGTCGATGCATGCTGCGCAAGCGAGCGCACTTCCGACGCGACGACGGCGAAACCCCGCCCGTGTACGCCCGCGCGCGCGGCTTCCACCGCGGCGTTCAACGCGAGTATGTTGGTCTGAAACGCAATGCCCTCGATGATCCCCGTGATATCCGCGATCTTGCGCGAGCTCGCCTGAATGCGCGCCATCGTGCTGCTCACCTGATCGACGGCGACATTGCCTTCATTCGCCGCGCTCGCCACTTCGTCGGCGATCGCGTAGGCGTCGTGCGCGCGCGCCGCGTTCTGCCGCACGGTGTCGGTCAGTCCGCTCATGCTGGCCGCCGTCTGTTCGAGCGAAGCGGCCTGCTCTTCCGTACGCGACGACAGATCGAGCGTGCCGGCCGCGATCTCGCCGACCGCCGTGCCGATCGATTCGCAGCTATCGCGCACGGCCGTCACGGTGTGCGAAAGCCGGACCTGCATCTGCCGCAGTCCGTCGAGCAACTGTCCCATTTCATCGGCGCGATGACGTGGAATCGCGCGGCTGAGATCGCCCGCGGCGATCGCGTCGAAGTGCGTCAGCGCGTCGCCGAGCGGCGCCATGATCGCGCGGCGCAGCGAGCGCCAGCTGAACGCCGCTGCCGCCATGCCGAACACGATCATCGCCGACGACACCGCGACGAACAGCCTGAAATAACGCTCCGCGTCGTCGTAGCTGCGCTTGGCGTTCGCGTAGAGCGCGCGCTTGAGCACGTCATTGGCGGCGCTCATGTCGTTGAACAGCCCGCTCAGCTGCAACGTGCCGATGCGTTCGGCGCTCGCGCGGTCACCCGCTTTCAGCGCATCGAGAAATGCCCCCATCGCGCGGCGCAGCGCGTCGCGGCGCTGGCCGGCGGCTTTGATCAACGCGGCCTCGCCCGCTTCGTGCACGCCGGCGACGAAGCTGCGCCACTCCTCGTCAGACTGCGCGAAGAAGCCGTCGGCATGGCGAATCTGTTGCGTCGCGCGCGCGGCGTCCGCCTGGGCCATTGCGCCGCCGAGCACGAGCCGCGTGCGCGCGATCAGCAATTCTGCATTGCCGATGTGCACGGCCGCTGTCAGCTTGTTCTCGTAGGTATCGCGATTGGCGCGATTCGCGCGCCACGCGCCCGTCAAGCCGAGCACGCCGATGGCCGTCATCAGCAGGGCCAGCAGCGCCATCGTCAACACGATGCGCTGCTGCAGCGACATCGTCTTGCGCCGTGTTTCAGGTGCTGTGGCAAAAGAGGACGCGAGCGCGGCGGCATCGGCGGTCAGAGTGGAGAGCATCGTATGAACCCTTGACTGAGCGATCACGCGATCGACTGGCTTGCGGCGCGTCGCCGGTTCCAACCCAGCCATACCGACAGCAAGGCGATGAACACGAAAACGCCCGACACGTTCAGGAATAGCTGCGCAACAGGCAAATGCATCGCCAGCAGCACGCCGCCGAGCACGGAACCGACGACCGACCCGAGCTTGCCGACACCGATGGCGGACCCCACGCCCGCTGAGCGCAGCATCGTCGGATAGAGCATGCCCGCCACGGCATAGAGCGCGAACTGGCAGCCGATCACGCACACGCCGCTCATGAACGACGCGCCGTATAGCCAGAGCGCGGGCATCGGCATGCCGAGCGAGACGCACACGGGAAGACCCAGCATCGCAAGCAGCAGGATCACCGCGACCCCGTAGCGGTCCACGCAGCGGCTCAACGCGAGCGCGCCGACGGTGCCGCCCACCGGGAACATCATCGCGGCTTTCGCCGCCTGGGCCGCTGGCAGTGTGCTCATGCTGAAAAGAATCGGCAGCCAGTTCTGCAGAAAATGCAGCGCGAGCGAGTTCAGCACGAACAGCACCCAAAGCAGCGGCGTCACACGGGCGAGGCCATTGCTGAACAATGCAAGCGGCGTTGCGCGCACTCGCTTTTCATCGTCGACGACGTAGCGCACGTCCGCGCCACCTTGGTCGATACGACGATCGAGCCGGCCCACGATGCGTGAGATGTGCCGCACAGCGCGGCCATTGAGTATCAGAAAGCGCACCGATTCCGGCAACAGCCAGACAGACGCGACGGCGACCGCTACGGCCGCTACGCCGCCGACTTCGAACAGCACGGGCCAGCCGTAACGCGGCAGCAGCCACGATGCAATCGCGCCACCGCCGCCCGCGCCGATCGAAAAGCCCGAGAACATCAGCGTGATCCACGTCGCGCGGCGCGCCTTTGGCGCGTATTCGGACACGAGCGCAACCGTATTGGGCACGACGCCGCCCATGCCGATGCCCGCGAAAAAGCGAAGCACGGTCAACTGATCCAGCGAGGTCGCGTCGCTGCATGCATACGTCAGGATGCCGAACCACAGCGAGCCGAAAATGATCGTCATTCGCCGCCCGATGCGGTCCCCGATAAAGCCGAGCAGCAACGAACCGACGAGCACGCCGAACAGGCCGACGCCGAACACATGGCCGAAACCCGCGGCACTCACGCGCCATGCGCGAATCAAGGCCGGCGCCGCATACGCCGCAGCAACCTGATCGTAGCCGTCGATCAGTACGATGAGGAAACACCACGCGATCAGCCACAACGAGAAGCCACGCAGTGTTTGCCGTTCGATGAGCGCGGTCACGTCGATGGTGCGAGTGGTCTGCGAGACGGTATTCATCGTTGTTTTGTCCAGAGAGATCGCATCAGGCCGGGAAGACGAGCAGGGACGGCCGGACGCCCGCCCGCCGCAGCGAACTCGACATCAGGCATCGACACGTCTGAAAAACGAGCGCGTTGCGGGTCGCGCTCGGCGATCAGGAATCGCCCAACGCGGAGCGCATCTTGATGGCGGTGTTGTCCTTGCTGTGCTCATCGCCGAATCGCGCCCTGTACAGCACGGCCAGCACCGTCGAAAAGACGGTCGCGACGAGAAACAGGCCCGATGCCGCGTAGAACATCTGCGCGAACGGCAGATGCATCGACAGCAGAATGCCGCCGATCACGGGCCCCGACACCGAGCCGATCTTGCCGACCGAGATCGCACTGCCCACGCCCGCCGAGCGGAACGACGTCGGATAGATCATGCCCGCGACCGCGTACAGCCCGTACTGCGCGCCGACGACGCAGAAGCCCGTCGCGAACACCGCGAACATCAGCCACGCTTCGGACATGCCGTGCCCCAGCAGCGCAACGACGGGACAGCCGATCGCCGGCAGCGAGATGATGGCCAGCACGCCATGACGATCGACGAAGCGACACAGGATCAGCCCGCCGAGCACGCCGCCCACCGAGAACATCGTCGTGATGATGCCCGCGCTTTGCGGATTGATGCCGACGCCTTCCATCAGGATCGGCAACCAGTTCTGCAGGAAATACAGCGCCATCGAATTGACGATGAACACGATCCACAACAGCGGCGTGATGGCGCGCAGGCCATCCGAGAAAATCAGCTTCAGCACGAAGCGCTTTTTCTCCTGCACTTCGCCGGGCACGAATTGCGCGTCGGCGGGCAACGCGATGTCGGGACGCAGACGTGCGACCAGCTTGCGCACCGTTTCGATGCTGCGCTCGCGCACGACCAGCAGCTTCGCCGATTCCGGCAGCATGACGATCAGGAGCAGCGCAACCGCGAGCGAGCCGACGCCGCCCACCACGAACATCACGGGCCAGCCGTAGCGATGAATCAACGCGGACGACACCAGACCGCCCGAGCCCGCGCCGATCGAGAAACCGGAGAACATCAGCGTGACCCATGTGGCGCGCAAACGCTTGGGCGCGTACTCGGCCACCAGCGCAACCGAATTGGGCACCACGCCGCCCATGCCCAGCCCCGCGATGAATCGCAGCAGCATCAGTTCCGGCAACGACGTCGCCCACACGGACACCAGCGTCAGCAGCCCGAAAAACAGACTGCCCGACACGATGGCGCGCTTGCGGCCAAAGCGGTCGCCGAAATAGCCGAAGATGAACGAACCGATCAGCGTGCCGAACAGCCCCGCACCGAACACAGGACCGAAGCCGCCGCGCGCGACGTGCCACTCCTTGATGATCGCGGGTGCCGCAAACGAAACGGCCGTCTGGTCGTAGCCGTCCATCAGCATGATCAGGAAACACCAGAACAGCAGGCCAACGGCGAAACGTCCTGTCTTTTGCTCTTCGATGAGAGTCGATATGTTGAATGTGCGGTCTGCTTGCATGTGCGTCCCAATGTGCCTGATCGGCCGGCAACGCGTGTGCTTCGCGCCGCCGCCCCGTGCTGCGTTCCTTTGGCGCCGCCGCCGGGAGCCTCAATATACGGCCCGCCGGCAAGCGACAGAATCAAAAAATCTTGATGATCAGATCGAAAAAAGTGAAGAAAGCCCTACCCCATTGGCTCTTTTCGCTCTCTGCGCTCGTTCACCCGCTCCACAGCCGTCCTCACGCCATATCGCCTCCAGCGCACGCATCAGAACATGTGATTGATACCGATGCGTCCCACCGTCTGCGCGCTCGAACTCGACGGCTGGTAGCCGAACTGCTCGGCCTTCGCGCCCGTGCCCGACGCGCGCTGCAAGCCGACGCCTCCGTAAATCTGCGTGCTCTTCGACAGGTAATGGGTCAGAAACAGGTTGTACTGGTTGTACGTCAACCCTTCGAACATCGAACGGTTGTACGAGACGCCCAGCACGTAGAAGCGCTTGCCGCCGCTCAGATCGATGTTCACGCCCACCTGGTAGTTGCGCTCCGTCACCGAACCCTGCGGATCTTCGAGCTTCACGTCGGTAAATGTTGCGTGCGGGATGAAATCGCCAACCGAGACCGAGCCGCCGACGGCAATCGTGCTGTACCGTTCGGCATTGAACTGCACGCCCTGTTTCAGTGTCTGCCCCAGCACCGACGTCACACCGAAAATGCCGAACAGGTCCGCCGTGCGGTTGTGCGACATCGTGTACGCGGCGCCCAGTTTCACGGTGCCGTTCTGGTAACGCGCACCAATGCTGTACTGACGCCCGTCGCTGAAGTTGGTCTGATTGCCGAAGCTGTTCATCACGCCCGCCTGGAAGCCGCGGTAGTCGATCGTCTCGTACTTCACCGAGTTGTCGAGCGCGCGGGTGTTTGCGAGTCCGTCCAGGTTGCCGACCGTATAGAACGACGAAATGCCGGGCACCGAGTTGTTCAGTCCGCCCACGTATTCGTATACGTAGTCGGGAATGTGGCCGAGGCTCAGCGAGCCGAACCGGTCGTTCGAAATGCCCACGTACGCATCGCGATTGAAGAAGCTCGTCGGATTGATCTGCGCGCCCGTGTTCGTCAGGAAGCCCGATTCGAGCCGAGCGAACACCGTGTTGCCGCCGCCGATATCTTCCCTGATCAAAAAGCCGAAGCGGTCCGGGGTGCGCTTGCCCGCCGATTCCTGATACAGATGCGCGCCGCGCGAGTTCGAAACGAAATCGACGCCGACGTCGACGCTCCCGTACAGCGTCACCGATGACTGCGCGAACGCGGGGCAACTCAGCGCGACCGCACAACCGCCTAACAGCAGACTCGTCGTTTTCAACCAGTGTCTCCAATGTCTTTATTGTCGCCAGCCGGCTGCGTGCCGGCTGATCCCCATCTGACGCGTGCGGCGAATCCGTGCCCGGATGCCCGAGGTCTGCCAAATGTTGCCGAGAGTGTATCCAACGTATTTACGGCTTTGAATCGCGAATTATTTATCAATCAATCGAACAAAACGAACAAAGCTTTTAATGGCTCGGTAGAAACACCAGGAGCGGGGATTTAATCTCCTTTTACGCTTCTTTTAGCAGAAACCCGGTGCTAACATCCGCCGCGTCACGCGAATCACGATTGGCATTCGGGAGAATCTTATGGATATGAGAGGCATGCCGCCGCGGCGCATGGTGGTCGGCATCAGCGGCGCGTCCGGCGTCATTTACGGCGTGCGGCTGCTGCAACTGCTGCGCAAGCTCGACATCGAAACGCACCTCGTGATGAGCCGCTCCGCGCAGGTCACGCTCGCGCACGAGTCCGACTACAACGTCGCCGACATCCGCGCGATGGCGAGCGTCTGCCATTCGAACACCGATATCGGCGCGTCGATTTCGAGCGGCTCGTTTCCCGTGATGGGCATGATCGTCGCGCCCTGCTCCATCAAGACCCTGTCGGAAATCGCGACGGGCATGACGTCGGGCCTGCTGTCGCGCGCCGCCGACGTCGCGCTGAAAGAGCGCCGCCGGCTCGTGCTGATGGTGCGCGAAACGCCGCTGCATCTCGGCCACCTGCGCAGCATGACGGCCGTGACGGAAGCGGGCGCGATCGTCTATCCGCCCGTGCCCGCCTTCTACGCGAACCCCGAATCGCTGACCGACATGGTCGACCACACGCTGGGGCGCGTGCTCGATCTGTTCGGACTCGACACCGCGACGGTGCAGCGCTGGGGCATGTGAGCCCGCCACGATCCGCTTTTTTCCGCCGATAAAGGGTTTATCCCAGGCGTCTTCGAATTATCAAATTTCATTGATGATCCATTCGGATTAATTTGCTTCTTTCCTGTGATTCGCTGATTTAAAGTGATTTCCGATTTCACCGGGTTAATCACTCACAAATATTATCGATTGATTGATAAGCAACGTCGATAAAACGCGCCCACTACGAAAGAGGTCGGATCGTCGAATGAAGATAGTTATTGCAGGCGCCGGTATCGGCGGATTGACGGCCGCGGCCGCGCTATTGAAAAAAGGTTTCGATGTCACGGTGTTCGAACAGGCGCAGGCGCTCAAGGAAATCGGCGCGGGCGTACAGCTGAGTCCGAATGCGACACGCGTGCTGTTCCGGCTGGGCGTCGGCGATGCGCTCGAAGGTCTTGCATGCGAACCGCTCGGCAAGCGCGTGCGGCTCTGGAACACCGGCCAGACCTGGCGCCTCTTCGACCTGGGCGCGCAATCGCGCGACACCTACGGCTTCCCCTATTTCACGCTGCATCGCGCGGACCTGCATGAAAAACTCGCCGACGTCGTACGAGCGCTCAAGCCCGACGCGATCCGGCTCAATCACAAGGTCGAAAGCTTTTCGCAGCAGGACGGCAAGGTCGTCGTGCAGGCAGTCAGCGGCGAAACCTGCGAAGGCGATCTGCTGATCGGCGCGGACGGCGTGCATTCGCGCGTGCGCCGCGCGCTGTTCGGTCCCGACGAGCCGGTATTTTCCGGCGTGATGGCGTGGCGAGGCGTGATCGACGCGTCCAGGCTGCCAGAGCATCTGCGCGAGTCGTACGGCGCGAACTGGGTCGGCCCGGGCGCGCACGTGATCCACTACCCGCTGCGCGGCAACAAGCTGGTCAACTTTGTCGGCGCGATCGAAAAGTCCGGCTGGCAGGTCGAATCGTGGTCCGAGCGCGGCACGCTCGAAGAATGCCTCGCCGATTTCGAAGGCTGGCATGAAGACGTGCGCACGCTGATCTCGGCCATCGACATTCCGTACAAGTGGGCGCTGATGGTGCGCGAGCCGATGTCACGCTGGAGCCACGGCCACGCCACGCTGCTCGGCGACGCCTGTCATCCGACGCTGCCGTTTCTCGCGCAAGGCGCGGGCATGGCGATCGAAGACGGCTATCTGCTCGCTCGCTGCCTCGAACGGTACGCCGACGATATCCCCTTCGCGCTGCAACGCTACGAAGCACTGCGACTCGACCGCACGGCGCGCGTCGTACGCGGCTCCGCAGCGAATGCGACGCGCTTTCACAACCCGCAGCTCGCGCATGCGGAAGGCGCGGCCGCCTATGTGGATCGCGAATGGAGCGAGGAGCGCGTGAAAGAGCGCTACAACTGGCTGTTCGAATACGACGTCGATGGCGTCGAAGTCTGATACGGCACCACAGCCCGTACGAACCGCATTACAAGGAGACACCGTGTCCCACTCCAGCCCGGCGCCCGTGCTCGGCCTACACCATTTCGCGTGGCGCTGCCGCGACGCCGAAGAAACGCGCCACTTCTACGAAGACATTCTCGGCCTGCCGCTCGTCCATGTGATCCGCCTCGACCGCGTGCCGAGCACGGGCGAATACTGCCCGTATGTGCACGTGTTCTTCGAAATGGCCGACGGATCGAACATCGCGTTCTTCGATCTCGGCGATGCGACGGCTGCGTTGCCTTCGCCGAATACGCCGTCGTGGGTCAATCACATCGCGCTGCGGCTCGAAACGCTCGAACAGCTCGAAGCGATGAAAGCGCGCCTGATCGAACATGGCATCGACGTGCTAGGCGTCACCGATCATCATTTCGTGCGCTCCATCTATTTCTTCGATCCGAACGGACTGCGCGTTGAACTGACCGTCCCGGTTGCGCCCGTCGAAGAGCTGGCAGGATATAAAATGCGAGCTCGGCCGGCGCTCGACGCCTGGACCGCTGAAAAAGATAAAGCAGTATCGGAGACACGCCCCGCATGAGTGCACTGAATATCACGCACGATCCCGCGCGGCGAAGCTGGATCGAATCGGCCAATGCCCGCGACACGGATTTCCCCATACAGAACCTGCCGTTCGGCGCCTTTGCGCGCGGCGGCGAAACCCGCACGGGCGTGGCGATCGGCGACCGCGTCGTCGATCTGCGCGCGCTGCACGATCTGTCCCTGCTCGACGGCGATGCGGCGTTCGCCTGCGCATCGGCCTGTGACAGCACGCTCAACGCGCTGATGGCGCTCGATGCGCGCCATGTGAGCGCGCTGCGCGCCGCGCTGTCCGATCTGTTGAAACACGATGCGCCCGCGCGTTCGCGTCTCGCCTCGTCGATCGATGCCGTGCTGCCGCGCGTGGCCGACGTCGAATTGACGCTGCCTTGCACGATCGGCGACTACACGGACTTTCTGACCTCGCTGCATCACACCGAGCGCCACGGTCGCTACAAAGGTCTCGCCGATCCGCTGCCTGCTGCCTTCAAGTCGCTTCCGATTGCCTATCACGGCCGCGCCTCTTCGCTGCGCGTGAGCGGCGGCGACGTGCGGCGTCCACATGGCCAGTATCGCGATGCAAACGGCAACGTGTGTTTCGGCCCCGCGCCGATGCTCGATTTCGAACTGGAACTCGCGGCTGTCATCGGTCGAGGCAACGCACTGACGCGCCCCATCGCGATCGACGACGCACGTGATCACGTGTTCGGCTATTGCCTGCTCAACGACTGGTCGGCCAAAAGCATTCAGTGGTTCGAACAGGTTCTGGGCCCGTTCCTCGGTAAAAGCTTCCATTCCAGCGTATCGCCGTGGCTCGTCACGGAAGAAGCGCTCGCGCCGTTCCGCAAGGCTGCGCCTTCGCGCGCAGCGGGCGATCCCGCGATCCTGCCGCATCTTCGCGGCCCGCACGATCAGCAGCACGGCGGTCTCAGTCTGGACCTGTACGCGCACCTTTCTACATCGGCGATGCGCAGCGATCGCATCACCGCCATGCAGATCACGCACACGCAACTGGACAACCTGTACTGGACGTTCGCGCAGATGATCGCGCATCACACGAGCAACGGCTGCAATCTGCGCACGGGCGACCTGGTCGGCAGCGGCACCATTTCCGGCGCCAGTGACGCATCGCGCGCTTGCCTCACCGAACTCACCGAAGCGGGCAAGAAGCCGCTCGCGCTGCCCAACGGCGAATCGCGCATTGCCCTCGAAGACGGCGACGAGATCGTGTTGAGCGCGCGCGCCAGCGCGCCGGGTGCCGTGTCGATCGGCTTCGGCGAGTGTCGCGGGCGCATCGCTGCCGCGCTGCCGTATCCACTTGCCGCCGGGGAGCATTGAATCATGACCACGCTCAACGGTTTCCGGCAGTTCGGACACGGTCCGCACAAGGTGATCGCGCTGAACGGCTGGTTCGGCAGTTCGGCCGACTGGACCGCGCTCACAACCGCGCTCGATGCCGAACGCTTCTCCTATGCGTTCTTCGACTATCGCGGCTACGGGCTTTCGCGCGATATCGACGGCGCGTTCACGTTCGACGAAGTCGCGCGCGACGTGCTCGCGCTCGCCGATCATCTCGACTGGCCGCGCTTCAGCCTGATCGGCCATTCGATGGGCGGCATGGCGATGCAGCGCGTGCTGCTCGCCGCGCCCGACCGGATCGTCAACATGACGGGCGTGTCCGCTGTCCCCGCGTGCGGCTCGCGCATGGATGAAACGCGCCTTGCGATGTTCTCCACCTGCATCGACGACGTCGCGAAACGCGCAGGCATCATTCACTTTTCGACGGGCAGCCGGCTCGCGTCGCCGTGGAGCACGCATCTCGCGCAACTGTCGATGCGCGACTCGCGGCGCGAAGCATTCGCGGGTTATCTGCCGCAGTGGGCCACGGGCGATTTCGCCGCGCAGGTGGAAGGCAATCCCGTGCCCGTCAAGCTCTTCGTGGGCGAGCACGATCCGACCATCACGACAGAGCTGATGACGCGCACATGGCTCGCGTGGTATCCGAACGCCACGCTGGAAACGCTGTGCAACGCAGGACATTACGCGATGCACGAAGTACCCGTCGCGCTCGCCACTGCGCTGGAGAACTGGCTCTCGGAGCCGCAAAAGGCCATGACGGGCCTGTAACGACAGATATCTGGCATGCACGGCGGCACCGCATGCTGCAGGAGACAACATGTACGACACGACTTATCTGCGCGCCGCGTCGCTGGCGCAAGCCGTCGACTGGCTGCGCGAGCACGAAGAAGCGCGGCCGCTGTCGGGCGGCATGACGCTGATCCCGACGCTCAAGCAACGCCTCGCGGCGCCGTCGCATCTGATCGACCTCACGCGCATCGACGAACTGCGCGGCATCGAAGTGCGCGGCGACACGCTGCATGTCGGCGCGCTGATGAAGCACGCGGAAGTCGCCGCCTCCGCCGTCGTGCGCGAAGCCATTCCAGCGCTCGCGCATCTGGCCAGCGTGATCGCCGATCCGCAGGTGCGCAACCGCGGCACGATGGGCGGATCGGTGGCAAACAACGACCCGGCAGCGGACTATCCGTCCGCCGTGCTCGCACTGAATGCGCACGTCATCACCTCGTCGCAACGGCGCATTCCCGCCGACGACTATTTCATCGACACATTCGAAACCGCGCTCGAAGCCGACGAGCTCGTCACCGCGATCGAATTCGCCATTCCACGCCGCGCCGCCTATGCGAAGTACCGGCACCCGGCGTCGGGTTACGCGGTGACGGGCGTGTTCATCGCGCAGTACGACGATGCCGTGCGCGTCGCCGTGACGGGCGCGGGCGCGTCGGTGTTCCGCTGGTTCGATGCCGAGACCGCGCTGCAACAGGACTTGTCGGAGGCCGCGCTCGCATCGCTGTGGATCGACCGCGACATGCTGCCCGACGACGCCAACGCGTCCGCATCGTATCGCGCGCATCTGATCGAAACCTATACCCGCCGCGCACTGCAGGCGCTGCTCGCGTCGTAACGACGCCGCTCAATTCAGGAGAACAGGATGGAATTCACCGGATCGCAAACCATCGCGGCATCGCGCGAACAGGTATGGCAAGGACTCAACGACCCGGCCGTGCTTCAGGAATGCATTCCCGGCTGCGAAGCATTCACGGCGGAAAGCGAAGACGAGTACAAGGCTGTCGTGGTCGCCTCCGTCGGCCCCGTCAAGGCGCGCTTCAAGGGCACGCTCGAACTGTCCGAACGCGACGCGCCGAATGGCTACCGGATTCTCGGCCAGGGCGAGGGCGGCATTGCGGGCTTCGGCAAGATGACGGCAACCGTCACGCTCGCCGATGCCGAAGACGGCACCGTGCTCACCTACGTCGCCGAAGCGCAGGTTGGCGGCAAGCTCGCGCAGATCGGCTCGCGCCTCGTCACGTCGGTGGCGAACAAGCTCGCCGCCGAGTTCTTCAAGCGCTTCAACGCGACGCTGACGGCAGCGAACGAACCCGCCGCCGAATGAGCGCGCGGCACGAACGGGAAAGACAGGTGAATCATGGTTGAAGTCCAGCTTCAGGTGAACGGCACGGACGTCTCGCACGCTGTGCCCGACAACACGCTGCTCGTCGAATTTCTGCGCGAGCATGTGCGGCTGACGGGCACGCATGTCGGCTGCGATACGAGCCAGTGCGGCGCGTGCACCGTGCATCTCGACGGCAACGCCGTCAAGTCCTGCACAATGCTCGCGGCTCAGGCGAGCGGCGGACAGGTCGTGACCGTCGAAGGTCTGAGCGCGCAATGCGGCGGCAAGCTGCATCCCGTGCAAAACGCGTTCGTGCAGTGCCACGGTCTGCAGTGCGGCTTTTGCACGCCCGGTATGATCATGGCCAGCGCGTTCTATCTGCGCGAGGAACCGGCGCTCGATGTGGCGAGCATCAGTCACGCGCTGGAAGGCAACATCTGCCGATGCACGGGCTACGTGAACATCATCGAAGCGGTGCGCCACGCAGCACGCGAGATGTACCCCGATGCGCCCTTCGCGAAGACGGAGGAACACGCGTCATGATCGGCAAACCGATACCTCGCGTCGAAGACCAGCGTTTCGTGACGGGCAATGGCCAATACACTGACGACATTCGCGTCGACGGCCAGGTGCATGCAGCCTTTCTGCGTTCGCCTCACGCGCATGCCGCCTTGCGCTCGATCGACATCAGCGCCGCGCAGGCAGCGCCCGGCGTGATCGCCGTGCTGATCGGCCAGGACTATCTCGACGATGGCTTTCAAGGCGTCGATCATGTGCCGAATCCCGTCGACGCCGTCGACGCGACGAAGAAGGCCTTTCTCACGTCGCTGACGGGTTCGATCTTCAACCAGTTTCATATCCCGCTGCCCGTCGACCGCGTGCGTTATGTCGGCGAGGCGATCGCGATGGTGATCGCCGAAACGCCGTTGCAGGCGCGCAATGCGTCGGAGCTGATCGAAGTCGATTACGACGTGCTCGACGCCGTCATCAACGGCGCGGACGCCATGCAGCCCGACGCGCCGCAACTGTGGGACGGCGCGCCCGGCAATCTGTGCTTCCAGACGCAGATCGGCGACCGCGAAGCCGCGCGCCAGATTCTCGCGCAAGCCGATCACGTCGTGCGCCGCGAGTTTCATCACAGCCGGCTCGTCAATTGCCAGATGGAGCCGCGCAGCGCGATCGGCATGCACGACGCGGCCAACGACGTCTACACGCTGATCTCCGGCAGCCAGGGCGCGGTGCGTCAGCAACTGGTGCTTGCTGCCGCGCTGAAGGTGCCGCCCGCGCGGATGCGCGTCGTGTGTCCCGATACGGGCGGCGGCTTCGGGCCGCGCTCGTTCGTCTACGTCGAGCAGCTGGCTGTGGTGTGGGCCGCACGACGCATCGGACGCCCCGTCAAATGGACGAGCGATCGCAGCGAAGCGTTCCTGTCCGACTATCAGGGCCGCGACGCGATCATTCGCTGCGCAATCGGCTTTTCAAAAGACGGCCGCATTCTCGCCATCGACAACGAATGGATCGGCAACGTCGGCGCGCATACGGTGTCGTACGTGCCGATGTCGAACGGCACGCGCATCATGACGACCGTCTACGACGTGCCCGTGGCCGCCGTGCACGTGAGCGCGGTGTTGAGCAACACGGTGCCGACCGCGCCGTATCGCGGCGCGGGCCGTCCCGAGGCGACGCATGTGATCGAGCGCATGCTCGATCTCGCCGCTGCCGAACTCGGCATCGAGCGCGCGGAGATTCGCCGGCGCAATCTGGTGTCGCACGACAAGCTGCCCTATCGCAGCCCGATGGGACTCACGTACGACAGCGGCGAATTCGAGCGCAACATGGCGCGCGCGTTGACGCTCGCAAAATGGGACAGCTTCGAGGAACGCCGCGCGCAATCGCGTGCGAATGGACGGCTGCGCGGCATCGGGCTGGCGAACTACATCGAGTCGCCCGTCGGCGCGCCGCGCGAGCGCATCGAGCTGACGGTGCGCGCGGACGGCAGCGTCGATATCGTGTCGGGCACGCAGTCGACGGGCCAGGGCCACGAAACCACGTTCGCGCAGGTCATCGCGCATCATCTCGGCGTACCGATGGAAGCCGTGACGCTGCGCACGGGCGACACGGCATTCGTGAGCGTCGGCGGGGGCAGCCATTCGGACCGCACGATGCGCCTGGGCGGCATGCTGCTCGTCGATACCGCGCAGCAGATCATCGCCACGGGCAAACAGGTGGCCGCCGCGCTGTTCGGCGTGGCCGTGTCCGAGGTCGAATTCGCGGATGCCTCGTTCACCGCGTCCGCTGCGGGCAAGCGCATCAGTCTCGCGGAAGTCGCGCGCCAGGTTTCGCAGGATGGCGTGCCCGGCGACCCGTCGATGAAAAAGCTCTACGCCCACGCCGAAGTCAACACGCGCGTTCCCGCGCATCCGACGGGCGCCGCCGTCTGCGAACTCGAAGTGGACCCCGACACAGGCATGGTGGAACTCGTCAACTACACGTCCGTCGACGACGTGGGGCAACCGATCAATCCGCTGATCGTCGAGGGGCAGGTGCACGGCGGCCTCGCGCAAGGCATCGGCCAGGCGCTGTCCGAAGGCTTCTACGTGGATCGCGAGACGGGACAGGTGCTGACGGGTTCGTACATGGATTACGGCATGCCGCGCGCCGGCGTGATTCCGCCGCTCAATGTGGAACTGACGGAAGACCCGACGCATGGCAATCCGCTGCGCGTGAAAGGCGGCGGCGAAAGCGGCATCACGCCGGCTACCGCGACGATTTTCAACGCGCTGGCCGATGCGCTGCGCGAGTACGGCAACGATGAACTCGCGATGCCTGCCACGCCGAAAGTAGTCTGGGAATACGTCCATCGCGCTCAAGGAGGCGCACATGTCAACTGAATCCGTCGCTATCCGCCGCAAGGGCGCGCTGCTCGACATCGTGCTCGACCGGCCTGAGAACGGCAATCTGATCGATCAGCCGATGAGCGACGCCATCATCGCCGCCGTCACCGCAATCGACGACGATACCAAGCTCGTGCGTATCGGCAGCAGCAGCAAGGACTTCTGCAAAGGCCGCCAGTCGCCGATGCCGCCTCAAGGCGCCAAGCCTTCGGCGGAAACGTTGCGGCGCGTGGTCGCCGCGCCGCCGCTCGCGCTCTACGATGCATTGAAGGCAGTGCGCGTGCCCGTGCTTTCCGCGGTGCGAGGCGAAGCGATCGGGGTCGGCTGCGCGCTGGCAGGCGTGTGCGACGTCGCGCTCGCCGCCGACAACGCGGTCTTCCAGATCCCCGAAATGGAGCGCGACATTCCGCCCACGCTCGTCATGTCCGCGCTGATTGGACGCGTGCCTGTGAAAACGGTTGCGCACATGGTGTTGAGCCGCGCGCGTCTGTCGGCGCAGGAAGCGCTCGTGGCGGGTCTCGTGAGCCGCGTCGTGCCGATTGCGTCGCTCGACGACGAAACCGACGCGCTCACCGACACGCTGCTCGGCTGCAGCGCCGTCACGCTGCGCGCCGTCAAGCAGTTCCTGCATCTCGCGCCCGACATGTCCCCGGCGGGTTCGAGCGGCTTTGCCGCGCATCTCGCAGCCACCGCGCTGTCAGCACGCTTTTGAGGGTGCGCACCGCGCAACGCCCCGCACATTAGGACACGACATTGAGACCCAAGACAGCCATTCCTTCGACCGCGCAAGGCGCGGAACTGCCTGACCTCGAACGCTTCCGTCTGAGGCGCTTTCTCGCGTCGCTCGACGACACGGAACTCGAACGCCGCGACGAACCCGTCGATCTCGCCGATGTCGCCCGCATCATGGAAGGCAACCCGCGTGCGGTGTGGTTCCAGCAGCCGGCGGGCGGCACGGTGTCGCTCGCGGGCAGCGTCGCGGCAAGCCGCACCCGCCTCGCCAAAGCCTTCGACACGACGCCCGCGCATCTGCTCGAAGTCGTGCGCGACCGTCTGCGCAGCAAAGGCAAGCTCGTCGAAGTGCGCCGCGACGAAGCGCCCGTGCAACAGGTCGTGCTGACGGGCGACGAGTGCGACTTCACCGCCCTGCCCGTGCATCTGCAGCACGATCTCGACGGCGCGCCGTATATTTCCGCATCGATCGACTTCGCGGTCGACCCCGACACCGGCTGGACCAACGTCGGCATTCGCCGTCTGATGCTGCGCGGCCGGCGCACGGCGGGCGTCGATCTTGTCGCGCCGTCCGATCTGCGCGCCATCGCCATTGCTCACGCGAGGCGCGGCGAGCGGCTGCCGATCGCGTTCGCTGTCGGCACGCATCCCATCGACCACGTCGGCGCAACGATGCGCATTCCCGCGGATGAACTCGAACTCGTCGCCGCGTTGCGCGGTGCGCCGATGGGCGTTGTCAAATGCGTGACGAACGATCTGCTCGTGCCCGCCGACGCGGAGTTCATTCTCGAAGGCTATCTGGACGAACGCGGGCACGCGGAACCGGAAGGACCGTATGGCGAATTTCTCGGCTACTACGGCGGCATCAAGACGAACCCGGTGTTTCATCTGACGGCCATCACGCATCGCAAGGATGCCGTATTCCAGACCTGCACGATCGGCGGCCGCACGATGGCGCGCACCGATACGGCGCAACTCGCCGCGCTGCGCACGGAAGTGACCGTCTGGCGCGCGCTCGAAACGGCCGTGCGCGAGATCAAGGGCGTGTATGCGAGCCCCGCAACGGGCGGCATGTTCAACGTGCGCGTCGCGATGCAACAGCGCGTGCCCGGCGAGGCGCGCAATGCGATCGCCGCTGTGTTCGCGTCGCTCGCGAACGTCAAGCATGTGTTCGTCGTCGATCCCGACATCGACATCTTCTCCGACGAGCAGATGGACTGGGCGCTCGCGACGCGCTTCCAGGCCGACCGCGATCTAGTGATGCACAGCGGCATGCGCGCGATGCCGCTCGATCCCTCGCTCGGCGGCTCGACGGTGACGGCAAAGGTCGGCTTCGATCTCACGCTGCCGCTCCTGCGTCCCGGCGAGGAGCGCGATCTCGAACACCGCGTGCCGACGCCGCCGGCGCTTACGGGCGCGCGCTTCGACTCGCTCGAAGCCGCCCTCGCGGATGGCCCGAAGCGCTTTACCGAGCTGATGTCCGCGACGGGTACGCGCGATGGCCGCGAAATCGTGCGCTGGCTCGAAGATACGGGCGCCACGCGCACGATCGTCCGCGACGACGAAGGCCGGTACGCATTCGCGTAACCCGCGCCGCACCCGCCCGCGCTTTCGCTTGAAACACGCGCTGTGACAACGTTTGCGCGGCAAGATCTGCCGCCACGTCACGGCGGCAGCGTGTCCGCGATCGGGTCTAGTCCCGGTCGCGGACACGCCGGCACGGCGATAGAATCCGGGCAGCCCTACCGTGCCCTGCCTCAAGGATCGCCGTCGATGAACCTGTCCCTCAAACAACTCAAAGTCTTTCTGGGCGTCGCAAACGCGTCGAGCTTCACGAAGACCGCGCAGAGCATGCATTTGAGCCAGGCCGCGCTGAGCGCGATCATTCGCGAACTCGAAACGCAGCTCAATTGCCGCCTGTTCGAGCGCACCACACGCACCGTCGCGCTGACGGAAGCGGGCCGCCTGTTCTATCCGACGGCGATGAAGATCGTCGAGACGCTCGAAAAATCGGTGGTCGAGCTAAACGAGCTGGGCCGGCAAAAACAGGCCTCGCTGCTGCTGGGCTGCACGCCGATGATCGCCGCGAGCCTGATGCCGCAAGTGCTCGCGCGTTTTGCGCAGACCAACCCCGATGCGCAGATCGAACTCGTCGACCGTCCGCCGGGCGAACTGCTGAAGATGGTCGAGGAAGGCGATCTCGATGCGGCGTTCGGAATCTTCTTTTCGCAGCTTTCCGGCATCGATCGCGTGCCGATCTTTCCGACGCGGCTCGTCGTGGTTTCGTCGACGATGGAAAGCGCGCATGGCATCGGCAAGGTGCCGCGCGACGGCGTGCAATGGCGCGCGCTCGAAGGGCTTCCCCTCATCACGCTGCCGAAGGACAACCCGTTGCAGCGTCTGATCGAGGCATCGCTGTCGAAAGAAGAAGTGACGACGGGTCGCCGGACGGTGATCGGGCATCTGCAGACGGCGATTGCAATGGCTCACGAAGGACTCGGCGTCGCGATCATGCCGTCGTTCTGCGAGCACATTTGCCGCCACTACCAGGTACGTATCGACGTGATCCGCCCGGAAGTGGAGTTTTCGTTTTACCGGATCACGCGCAGCGGGCGCGACACGCTCGCGGCGCTCGATCAGTTCACGGAGATGTTCGCCGCCGCCGCGCAGCTGAGTCCATTCGATACGGCGGCTGACGCGAAGTGATCCGCGTCAGGCGAAGCATGCGAGTTCCCGATCGTCGATAGACGGCGCCATGCCCTGCGCGCTTTTTGCCGCTCCGACCTGCAACGAAGGCGGCATCATGACACCGTTCTTCACGGCCGTGACTTCGGCGAGTATCGACACAGCGATCTCAGGCGGCGTTCTGCTGCCGATATACATCCCAACGGGTCCATGCAGCCGCGCGAGTTCCGTCTCGCTGAGATCGAACTCTTTAAGCCTTTCGCGCCGCGCTGCGTTATTGCGCCGCGAGCCTAATGCGCCGACATAGAACGCGGGCGTTTTCAACGCTTCCATCAACGCGAGATCATCGAGCTTCGGATCATGGGTGAGCGCGATCACCGCGCAGCGCTCATCGAGCTTCATATCGAGCACGGTATCGTCAGGCATCGTACGCACGATTGTCGTGCCGGGCACATTCCATTCATCCGTGTACTCGTCGCGCGGATCGCACACTGTCACCTGGTAATCGAGCCCCACCGCGATACTACACAGATAGCGAGACAGTTGCTCTGCGCCGATCACCAGCATCCGGTAACGCGGGCCGTGGATCGTCAACAGACGCCTGCCGTCGAAGTCGACGCCATCGGTGGCTTGCGCGGGACTCAACCGCGCGATACCCGTTTCCATATCGAGTGCGCGCGCAACGAGCCGTCCGTCTTCAACGGCATCGCACAATTGAGCGATGCGACTCGTCTGCGTCAACGGTTCCAGCACGAGCTGGATGGTCCCGCCGCACGGCAGCCCGAAGCGATGCGCCTCTTCGGCGCTGATGCCATAGCTAACGACTTCGGGCTTCGTCTGCTCGATTCCACGTTGACGCACGCGGTCGATCAGATCGTCTTCGATGCAGCCGCCCGATACCGAGCCGACCACCGCGCCATCGTCGCGCACCGCGAGCATCGCGCCTTCGGGACGCGGCGACGAGCCCCACGTCTTCACGACCGTCACGAGCAGCGCGCGATGTCCCTGTTCGAGCCAGCGCGCGCTGGACTTCAGCACTTCGAGATTGACACTGTCCACTATCGACACCTTATCGCCGCGAATCTTTGACGTGCAGTGTAGGCGGCGTATCCGGCGACGTGAATCGGCAAATCTGGATCATGTCATCGGAAATGCTGAAGAATCGGCGCGCACCCCGGACATAGTCGCCCGACGCTTGCATCGTTACGCATTCACCGCATCGCCGCCGCCGACGGCAACGTGAAATAGAAGCGCGCGCCGCCGTGCCGCGACGCATTATCGGCCGTGATCCAGCCGTCGTGCGCATCGATGATCGAGCGGCAGATCGGCAGGCCCATGCCCATGCCGCTTTCCTTCGTCGTGTAAAAGCTCTGGAACAGACGCGGCAGGTCTTCGGGCGCGATGCCCGGCCCGCTGTCTTCCGTCGCGCAATGGACACGTCTCGCATCGGGCGTTTCCGTGCGTATCGTGATGATGCGCTCGGTGCTGCCCGCCTGCTCCATCGCCTGTATCGCATTGACGAGCAGATTGACGATGACCTGCTGCAACTGCACCCGGTCGCCGAACACCACGGGCGCGACAGGCGCGCGTTGACGCATCACCGTGACGCCGCGCGACTGCACTTCCGGTCGCAGGAACACGAGCGCCTCATCGATCAATTCATCGAGTTGCGCGACGGCACGCTTCGGTCCGCGTCGCAATGCCATCGCGCGAATCCGCTCGACGATTTCCACCGCGCGCCGCGAATCCGCTGCAATACGTTCATTGATCAGACGCGCCTCGTGCACGTCGGGCAGCGCGCGATCGAGCCAGCGGTTGCCGACCGCGCTGTTCATTTCGATCGCGGACAGCGGCTGTTTGAGTTCGTGAGCCAGCGACGCCGCGAGTTCGCCGAGCATCGAGATGCGCGCCGCGTGGGCGAAATCCGCCTGCAGACGCTGCAGCATGTCTTCGGCGCGCACGCGTTCGGTCAGATCGACGAGGCTGATCAGCGCGATGCCCATGTCCTCGCTCGAACTCGGACGCGCGACCGTGAACAGCACGTCGATGATCCGTCCGTCGAGCGTGGGCAGCTTCGTCGATTCCTGAAACGTGGTTTCGCCGTTATAGCGGCTTTCGAGCGCGCGCCGGAACGTGCCGGGACTTTCGCGCCACACCCACGGCACAGGGCCGAGCAACGCGCGCCGGTCTTTCGCGCCGAACATTTGCGCCGCGTGGTGATTGACCTCTTCGACGATCAGCAGCTTCATCGCATCGTCGAGCCAGCCTGGGTGAGCGTCGATGTACTCCGACAGGTTTTCGACGCCCTGCCGGCGCAGATCCGTCAGCAGATCGATCAGCGGCTGCGCCTCCGTTTGCCACAGTCCGACGGGCACGTCGAAGAACACGCTGCGATACCGCTGCTCGCTGCGTTCGAGCGCCGCGTGCGCCTCCTTGCGCAACGTGATGTCCTTGACGGCGCCCAACACGCGCAACTGATCGTGCTCGTCGGCAACGACATGCGCGATGATCTGCACATGACGCACGGAACCGTCCGGCATCAGCAGCCGGTGTTCGATATCGAACGCCTGACGGTCGCGTGTCGCACGATCGAAGGTGAGCCGCACGAACATCGCGTCGTTCGGATGGACGCGGCCGAACAGCATATCGATGGTCGGCGTGCTGTCGGTCTCATAGCCGAAGATGCGAAAGCTCTCTTGCGAGCAGAAGAAACGCCCGACCGACACATGCCAGTCGAAGCTGCCCGTATTGCTCAGTCGCTGCGCGTCGGCGAGCAGCGCTTCCGCGTTGCGCAGGTCCGCATACAGGCGTGCGGTTTCGAGCGACATCGCGGCCTGCGAGGCGAGCAGCCGCAGCACGGCCGTTCGTTCAGGCGTGAACACATCGGATGCGAGATTGTTCTCCAGATACAGCACGCCGATCAGCTTGGTCTGCTTGACGAGCGGCAAGCAGAGAATCGAATGACACCCGTGACGGACCACATATTCGTCTTTCGAAAAAGGGCTTTGCGTCGCGGCATCGTCGAGCAGCAGCAGGTCGCGCGTGCGAACCACATAGCGCAGCACCGACTCCGGCAATTGCCCAGCCGTCGTGCGCGCTCTCGGCAGCCGCACATCGACGGCCGTGTGCGCCGTCGATGCCTCGGCTTCGATCAGCAGATCGTCGCCGCGCGCGAGCATCAGCAAACCGCGGTTCGCGCCCGCGTGTTCGAGCGCGAGCACCATCAGCGTATGCACCAGCTCCTTCAGATCGACGCCGCTGAAGATAGACTGCGACACCTTGACGACGGTCGCAAGATCGAGATGCTCGACCGAGGTCGCCACCGTGCCGTCCTGATTCGTCGGCTGATGCGCGGATCGTCGTGCGAAGCGCGGGTAGAGACGTTCCAGTTGACGCAGCTTGCCTTCGGCGCCCCAGCGTTCATAACACGCGCGCGCCATCATCAGCCCGTTCTCAGCCAGCGACGCGAGCCCGCGCGACGCGTGAAACCGCGCAGCAAGTTCGTGCGCCATCGCCTGATTCTGGATGAACCCATGCTCGCGCGCCGAGCGTATCGCTTCTTCGTAGTGCCGCATGGCTTCTGCGTCGCGGCCTTCGATGCGCGCGAGTTCCGCGCGCACGAGTGCGAGGCGGTTGCCGTAGTTTTCAGGGCCATGCGTGGCCCACATCTCGAACTTCGGCAGCTTGGCATCGAGTATGGCGCGGAACGCCCGCTGCTGTTGCGCGGACGCGTCCGGATAGAGCGCGGTCAACGTGAGCACATGGAAGAAGTGAAACGTCGCTTCGATGGGCAGCGCCATCACGGAACTGATCACCGCCTCGGCTTGCGCCGCTGCGTGCAGCGCGTCCGCATAGCGGCAGTCGATGTAGGCGAGCATCAGCTTGACGATCCGGTAGACGCCGATCCCGCAGCCCCAGTTCGACCGGATGATGGCCTCGCAACACGCGGCCTCGTCGAATGTCTCGTCGTTCAGCTGCAGCGTCTGCGCCGTCTTGCCTTGCAGGCTTGCCACAAACTGCCGTTCGATACGGATCGTCTCGTGAACGGCGTCGTTGTGGCTTTCCTGCATGAGCGTCGCGTAGCGCGCGGAATGCGCCTGCACGTCTTCGAGCGCTTCGCCTTTCTCGATCATCTGCCACACCGCGTTGAACGCGAGGTTGCCCGCGAACACCAGGTCGCCGACTTCCATGCATGCCGTCGTCGCGCGTTCAAAAACGGGCAGATTTGCCGATATGTGGCATCGCCAGAAATTGACATGACTGCAATACAGATGCAGCAGCTTGCCGTACAGACGCCGGTTGCCGAACTTGTCGTTCAGCCGCAGCGACATTTCGGAAAACTGCACGGCAGCGGGAATGTCGGCGACGCGCGAAACGAGGAACAACGCGAAATTGCCGTACGCGAAACTCGAGTAATCCGTATTGCCGTACAGCAGCGAAAGATTGACAGCCGTCAGCGTGAACAGCGGATAAAACACGGGACGCGCCGCGAACGCACAAGGCATCGCTTCGACGAGCAGGTTGATGATCGCGCGATTCGCCGGGTCGCCGGCGACAGGCGCGTCGACAAGCGCGTGAACGGGGCGCCCGGCCTGATTGACGGGAATCTCCCTCAACGCGTTGGCGACGGCCATCTGAACGCCCTGATCATTATCGGGAAACACGATGCCGAAGTCGCGCAACGCGGCGAGCGCAACTCCAAAGCTCTCGTCGTATTTCCCCGCGAGCTGGTACAACTCCATGCGCAAGCTGAACACCCTGGAGCGGTCGAGATTGGAGCGCGCCCTGTCGAGAATCATGTCGGCCAGCAGATCGGCCTTCGCGAAATCGCCGACCAGATACTCACACTCCGAGAACGCGAGATACAGCTCCAGCGTGCTTTCATATGATTGTGTCCACGCGTCGGCGGGCAGCAGCGCGACTGCCTGCTCGAGATAGCTGCGCGCCGAAGCGTAGGCCGTCGAATTCATCGCGCGCTTGCCCGCGATGAGATTCAGCGCCACGGTCTGCGCGCGCTCCGCCGCGCTCGTGATCAATGCGGCGCCGCGATTGAGATGATTGACGATGTCGAAGATCATCTCTTCGCGTGCCTCGGGCGCCGTACGCGAGGCGAGCGCGCGGCCGATCCGCAGATGCGCGGCCGCGCGTTCGCCGCGTGGTATCAATGCATACGCGGCTTCCTGCACGCGGTCGTGCGCGAACACATAGGTGTGCCCCACGCGAAACACCAGCCCGGCACGCACGGCTTCCCACAGGCTTGCGTTCGTCGTTTCTTCCGTGCCGTCCTGCACCCACGTCAGCGCCGTGACATCGGCGACGTTGCCCAGACACGCGAGCTGCCCCAACGCCTCGCGCGTCGGCACCGGCAGCCGGCCCAACTTTGCCGCCATGAGATCGGCGACGTTGTCGGTGAAGCCCTTCGCGCGAATACGCGGCAGGTCCCAACGCCACGCCGCGCTGCCGTGATCGAAGCGAAGCAGATCTTCATCGTGCAAAGTGGTCAGAAACTGGATCGTGAAAAACGGATTGCCGCCCGTCTTCTCATGCACGAGTTGCGCGAGCGGCGAAGCAGTTGCGCTGTCGCAGTGAAGCGAATCGGCCACGAGTTGCGTCACGCTTTCGGGCAACAGCGGCGCGAGCGTGAATTGCTGCACTTTGCCTTGTGCGTCGCGAATCGATTCGAGCGTGTGCGTGAGCGGATGCGATGCGCCGACCTCGTTGTCGCGGTAAGCGCCGACCAGCAGCACGTGCCGCACGTCGGGATGCGTGACGAGATGTTCGAGCAGTTCGAGCGTGGCCGTGTCGAGCCATTGCAGATCGTCGATGAAGAGCGCGAGCGGATGCTCGGGCCGCGCGAACACGCCGAGAAACCGGCGGAACACGAAATGGAACAGGTTCTGCGCATCTTTCGGCGGCAGGTTGGGCACAGGCGGCTGTTCGCCGATGATGAGCGCAAGCTCGGGAATCAGATTGACGATGATCTGACCATTCGGTGCGAGCGCTTCGGCGAGCGCGCGGCGCCACGGCTCGACTTCGTCGTCGCTCTTGCTCAGCAGGTCGCGCACGAGCCACTGGAATGCCTGCGCGAACGTGACATACGGAATGTCGCGCTTGTACTGGTCGAACTTGCCTGCCGCAAAGAGCCCGCGCGGCGGCACCAGCACCTTGTGCAACTCGTTGACGACCGACGATTTGCCGATGCCCGCGTAGCCCGCGATCAGCACGAGTTCCGTCGTGCAGCCCGCCACGATGCGGTCGAACGCGGCAACCAGGCTTTCGATCTGCGCCTCGCGTCCATAGAGTTTTTCGGGGATCAGCAGCCGGTCGGATGCATCGTGCGCACCCAGCTCAAACGGCTCGATATGCCGATGCGCGGCCCACGCCGCCAGACACGAGCGCAGATCGGCTTCGACGCCCGCCGCCGTTTGATAGCGCTCTTCCGCCGTCTTCGCCATCAGCTTGAGGATGAGGCGTTCGACGGGCTCGGGCACAGCGTGGACGCGCTCGCGGGGCGGCGGCGGCACGCGAGCGATATGACAGTGAATCCATTCCATCGGGTCCGAGGCCATGAACGGCAGCGTCCCGGTGAGCATTTCGTAGAGCGTGACGCCCAGTGAATAGAGGTCGCTGCGCGTGTCGATCGAGCGGTTCATCCGGCCCGTCTGCTCGGGCGCCATGTAAGCGAAGGTGCCCGCGACGACTTCAGGCGGCGTCGGCGGCTGATGCTCGAGCGGAAGAAGCGACGCGATACCGAAGCCGGTGAGCCGCACCTGGTCGTTGCCATCGACGAGCACGTTCGCCGGTTTGATGTCCTTGTGCACGAGACCGCTTTGATGCACGTGCCGAACCGCGCTTGCAAGACCGACCGCAATGCGCAGAAAACGTCCCAGTTCGAGCGGGCGGCCCAGCTTGCGATGCAGCGGCGTGCCGCCGGCATCGGCGAGAATCAGCGTGGCTCGCTCGTTGCGCAGATCGAGTGCGAGCGGGCGCGCGGCCCACGCGGGATCGAGCGTCGATGCAAGCGCGTGCTCGTGTTCGAGGCGAGCGACGAGGCGGGACGAGGCTCGCGTGGCGATCAGCGCCAGCACCGAGGCAGCGTCGCCCCGCCGTCGCGCACGATACAGCGACGAATCGGCATCTTCGCGTAGTGACTCCAGCTCATACCCGCTGAGATCCACGTTGACTCCCCTGTCCCGATCTCTGGACACGATTTTGCTCGATTTCAGATTTCGCGGCCACGGGAGGAACCGTCCGGCCGGTCAGCAGTACTCGGGAAATATGCGTGTGTGTTGCATGTTGTCGGATGGGGATTCGGGCGTCGCATCTCTTGCACCGCTTGAAGCCGACCGCGCCACGGGCCGGGTTCTTGCTATCTCCAATGCATCGGCAATCAACGCTCATCGTTCGGCACTCACATGCGCCTGCTAAACCGTCTGGCCGTCTTAATGGTTTTGCCGCTGGCCGCCTGCGCGATCGGACCATCAGATTCGAGCGATGCGGGCTTCGGCACGTCGCCCGCCTTGCCGGCTCCGGAATCGTCGTTGATTCCGATGGTCAACATCGCGCCCGTTCAGCGCCGCCCCGACGGTTTTATGCCCACCGCTCCGGCCGGCTTTGCCGTTACCGAGTTTGCCGGTGGCCTCGCGCACCCGCGCTGGCTTTATACGCTGCCCAATGGCGATGTACTGGCAGCGGAAAGCAACGCGCCAAGCGAACACGATGAAGGCAGTGGTCTGTTCGGCTGGGTCAGAAAGCAGGTCATGAAGCGCGCAGGCGCCGGTGTGCCGAGCCCCGATCGCATCGTGCTGTTGCGCGACGCGGACGGCAGCGGCGTCGCGAGGATGCAGACGGTGTTTCTGCGCCACCTGCACTCGCCGTTCGGGATGGCGCTCATTGGCAATCAACTCTATGTTGCCGATACGGACGCTCTGCTGCGTTTCGACTATGTGACAGGCGCGACCGAGATTACAAGCCCCGGCGTCAAGGTTGCCGATTTGCCTGCCGGGCCGATCAATCATCACTGGACCAAGAATATTGTCGCCGATCGCTCCGGCAAGCATCTGTACATCACGGTGGGATCGAACAGCAACGCCGCGGAAAATGGAATCGACGCCGAAGAAGGCCGAGCGCGAATCCTCGAGTTCGATGTGGACAATGGACGCTTGCGGACCTACGCGACAGGTCTGCGCAACCCCAATGGCCTCTCGTGGCAACCGGATAGCGGCGCATTGTGGGCAGCAGTCAACGAACGGGACGATCTCGGTAACAACCTCGTTCCCGACTACATGACAGCAGTAAAAGACGGGGCGTTCTACGGCTTTCCATACAGCTATTACGGCCAGCACATCGACACCCGCGTCAAACCGCAACGCCCGGATAGGGTCGCAAAGGCCATTGTGCCTGACTATGCGCTCGGCAATCATACGGCTTCGCTAGGTCTGGTGTTTTACGATCGCACGCTGTTCCCGCCTCGTTATCGAGGAGGCGCATTTATTGGCCAGCATGGATCATGGAACCGGAAACCCCGTACAGGCTACAAAGTGGTGTTCGTGCCATTTGCTAATGGAAAACCCGCTGGCGTACCGGAGGATTTCCTGAGCGGCTTTCTGACGGCAGACGGCCACGCCGTCGGTCGACCTGTTGGCGTGGCGCTGGACGCGCACGGGGCCTTGCTCGTGGCTGACGACGTCGGTAACGCGATATGGCGAGTCGCGCCGCGCAACAACGTCGAATCGGCCGATATCGCGCCGGCAGGCAAATGACGCATGCGCGTACGCTTTGCCCGGAACTCGGGCGTACGCGAGATGACGGTGCCGATAGAGGCGCTTCAACGAACGTCGCATTGTTCACGAGCACGTCGACGACTCCGAATTCCGATGCGCCGCTTCGACAGCGCTCTCCAACTCAGCGGCATTAGTCACGTCAAGCGATATCCGTCGCAGGCGATTATCGGCATCGCTACCCGGGGCCGCCCACTCTGGAGCGATGCAACAGGAAGTCGCTGAGGCCGTGATACTCGCCATTCGCCGCATAGATTGCGGATGGATTACTTCGACTTCCTTGAGTCACGATGATGCAGCGATATGAGCGGTTCTTTCGAATTGCTCTCATGTTGCTAATCCTGCTCTACGCATGAATTCCCGGACAAGACCGCACGCGCTTTCCCACGATGCAGTCCACATCACGGAGCGCTAATCCGTACATCCCCGGATTAGCGACTAGACTTAAAGCATCGTCGGCGCATGCTCACGCAGGATGCAGGTATGCGCTATTCAGTGACGATTGGGACGTACGATCGAGGGAGGCAAACCGATGCCGAAGACTGTTCGAACCGCTGAGCAGATTCGCGACGAACTGCAGAATCGCGTAGCAAAAATCGCCGTTGACGTGCCGGGCGCTTTGCGGGTGCGCATCCCGCTACCGGAGCGGCACCCGCCCGACGCATCCGGCCGCAACTGGAACTTGGTGCCGCTCAACGATCTCGGCGCAGATTGCGCACATCATGTCCACAAGGTGATCGAAGACATGCGCACCGAGTTCGTGCTGCCAGATTGACGCGTCGATACGAAACGGGAGCCACTCATGGGCACGCACGTGTTTGAGCATCGAGGCTACGAGATCGCGGTACAGCCGGAGCAGAATGCATATGGCGCGTGGCAGGCGAAGGTGAGTGTGCGCCGTGCCGATAGCCCCGTCGTCGAATTCCGTCCGGAGACGGTTCAGCCGGAATGGCTTACGCAGGATGAGGCAGTCCGCGACGGCATCGAATGGGGCACGCGTTTTGTCGATCACAAGCTGGAAGAATCACACAACCCGATGTGATGCAACCCATCAGCGAAAACCAGCAAAAACCGGCAGTTTCTCGAAAGACACCAAATTCCAATTCACTTACGCTACACGAATACGTGCCGCCGTTATTCCCGAGCGGCCGCGTGCTCGTGAAGCGCGCGAGAAAACGAAACAAGGTCGTGACGTCCTCAAAGGTGGATAGCATATTCATGGTCAGGATCTATGGACGCATGCGCAGCGCACATGGCTACGCGATACGCGACTTCCTGCATCGCTCCGACATACCGTTCGAATGGATCGAACTGGGCAGCGATAAGGAAGCGGAGGAATTGGCGCACGTGCAGCATCTTTCCGACTCGCGCCTGCCCGTGTGCGTTTTCCACGACGGAACGCGGCTCGAATGTCCGACCATCCGGCAAATCACCGAGAAGCTCGGCTGGTTTTCGAGTCCATCCCGTGAAGCCTACGATCTCGCGATCTACGGCGCAGGACCGGCGGGATTGAGCGCCGCGGTGTACGGTGCATCGGAAGGACTGCATACCGTCCTGGTGGAGCGCTGGGCATTGGGCGGTCAGGCAGGCAGCAGTTCGAAGATCGAGAACTATCTGGGCTTCCCACAAGGCGTGAGCGGCGCGCAGCTCGCTGAACGGGCACACGAACAGGCCATCAAGTTCGGCGCCGAAATCCTGTTGGCGCGCGCCGGCGTGCACGCGGAGTTCCCGCCGGGCCAGGGCATCGTGTATCTGGAAGACGGCACGCGTATTACAGCGCGCACGTGTATCTGCGCGACGGGCGTGGCATATCGCACGCTAGGCCTGGCAGGTGAAGAGCGCTTTCTCGGCGCTGGCCTTTATTACGGCGCTGGCGCCAGTGAGGCTGCGCTGATCCATGGCGAAGACGTATATGTCGTGGGCGGCGGCAATTCAGCGGGACAGGCCGCCATGCACTTTTCGCAGTCTGCCAACCGCGTCTATATGCTCGTGCGCGACGCATCGCTCAAGAACACGTTGTCACACTACCTGGTGGATCGCATCACATCGGCGTCGAACATTGAAGTGTGCACGTGCACCGAAGTGACTGCGCTCGCTGGCGGCGACGCGTTACAGGAGATCACGCTGACCGATGTCCGAACCGCCCAAGCCCGCACGGTAAGAACGAATTGGCTATTCGTCTGCATTGGCGGCGTGCCGCAGACGCAATGGGCGCAGGAGGTCGGCATCGTTCGCGATGAAGCCGGCTACCTCGTAACCGGTCCCGACCTGCAGGAATATCGGGCGAACCTGAATTGGCCTCTCGAACGCGCGCCGCTGCATCTGGAAACGAGTATGCCCGGCGTATTCGCGGCGGGCGACGTGCGTCATGCATCGATCAAGCGCGTGGCGTCGGCAGTCGGCGAGGGGGCAATGGCCGTGGCACTGGTGCATCGCTATCTGAATAGCAGTTGAGCACGAGCGCAACCTTGATCCCCGCGCGTCTGCGCATACCTGTCCGAGGAGCACGATCATGACCTCCGGTTGTACGCACCTGGGCCAAGCCCGCATTCTCCACACGTCCATCGACTATTGCGAGGAGTGCGTGAAGCTCAACCAGCCGTGGGTACATTTGCGGCTTTGCCTTTCTTGCGGACACGTCGGCTGCTGCGATTCGTCGCCCAACCGGCATGCAAGCAGGCATTTTCACGCGACCGGTCATCCGCTCGTACGTTCAATCGAACCCGGCGAAACGTGGATCTGGTGCTATCGCGACGAGGTCGTGGCAGGCGAACTCGAATCGTGAGGACGACGCCCCCGCCACGGGCGGGCGGCGTCGCATTCTCAATCACGCCAGGTCATGCATGTGCCGGTGCTGCCTGCTCTGACGCGTCGCTGCGCGCTTCTGCGGGCGAGGCACCTTTCTGCACACGCACAGAGCGTGAACCCGAATCGTACGTCATGGTGACCTTGTCGCCATCGCGCACGTCGCCTCGCAGCAGCGCGTCGGCGAGTTGCGATTCCACTTCAAGACGGATCTTGCGTTTGAGCATCCGCGCGCCGAACTCGGGGTCATAGCCGATCTGCGCAAGATGATCGCGCAACGCGTCGTCGAATGACAGATCGATGTTTTGGGCGAGCGCCGTACGCCGTACGCGAGCAAGTTGCAGGTCGACGATACGGCGAATCTGCTCTTTGCCGAGCGCATGGAACACGACGACTTCGTCGACGCGGTTCAAGAACTCGGGCCTGAAATGATGCCGCAGCATTTCCATCAACCGGTCGCGCAGTTCAGGGTAGTCGAGTTGCTTCGAGTCGGCCTTCATGTTGTCCTGGATCAGTTGCGAGCCGATATTGCTGGTCGCGATGATGATCGTGTTGGTGAAATCCACCAGACGTCCCTTGCCGTCGGTGAGCCGCCCTTCGTCGAACAGTTGCAGCAGGAGGTTGTGCACCTCCGAGTTCGCCTTTTCGATTTCATCGAGCAACACAACGCAATATGGCCTGCGCCGCACGCGCTCGGTGAGTTGCCCGCCTTCCTCGTAGCCGACGTATCCGGGCGGCGCGCCAACCAGCCGCGCCACCGTGTGACGCTCGGAGTATTCGCTCATGTCGATGCGCACCAGCGCGTTCTCGTCGCCGAACACCGATGCGGCTAGCGCCTTCGCGAGTTCCGTTTTACCCACGCCCGTCGGCCCAAGGAAGAGGAAGCTTGCAGTCGGCTTGCCGCCCTCTGTCAAACCGGCGCGCGAAAGCCGCACCGCCTTGGCCACCGCGGAGACGGCTTCATCCTGCCCGACCACGCGTTCCTTCAGATGGTCTTCCAGTCGCAACAGCTTCTCACGGTCCTCGGCCGTGAGTTCAGATACCGGTACACCCGTGAGCGACGAAACGATCTGCGCAATGTCTTCCGCCGTCACTTCCTGCGAACTGGTGCCGCGCTCCTTCTTCCATGTTTCGGTGGCTTCATGCAGGCGCTTCTGTTCCGCGAGGAGCTGTTCTTCCAGTTCCTTCGCCTTATCGAATTGCTTTGCAACGCTGGCCGCGGCCTGTTCCTGCTTGATGCGGCGGATGCTCGCCTCGATATCGTGCAATGGCTGCGGACGCGAATTCGACGAAATGCGCACGCGGGCGGCGGCCTGATCGAGCAAGTCGATTGCCTTGTCCGGCAAGAAGCGTGCGGCGATGTAGCGGTCCGAGAGCCTTGCCGCTGCAGCAATCGCCTCTTCGGTAATTTTCACCTTGTGATGTGCTTCGAGCCGGTCACGCAGACCACGCAGGATCTCGATCGTTTCCTCGACGCTGGGTTCAGGCACCATCACGGGCTGAAAGCGCCGCTCCAAGGCCGAGTCCTTTTCTATGTACTTCTGGTATTCGTTCAATGTGGTCGCGCCCACGAGGTGCAACTCACCGCGAGCGAGCGCTGGCTTGAAGACATTGCCGATATCGAGGCCGCCTTCGCCGCCGCCCTGACCGGCGCCGACAATCGTATGCAGTTCGTCGATAAATACAACCAGACGGTCCTGGTTCTCGATGATCTCATCCAGTACCTGCTTGACGCGCTCCTCGAACTCGCCGCGATACTTCGCGCCAGCCACGACGCTATTGATATTCAGTTCGACCACACGCTTGCCGCGCAGCACTTCCGGCACCTGGTCCTGAGCAATGCGTTGCGCCAGACCTTCGACGATCGCGGTCTTGCCCACACCGGGTTCGCCGATCAGCACGGGATTGTTCTTGCGCCGCCGCGCGAGCACTTCAATGGTAGTTTCGATTTCCTTGTCACGGCCGATCACGGGATCGAGCTTGCCTTGACGCGCAAGCGCGCTGAGATCGCGCGCGTACTTGTCGAGCGTGGGCGTGGTGGAGCGGTCGTCCATCTTGCCGTCTTCGGCACCCTTGCCGACCACCTTGACTGCTTTTTGCCGCATCGATTGTGGCGACAGCCCGAGCTTGCGCAGCAATTCACCTGCAAAGCCGTCTTCTTCCTCGACGAGCCCAATCAGAATGTGCTCTGGTCCGACATAGCTGTGACCCAGTTCCAGCGACGACCTCAACGCATTTTCCAGCGCACTCTTGGCGCGCGGCGACACGCCGATCTGCTCGTTGTCGCCCGGCTCCTTGCGGCTGCCGCGCGGCGCGGTCTGGTCGATGGTCTTCTTGATCTCTTCGGGATCAAGCTTGAATTCGCGCAGGATCTCCTGCACCACATTGTTATCGGCAAGCGCCAGCAACAGGTGTTCTGTATCGACTTCGTTCTTGCCATATTCGACCGCGGCTTGCGCTGCGGCTTGCAGGCGATCCAGACCGCTCTGGCTCAGGTACGTCTGCAGGTCCACCGCTTCACGCGCCCGGCGATGCCGGCGTGCGCGGCCGCCTTGTTGTGCGCCCGCTGACTCGCGCATTTGCCCGCTGCCGGCGGCGGTACCCTGATCCGCGCCGCCGGATTGTCCGCTCGAGGGTCCGATGAACCGGGTACCGCGGCCGCTTTCCCTCTGCGGCCACATGTCGTCGAACAGACTGTCGAACAGTCCGCCGTGAAAGAGGGACTCGAGCGGCGAAAGGTGGCGCTGATTGCGCGCCATGAACTCCATGTAGTGCTCATCGCACAGCATCAGCTGGCGGCGTTGACCGTTTTCGGTGATCGTGATCTGTGAGGTTGCGGGTCTTCCACAAACGCTACACTCGGCCATGATGATCTCCTTTTCGTCCGTGCGGACATCGCTTCCCGCGCGGGCGGTGGTTGGTGGGTGGGTGGAAAATATCTGTTTCGCTGCTAATTCCGCCTGGTTTGCGCGCTGGGTTCGCGCGGCATTCGAAACGATTCACGCGAATCCCATCGTCCTTTGTCGCGTTGGCCGGCACATCGATTCATCGCGCGGTGCCAACCGCAGCAGGTAGTGCAGCGTGCTCGCTCCGATTGATATGCTCGGGATGCTCGAGTGCTCGATATGAGGCTCCAGCCGTTGCCGTCCGGGTTCTTCGAATGCAAGTCCGAGCGCGACCGTCAGCGCCCGCAAACTGACCAGTTCCATCGCTGACGGATGGTGTCACTTGATCTCGATGCGCCGCTTCGCTGCCGGTTCTCCGGCCGCTTTGGGGACACGCAGCGTCAGCACGCCGTTTTCAAATCGGGCCTCTGCCCGGTCGAGATCGACGCCCGCGGGCAGCGGGACCGCGCGCTGAAAATGTCCGAACGACCGCTCGACCCGATAGCATCCCTGCTCTTCGCTAGACGATTCAAAGCGCTTGTCGCCACTCACGATCAGCATGTCGTCTACCACTTCGAGTTCGACGTCGTCGCGCGTCATGCCCGGCAATTCAGCGACGATACGCAGTGCGTCGCCTTCATCGGTGACGTCGATTCGCGGTTGAAACTCGCTCGCGCTGAAGTCGCCGAACCAGCTTCCGAGCGGTCCGCGCCCTCCGAACGGATCGCGGATCAATTCGGCGAAAAGATGAATCGGATCGGGCAGCGGCCAGTTAGGAGCCGCAAGCGATGCCGACGCGGCACCAACGTTCATCGGCGTCCCGTCACCCGTTTGCGTGCCAGTCTGTTGCGCGTCTTGCCGGGTGCTTTGCTGACCGGTGCGCGGCGCACCCGCCTGGTCGGATGCGCCTTTTTGCACGTGTGAACGTAAAAACCGGAACGGATTCCATCTGTCGAGATCCAGAGCCATATGATTCTCCTTACGTGAGGTTCGCCAGTACCACGGTTCGAGGCTGGACCACGGGCGATGACGGGAGGTCCATTCGGCCTCCTGATGCCAACCCGCGGCCCGCGCGGCATCGCCCGCAGGTTTGACGGTCTGACACACGAATGCCCGTGACCGATGCGTTCACGGATGCAACGGTGCGTGTGGCTCGCCGGTCAGGCCGTCGTGGTGCCAGGCACGCGCAGTGATGCCAAGTACGAGCAGCAACGCGCCCGTAAACAACGCATACACGCCGATCAGCCAGACGAGCGCTAGTGCGCCGGCGCCCGGAAAGACCAACACGAAGATGCCGAAAAGCACCGACAACACGCCTGTCACCACCAGCATCCACGCATTGCGCACGCGCCGGTGCAGCCGCGTTGCTGCGATCAGATCGAATACGCCGGTGACAATCGCGTTTGCGCCGATTACGGCGACCAGCACGAGCGCGGTCATGCCCGGCACCAACGCGGCTATTACTCCGGCGGCGACACTGCAGATGCCGAGCAGCAAGGGCACCCACCAGCCGCCGTGCGTCGCGCGGTAGCGGACGGCGGCGACAATCGCGACAAGGCCGCTGGCGATTGCGTAAGCGCTAAACAAGGTGATGAGCAGGAGAAGAGTAAGACCGGGCCAGAATAAGGCCAGTGTGCCGAACAGCAGCGCTACGGTGCCGCGCAGAATGAGCATCCACCAAGCGCGCCCAAGTAGTTCATCCATGAGGACTCCGTCTGTACGTCAGGCGATGATGAAGCTCAGTCTAGGCTTCACGCATCGGCGATTCTTTCGCGTTTCTGCCGTGTGTTGCGCGATTCTGCGTTCATTAGCGAGGAGGCTGATTCGCCCCAAGGCATCCCAACGTGAACTTCTTCACGGAGGGCAGGCACGCCGTTTGCTGCATGCTCTCCGGTGTGAGAGCGCCAGCACGTCGAATGCATCCTGAAAGGATGTGTAGGTTTGAATGCGCCAAAGCCGATAGAGCGTGGTTCGAGTTGCGCATCGAAATCGCTCAGCAGCGATCCCAAAAGATGTGGGGCCGCTCCTGCCCATATGACGAATCCGTCTTAAGCAGCTTTGGTTTTGGGCCTAACCTTTCGCTGAGGACGAGGCAGCCACCAGAGGCCTGCTCATGACCAATCAGGCTACAAGATCGATCTCGGATCACGGATTACGCTGCCAACCGATGAATGCGCTTTTACCGACCGGCGACTGACCTTGATACCGGGATTTCAGCTTGTTGTACCGACAGGTTCCACCGTCGTGCATGCCACAGGCTGCGACGACCTCGGAATGAGTCGCTCCATCAAGATAGGCGCACCATTTACCGCAGTTATTCCGACCCGGGCAGCGTTGGGCGCGATCGGTGACAGCGATCCCAACGGATGGGTTATCACACTTGCATCAGGCGTCCTCGGGCAAGTCTCGCAAGAGGCATATTGCGACGTGCCGAAATGGTCTGCGTCCTGGGACCCGTTCCTGCGCGAGGCCGTGGATACATTGGGTGCTTTGCATAACGCGGATCTCGTCGACGCTGCCTGCGCCGACGCTTTTGCCGATGTCATCTCGGTGCACATCGCCCTGCGCTACGGGCGCGGTGCTGGCGCGGCAGAGCCGGACACACCACTTACGCGTCAAATGCTGACTCGCATTCACGTCTTCGTTCACGAGCACATCGCCGAAACCATTCTGGTCGAGCAACTCGCAGTGCTGGTGCACATGAGTGCTTCGAATTTCGCGCGCGTTTTCAAAGCAACGACAGGTAACTCGCCCCATCTATACGTGACACTCGAACGAGTGAAGTTTGCCAGGACGTTGTTGTGCGAGCAGACGTTTCCCCTGGTTGAGGTGAGCGCGCGCGCGGGGTTCCAGACGCAGCAGCATTTCACCGACGTGTTTCATCGATATACCGGTGTGACGCCTCGCGCATTCCGGCTTGCCCATCGAAACGGCGGTAGCTAGTCATTTTGGGGGAGAGTGGGAGTGAAGCCGCGAACCGTCCTTCCCGAATGTCACGCGACCGACCAGGTCGCGTACCGACGCGCATTGTAAAGGCGCAATCAGTCAATTGCCTCATCCGGTGCACGCCGGGTGGCAAAACGGCACCCCTATTCTTCTTCGACACATCCTCGACAAGCAAGGCGCCACTTCGAAGGGCAGAGATCCGACACGTCCTGCAGGAAAGAGGAAGAAGTGCAAGCCGCAAGAACCTAGTGTTGATGTCATCGTGGTCGCGTCAGTGGCCCGGTCAGATTTTCAACGACCGGTTTGTACGCGGCGCTGAACATGAACCCGATCATGTTCCGGCGGAAGAGCCGCGGCTTATTTCCCTGAGAAAAGGAGCAAATCGATGAGCGATCTAGTCGTTGTAAGCTTCAAAGGCGAAGAGACTGCCGACCAGGTGTTGACCAAACTCCAGCAGATGCAAAAGGAACATCTGATTGACCTCGAGGATGCCTGCATCGTGGTCCGTAGCGCGAACGGCAAGATACACCTCAAGCAAGCCGTCGATCTCGTCAAGATCGGCGCGGTCAGTGGCGCGGCCTGGGGTGGTGCATTCGGTGCGCTGGTTGGACTGATGTTGCTCAATCCCCTCGTCGGACTGGCGACAGGCATGGCCATTGGTGCTGGCACGGGCGCATTGTCGGGCGCGCTATCGGACTATGGAATCGATGACGATTTCATGCGTTCGACGGGCCAGAGCATTGAGCCGGGTTCGTCGGCGCTCTTCATCCTCGTGCGCCGCGTGAATTTCGACAAGGTCCTGCCAGAACTGAAGCCTTTCGGCGGAAAGGTATTGAAGACGTCTCTCACGAACGATCAGGAGGAACGCCTGAGGAAGGCGCTGGAGAGCCTGAATCCCTCGCCAGCCTAAAGATCAGTGACGTCGAGCTGAATGTCGCGATGCGACGATTTTCGATCTGCGTGATGGACGTGAGGATCTCCGCTTTTAATACACAACGGCACGAATCGCGTCATTGGTCCGATCCAGTCGCTTGCTATCGCCGACGACGCGTCGTGTCCCTTGCAGCCAAGTGCATCTTTGCGTGAGGTTGGATGCCGGCAGCCGATACTGGCCTGCCGATGAAGTATCCTTGCGCGGCATCGCACCCAAGCTTCCTGACAAAGGCGAGCTGCGCCTCATTCTCCACGCCTTCCGCAATCGTTTTCATACCAAGTGCGCGAGCGAGCGCCACCATCGCTTCAATCATCGCGCGAGCCTGCCGACGGCTTTCATCGACGGTGAGCTGCTGCACAAACGATTTGTCAATCTTGATGCGGTCGACGGGCAACTTTGTCAGATACGAGAGGCTCGAATAGCCGGTGCCGAAATCGTCGAGCGAGACGGTCGCGCCGAGCTTTCGGACGGCCGCAAGCGAGCGCGAAGCGGCCAGAAAGTCACTCACGATGACCGACTCCGTCACTTCAATGTCGAGTACGGAAGCGCATACGCCCGCCGCCTCCGCCGCCTTCGAGACGAGTGCAGCAAGGTCGGCGTTCTGGATCATGGCGGCCGAGAGGTTGACCGCGACCTTGAACCGCTTGCGGTCGGTCACCTGCCATTGCGCCGCCTGGCGTAATGCGAGGTGGATCAGCCACTCTCCCGTCGCCTCATAGGCTGGCGACTCAAGCAGGACATCGAGGAAAGCGGCTGGCGCAAGGAGCCCTAACTGCGGATGTTTCCATCGCAGAAGCGCCTCTGCGCCATACAGACAGCCCGTGTCCAGATTCAGTTGTGGCTGGTAATGCAGTTCGAACTGGCCCGCCGCGCTGGCACTCTCCAGATCCGCGCGCAGCCGAAGGCGATGCGAAAGACGCTGCGCGTCTTCCTGGCTAAACGACCACACATGCGAGCCGCCCAGGCGCTTCGCCTGATACATAGCGGTGTCAGCATTGCGCAGCAACTCGTCCGCGCTCGCCGCCGAGCACGGGTACCGCGCCAAGCCGATGCTCGCACTGACCGACGCGCGCACGGACGGCGTCTCGATGCGCTCCCGCACGCGTCCGATGATGTTGCGAGCGACGCGCGCGGCCTCGTCTTCGGGCGCGTCAACGAGAAATACCACGAACTCGTCACCGCCGATCCGCGACGCACAGGCGCGTTCGCCGGCCGAGCCCGAAAGACGCGCGCCGATCACGCGCAGGACTTCGTCCCCAGCCGCATGGCCAAACGAATCGTTGATTTCCTTGAAGCGGTCCAGGTCGATAAACAATACGTCGATGGAATGAGCAGTGCCTTCATCGACGAGACGCCTCAAGCGGGTAAGCAGTTCCCGCCGGTTGATGAGGCCGGTGAGCGCATCATGCGCAGCTTGCTCCGATAAACGCTCCGACATCGCGCGCGCCTCGGTCACATCGCGCACCAGCACCGTGATGCCCTCTTCGCAAGGGAAAGCCCGCGCTTCGAACCAGGCACCGAGCGGCGCATAGAACTCGGTTGCGGTGCCAGGCAACCCGGTTCCGGCCGCCTGCCGATAAGCTCTTTCGTAGCCGGACCCAACAAGGTCGGGATATTCGGCCCAGATTTCGCGACCGATCAACTCC
The DNA here is from genome assembly GCA_001319865.1 of Burkholderia sp. E7m39. GTDB lineage: Bacteria > Pseudomonadota > Gammaproteobacteria > Burkholderiales > Burkholderiaceae > Paraburkholderia > Paraburkholderia bengalensis. Next base: position 33,995 of record BBSL01000119.1, on the reverse strand, counting down.
GTCGACGGACGCTTCAAAAGCCGCGCAGCGGTGCGATTGACGTTTCGAAACTTCCACTGCCGGTCGAGCACCATGACTCCGTCCGTGATGTGATCGAGCACCTGAAAGTCTTCCACGCCGTTGCCTCCGTTGACAAACTGTGGGAGTCCGCCATCTGCCGGAACGCCACGAGCCGATATCGTAGGATAATTGGCCGCGTTTGTGAACGGCGAAGGTTGCGGGACAACGCTGCGTCGGTCCTCGGTTGGCCTCAGTTGGCCTCAGCGGGCGCGTCTAGCGCGCGCGGGCTCTCATGCCTGCGTCGTTTTCCGGCCATCGACCAGTAGCGACGAAAGCTCGTGATGGTCAACCTTGAAAACGGCCACTGTCTCGCGCAATCCTTCGGCCTGTTCGGCCATCGATTGCGCAGCCGCCGCGGCTTCTTCGACTAGTGCGGCATTCTGCTGAGTCACCCGGTCCATCTGGCTGACGGCCGTGTTGACCTGTTCGATGCCGGTGCTCTGTTCCTGCGATGCAGCCGAGATTTCGCTCATGATGTCAGTAACGCGCCTGACCGACTTGACGATCTCGTTGATCGTGCTCCCAGCTTCCGCCACGAGCGTCGAACCGACATCGACCCGCGTTGCCGATTCGCCGATCAGCTCCTTGATCTCTTTGGCTGCAGTGGCGCTGCGCTGAGCGAGCGTGCGGACCTCGCCCGCCACGACGGCAAAGCCACGCCCCTGTTCGCCGGCGCGCGCCGCCTCGACGGCCGCATTCAGCGCCAAGATGTTAGTTTGGAATGCAATGCCTTCAATCACGCCGATGATCTCGGCGACCTTAGCTGAGCTGTCGGATATCTCTTGCATCGTATCGACCACGCGACCGACCACTTCGCCGCCACGTTGCGCGATTCCCGACGCAGCGCTGGAGAGCGTGGTGGCCTGCTTCGCGTTCTCCGTGTTCTGATGGACCGTTCCCGTCAGTTCCTCCATGCTGGAAGCCGTTTCCTCGAGGGACGCGGCCTGCTCTTCAGTACGCTGCGACAGGTTCTGATTGCCGGCAGCAATCTGATCGGCGGCCGTCGCGATCGAGTCGGCGGACGCCTTGATTGCGCCGATGGTCCGCGTGAGTTGCTCTCGCATGCATTTCATGGAGAACAGCAGACTCGATCTGTCGTTCGGTGCCGTCATGACTTTCACGGTCAGATCGTTGCTGGCAATCCGGTCCGCAATTTCGGCGGCATAGGCAGGTTCGCCGCCAAGCAGACGCAGAATGCCTCGATTGATCAATACGACAACAAGCGATAACGCCCCGGCCATTGCCAGCAGAATGCCGAGGCTTCGATACAGCGTCGAGCGGAATTGCGCGTCAATGTCGTCGACATAGACACCCGTCGTCAACACCCAGCCCCATGGCTGATATCCGATGTTGTATGAGATCTTCGGAGAAGGTTCGGTCGCACCCGGCCTCGGAAACGAGTACGAGGTAAAACCTTTGCCGTCGCGCTGGACGACCGCGACCGCGTCTTTAGCGATATAGACACCGTTCGGGTCCCTGATTTCGCCGATATCCTTGCCGTTGAGTGCGGGATTGATCGGCACCATCAGCATCTTCCTCGAATCGAGAATTGCAAAATAGCCGCCTTCACCATACCGCACACTACTGATGCCAGCCATCGCCTGCCTGCGAGCGTCGGCCTCCGACAATGAGCCAGCGGCGACCTGATCGCCATAAATCTTGACGACATTCAACGCGATCTCCGAAGCGTGAATCAGGTCGGTCTTACGCTCCTGAAGGCGAACATCCCTCGTCTGAAAAGCATCGTAGATCGAGATTCCGGCAAGACATAGAAGACTCAAAATTAGAGGAAGCCACAGCTTATGAGCGAAGGTAAGTCGCATGTTTCGTATAACTCTTGTTGGCGGAATCGTTGGTCGCATCAGTACATCGTTTACGGCCGATGCAGGTCGATCTGAATTTAACAATCGAGCCGAATATTTCTTGAGCGGAAACGATTTCGCCCAGCAAGAAGCAACTCATAGCGAAGAGTGGCTAAGACGTGTGAGAGGACGTGACGCGTGCAACACGGGTCGCGGTCCACCGGACGTGAATCCGCAATGAAGTGGAGAAGCGGCGGCCAGTTGCAAAGCGGCCGCACAAACCCGCGGTAGTTGAAGGTGCGGCCGCACTGCGCATCTTGTTGGCGTCACTCGTTGCGATGTCGATGAGACGTTGCTGATCGCGCGCGAACTTTGATGACGTGTCCGCAGCAAGGGATGTAGACACTATTGCCACGCTGTCCAGGTACTTGGCTTTTTGCTCCGACAACGGTCAATATCATTTGGCGCATGATCAGATTCCGGTGGAGAAATAGATGAGGTCACCCCTTCAACTCAAAAATGCTGTCAATCTCAACCGGAATGCCCATCGGCAACGAATGCACGCCCAGTGCGCTTCGAGCCGGCAGATTGTCTTGCCCAAACAGCGTCAGCAAGAGGTCACTGGCGCCATTGGCCACTTGCGGATGCTGAGTGAACGACGGTTCTGCACGCACGTAGACTGTTAGCCGGCTGCATCGCTCGACGTTGTCGAGTCCGCATGCCTGATCGACACAGGCCAAGATCATGAGCATCGTTAGGCGCGCCGCGTCTTGCGCTTTTTCCAGTGAAATATCGCGCCCCACCATTCCGACGATTGGCTTGCCAGCTTCGAAGGGGCCGAGCCCGGATACGTACAGTTGGTTCCCCGAAACGGAAACCGTTCGATAGGAACCAAGCGGGTTGATGGGCGGCGGCAACGTCAGGCCCGCTTTCGCGAGCCGGTCAAATACGTTCATGTTCGGGATTAACGTTAGGTGAATAGAAATAGATTGGCCTGGACTTAGCGCAACGCAATGAGTTCAAGCATCCAATGCATCACGTATCGAGAAGTGTGCGAGTCCCGTTCTTATGCTGACGGGTACGCACCACGGGAAAGTCAATTGCCGTGTTTGCAACGACGTTGGCGTAGTTCGTCAAGACGTTAAGTGCGACGTGTGCGACGATCTCGACGATCTGCGCATCGGTGTAGCCAGCCTCCTTGATGACGCGCAAATCTTCGTCGGAGACGCGGCCACGCTCGTGCGCGACCTTCGCGGCAAACTGCACGGCGGGCGCGGCCTTTGGATCATTCGAGCCGCCATTTCGATTGGCAGACATTTCCGCTTCGCCGAGCCTCGCCACGTTCTTTCCCAAATAGCTGTGCGCCGACATGCAATAGTCGCAGTTGTTGATTTCGGCGACGGCGAGAGCAATACGCTCGCCGGTTTGTGCTGGAAGCGCGCCTTTTGCCAAGGCTCCCGCCAGACCGAGGTAGCCCTCGAGCGCCGCAGGGCTGTTGGCCATCAGACGAAACAGATTCGGCGTAACACCCAGTTTCCTGTTGATGGCTTCCAGCAAGGCCTGGGACGCAGCGGGCGCATCTGCGATCGTGGCGGGTATCTGAAGACGGGACATATTGGTTCTGCCTTTGAAAACAAGAGAAGTTATCGACACTGCTAGTGCATCGAGGCATGCACGGCCTTCGTGCCCACTAGCAACGGCGACGCTGCGTAAGCACGTGTATTTCAGATACGGAGGACCTTCGCTATCCACTCTAAAGAACGTATGCGGGACTGGCCATATCTGGACGTCCGATTTGCATGACCTATCGTACGATCGACGCACCCGGACAACCGAAGCACGTCGACCCGCTTCGGGACTGACGCGATACACTATCAAGGGAATTCCGAACTTCGCGCAACAAAAGCCCCTGTCTGTGCGATTCGATGGGTGTCACGCGGTGGATAGCCGAACTCCTCCTTGAAAGCGCGACTGAAGGCAGCCTCCGAACCATAGCCGGCACGCTGGGCCACTTCCGTCACCTTCAAGGTTCCTGCGCGTAGCAAGTCTGCTGCGAGCGTCAATCTCCACCGTGTCAGATAACGCAACGGCGGAAGACCCACCACCGCCGTAAAGCGATCCGAAAACATCGATCGCGACATCATCGCCGTTTCGGCGAGCGACGAAACTGTCCATGCACGGTCAGGTTCCCGATGCATTGCGTTCAACGCACGGCCGACGCGTTCGTCACTCAGTCCGGACAACCAGCCGACCCGATCGCCTTGACGGTTGACCCACATCCGCAAGGTGCGAATAACGAGCAAATCGATAAGCCGCGAGATCATCAGCGATGATCCCGGAGAGGCGCTACGCGATTCCACGTCGAGAAAATGCGAGATGGAGGCCAGCCAGGCGGGTTCGCTGACTTTATCGCATGTCAGATGAATCAGCCCGGGAAGCCCGGTGAGCAAAGAGCGTAACGGCGCCCCATCGAAAAAGAACGACCCTGCGAGAAAGGATGCTGCCATGCCATCGTCAGCCGCCCATTTGAACGTCTGCGCACCTTTGCCGGGCGTGAAGTCCACCGCCGCCTCAAAGCGTTGATGTGTTTTCCTGCTCGGCTCAGTTCGAATCGTATGTCCATCCGCATGGGGCAAAAGAACGAAGTCGCCCGAGCGCAGCATCACGGAGGGGCCGTTGCGTTGAGACACGGACAGCTCACCTGTGCGCAGATGCAAAAACGTCGCCGGCCCTGGCGGAAAAATCACCTCAGTGGAATTGCCCAGCTCGCCGTGAAAAACGTGGTCCCCGCGAAGGCGAATCAGCTTGAGTACATGGGACAGGACATCCGCGTGCTCGGACGGCATGAGTTACTCCTTTAGAGCCCATTCACAAGACTGCGCCCATCCACGATGTGTGCAAGGACACATCACGTTTTGGACCAACCGGCACATCATGGAGCAAGCCGTCGGCGACCACGCTTTACGCCGGCCTTGCTTCCCATCCTTAGAAGGATGACGGTTACCAAGGAGCTCGACCAGCCGTGCCTCACATTCGGAAAAGGAGTACCCGCGCCGCTGGGAGAGCATGAACGGCGGGATTGGCCTCGCGATCGAGGCCAGCGGATGCGATGGTGCACAGACGCCTGCACGGTGCGCAGACATTCAATCAGGTGCGCACGCGGAAAATAGGTATCCACCGCAATCGAAACCTGTGGGACCCGGCTTCAGCAATCGCAACCGCACGCATCTTCACTTCCTCCGTGCGTGAGATCACCCCACGTGCGTCAGGCAGGAGACTGCGGCCCGCGGTCGTGAGCGTCGCTTTGCGCGTATTGCGCTCGAACAGCACTACATCAAAGGCACTCTCGAGCGCGCTGATCGCGTGACTGATGGTCGACTGTGCACGTCGCAGCTCCCATGCAGCGCCCGAAAAGCTTCCCTGGTCACACACGGCGACGAACGCCCGAAGTTGATTGATGGTGACGTTGTCCAAGATATTTATCCGAAAAGTAGATGGCACTGAAAGATATTCAGTCAATTGGATTCATGAATCAAGAGCCCCGGAATCGTGGTTGTCGCTTTTGTTTCGAAGGATGCATGACATGGCAATCCGCCGGCTCGAAGACGAAGCCGGCACCCCTTTATTCGAGCGTCATACGCGCGGCATGCATCTGACTGCGGTTGGCGAGACGTTGCAGCCGCACGCCATCCTGCTGCAACGCGAGGCGGAGCAGGCGCGTGAAGAGATAGACGCGATGCGCGGACTCGCGCGCGGGACCACCCGCTGCGGCGCAGTCGGTAGCATTGCGAGCCTCGTGCTGCCGCTCGCCGTCAGTGGCGTTCTGCAAAAATGGCCTGATTTGCGGGTTCAGACTATCGAAGGAGTCTCGGACCGCCTTGCGGAAGCCCTTGTGCAGCGCGAAATCGATATCGCGCTCAGCACCGCAACGCCCGACACCGAGGAGATCATCGCAATCGAGGACTGTCGGTGGGAAGACAACAGCTATGTCGTGGCAGCGCCCGATCACCCGCTGCCCGGAAAACCGCAGATCACGCTGGCCGATACGCTGGATGGACAATGGGCGACCCCGCCTCCCGGCACCGCACCGTTCGAGCACATGCAGCAAGTGTCTGTCGCATACGGGCTCGGCTTGCCGAACGTCGTCGTCGAAACCGCTCGATCACCGTTTTGAAAAGTCTCGGGTACTTCGAGCCATAGACTTGCCTGACGAAGACGGTGAGTTTTGGCCGAGAGAGTTCGCACGGTCGATACGATACATGGTTTGTTAGAACAGAACGTAACGCAGGAGCGAGCCGACGAATAAGTCTGTTGCGCCTCGCCACTCGCGGGTCACCTGCCGATAAGCTCGTCAAAACGGCAAGCCAATCCGTCCATTCCAAAGATCACCGCGTGTGATGTGCGATAACGCCCCGAGAGCAGTCTACGGCCGGCTCGTCATTCGTTCGGCCAGACGTCGTATCAATGGCGCGGCAACGACGACCACGGGCAACATCGTCAGCCAGGCGACGCCCCACGATCTGAACCAGTGCTGCAGAAAGGCACCATCCTTGATGAATGGAAAACTTGCTATCGCGGCTGCAATCGAACAGGTTATGCCCGACTGGATAAGGCCATAGAGATAATGCCCGTAACGGTGCGGTATTCTGCCCATTCGTTAGACTCTCAGGTGGTTTCACAAGCTCGACGGGCGAAATAACAGCCCGGAATTTGCTTCCTGACCACGGGTCCGCAGTGCAGTTGCGAGAACCCTGTCATTCGTGACGGTGGGCAGACGGTTCTCACCATCGGCCAACCACCTGAACATCACAACGTTCGTAATGCGTCGGCGCTGCCGAGCAATCGATTGATTGTGTCCTCTACGGTCCAGAGCGCGTTCGCGATAAAGCGGAAGTTGACTAATGCCGCGTGATAACCATCGCCTTCGGGCAATTTCGGACCGGCGACCGCGTCGCGCACTACCGCAACCTCGAAGCCCTGCTCGAGCAGATCGCGCAAATGCGATTCGACGCACAGATTCGCCGCCATCCCCGCGAGAATCACCTGATCCACGCGCTGTTTGCGCAGTTGCAGGGTCAGGTCGTTGGCCTGTGGACCATACAGTTTGTGTGTCGAACAGATGATCGTCTTGCCATCTTCGATGTAAGGCTTGAATTCGGGCAGGAAGTCAGCACCCGAACCGCGAAAATTCTCAACTGTCAGCGCGCCCGGACGGTCGAACATGCCGACCGCGTGCTGGAACATCTCCGCCGGTCCCTGCACCTGCCACGTGTGATCATGCGGGAAGTAGTAGTGGGGCGAAATCGCCACGGCAATGCCCGCTTGCTTCGCTGCCGCAAAGAGACGGACTAGGTTAGGCACCAGTTTCTGCTCCGTCACGCTTTCCCCGACGACCGCCCAACTGCGTCCTTCGGGACTCATAAAGTCGATCTGCGGATCGATCACGACAAGCGCCGTGCGCGACAGATCGAGCGTCATATCGGAACGGGGCAAAGCGGGCTCGGCGGGATCTGCGTATTGGGGAAGTTGGTTGCACATGTCAACGGTCTCGCAAGTCGGTTTGAGGAAAGAGAGCAGTCGCAGGGGATCAAGTACCAGTCGATCGCTCCACTATTCAGGCATACGAAAGGTACTGAGATCCCAATGCCTTAAGCAGCATGCGATGCCATGGTAGAGAGGCGCCGCAGATTGCGGTAGACGCGAAAGCAGGCGCGCGATGTTGTCCCATTCGCACCAATCAAACCTTCGTCCACTCCATGCCCGACCGTTTCTGGTCGCTGTGACAGGTAAACACTTAAATTCCCCGCGGTCTGTCCCCTGGAGGGCCAAGGCTCTTAATTCACTTGGCTCACGCCGACCGCGAACGTCGAAATGCCGTAAGACGCTTGGCACAGTGGTTGAACACGTGTCTCAGGCACGCGGTCTTTTCTTGGGTACAGGACATGCTCGATCTATTTCCGCAGCGCCCTGCGCAAGCGAAACAATCGGCGCGCGCGCCGCATGCCGCCCCGCGCATTCCGTCACTAACTCGCAAAGGTTATCGAAATGAAGATGAATACTCAGTCGCAGGAATCATCGCAAGTCCAGAATCTCGTAAGCGCGATCGGCTGGTTCAGCATTGCGCTGGGCGTTGTCGAGGTCCTTGCGCCGCGCGCGACCGCGAGGACCACGGGCATCGAGCAGAGGGCTGTGCTGCTCCGCTCCTCCGGCGCGCGCGAACTGGCGTGTGGCGTCGGCGTGCTGTGCGCGCGAAAACCGGGCAAATTTCTGCTGGCACGGTTGTGCGGCGACCTGCTGGATCTGGCCACCGTCACCGTTGCGAGAAGGCGAGTCGGTCGCGCGATGGGGGCTGCGCTCGGCATTGCAGCGATTACGGCCGTCGACGCCTATGCGGCGCGCGCGTGCAGTCGCACCGGGTTTCAACGTCGCGATGCTGTTTCTGCCGCTACTCACGATTACAGTACTCGCACCGGTTTTCCGGGGACGCCTTCCGCAATGCGAGGTGCGGCGCTAAGCGACTTCGAGACGCCCCGCGATATCAAGGGTCCGCGCGAGCTGCTGTCCTTCACTCGTCAAAATGATGGCGCGCCAACACGCAGCAGCGTTTAGGGTAAGGAGGTCACGCACGAGCTCGTCGGATGCGAACAATCCAGATCCGAAAAGATTCATCGACCCGAGCGCGCATTGAAGCGCCGAAAGAGAGCGGCACCCACAGAGAAGCAGTGAAGGCGCTGGCCGCGCCTCACGATGGTTCGACAGTCGCGCCGCTGTATCGACGTGATGGAAGAGCGCACCGGCAATGTCGAATTCGAAGGCGCGATATCAGCCGTCGCGTTGAATCATCGATGCGTGGAGATGCGATATGAACGAGTTCCCCGCAAGCCGCTGTGCGCTGACCGCGTTGGCTTTGGCGCTGGCTGGATGTGTCGTCGGCGGCGTCGTGCCGCAGGGTGGCACGCATCTCAGTCCGACGGAGTGCCGCGACCTCGCCGCGCTCAGGAGCCAGTCGCCGCCGACCATGGCCGAACATCACAGCGAACTGGCCGCGCTGAGAAAAGCAGGATATGACCCGTCGCCCTGGTACGACGACCCGTACTACCCGGGTGACCTGCAGGCAGCACAGCGCCTGGTCGATTACTGGTTCGAGACCGAGTGCCCCGCACTCCTCCCTCACTGAGCACGGTCGCTCGTCCTTCACGGCCGCCCTTCGCGAAAAAACCCGGCGACCACGAGCTACGATGGGTTTACATCGGCTCGATGCTCGCGGCCTGCTTACCCTTCGGACCTTGATTTACATCGAACTTCACACGCTGGTTTTCTTACAAAGATTTGAACCCATTCACCCGGACTTCCGAGAAATGAGCGAACAGATCATCTCCTGCGCCGTCCAGTGTAATGAAGCCGAATCCCTTTGCATCGTTGAACCACTTCACAGTACCTTCTGCCATTTTCCTGGTCCTTCAGTTCCGTTGAAATCCTCACGGGACGAGCATGGCCCATCGCCATTTCCTGTTTGTCCAGTGCAAAGCCAGTGCAAGTCCAGACTGAGCGAACCAGCGATCCGTTTGAGCGCATCGGGCGGCGGTGCGTTCCCCCGCAGCAAGGCAGTGCGCGCAAATAGCGGTGCTCTTTGCGCGCTAGAAACTCAAGAAAAAAGTACCCATTCCTTTCCCCTCTTATCGATGCATCTGCAACTATCTCGCGAAAATCCCTTGAGGGTCGGATGCGACTACAACGTCGTATGGCCGTACTCCTCATGTAGAGGGGTAACGCCGAATAGCGGCTGCCTCACGTCCGCCATTGATAACGTTTCAACATCAATGCTTCGAAAAATTGCACTTATCGTTTAGGGCGTCTTGAGCAAATATCAATTCTCAAGACGTTCATAACACGCATCGACTGAGAACGCATCGGAGACAGGCGCGACGCGCAGACTAGCGCTTCGCCGCATCTAAGTGCAGGCCTCGATCGAGGTCGCCGCCTACCGTCGCCGACGCGCATCTCGACTGATCCATTTCTGTGAATCCTGCCGCTGCTTTCGAGCGCGTCCGCGGCAGCGGAGCAACTCGCGCCCGCCGCAGCGAGCAGAACGAATACCTGGTACCTGCTTCATTCGTCATTTCTTTTTAAATTCAGGAGACACTTCACATGCAGATCACCGGAATGTTGCACGGCGCACGCCTGCTGCAATTTGTCGGCTTTCCGTCCAGCGAAGTGCTGGGCCCCGGCGCCAGCGAGGAAGAGATCAAGTCGCTCATCGATCGACACGGCCAGATATTCATCAAACCGGTGTTCAAGGGCGGCGTGGGCAAGAAGGGCAAAGCCGGCCTGCTCGGCCGCGCGACGGATCTCAAGACGGCGCTCGCGGAAAAAGAACGGCTGTACTTTGCCGAGCACGTTGTAGGTCATGTGAGGGCGAAAGCGAACGGCGTCACGTTCGAAGCGGGTGTACCCGCCAAACACGAAGTCTACTTTTCGATCACCGATTCCACGCGTTTTCGCGCCCCCACCATGACGCTGTCGCACATGGGCGGAATGGACATCGAGGAGGTCGATCCAAAGCACGTCGCGATGGTGCCGTTCGATGCGCTGACGGGACTAAAGGCGTTCGTCGTCGCGAATGCGCTCAGCGAGATCGGCGCGCCGCGTGAAATCATCTCGCCGCTCGTGCAGCAATTACCGAAGCTCTGGGAACTCTTCCACGATTTCGGCATGACGACGCTTGAACTCAACCCGATCCGCATGCGCGAAGACAAAAAGGGGCGTCTCACGCCCGTGGCATGCGACTTCAAGTGCGGATTCGATCGCGACGATCCGCGTTTCTCGCGACTCGGTCTCCCGCCCCATCTCTTCGCCGCTGACTACTCGGATTTCGAGCAGGAGATCAATCAGCTTCGCACGCACCAGGGACAAAGCGATGTGTACGTGATTAACGATAAGGGAACCATCCTCGCGCCCACCTTCGGCGGCGGCGCGAACTCGCTTGTCACGGAAATGCTGGGCGACGCGGCCATCATCTCGTCGGACTTCGGCGGCAATCCGCCGTACGAGAAGATGAAGGAAGTGGCACGCATCTGCTTCCGGCACTGGCTCAAGCAGTCGAACGTACTCTTCATCATCGGCGGCAAGTCGAACAACACCGACATCTACGAAACCTTGCGCGCGATGGCCGACGCGCTGCGCGAGCACTTCAGCGAGCATGGTCCGACACCGCTCTATGTCGTGCTCGGACGCGGCGGTCCCAACCTCGTGCGCGGCATGTCCGCACTGCGCGACACCTGCGATTCGCTTGGCCTGCCTTACCGCCTCTTCGGTTTCGACTCCGACATCAGCGAAGTCATCCAGTATGCACGCAAGGCCGATGCATGGATGCAGGCGGGCGGACGCTCGCAGGTCGCGGCGCGCATCGGCGCACGCGACGCTCAATCGCAAACGGCAACGGCCTGAGGAGATCGACATGCACAAGCAAGGCAACAGCCACTTCAAATACTTCGTCGGGATTCAGTCGCTGGCGGACATCGCTACCCGTGAAGATCGCGTCTGCGTGCTCAATATCCTTGGTGGCGAGTCGTCCGATGTGACGCCCGTGAGTCACGCCTTCTCGGGCGCGAATGTGGTGTTCGGCACGGCGCCCGGCAAGGGCGGACAGGTGCTCGCGACGCCCGCGGGCGACATTCCTGTCTTCAACAATGTGCGAGAGGGTCTGGAAGCCGGCCATCGGTTCAACTGCGGCGTCGTGTATCTGCCGCCTTCCGCCGCGCGCGACGGCGTGGCCGAACTGATCCGCGTGAATCCGGATCTGCGCAAGATCTTCATCATTACGGAGAAGATTGCCGTGCACGACGCGCGGGAGATCCGCGCGATGGGACAGCAGGCGGGCATCGACATCTTCGGCGCAAACGGGCTGGGCGTCGCGGACTCATGGCAGCGCGTGCGGATCGGCGGCGCGCTCGGCGGTGACGATCCGGGCGCCACACTGCGGCAAGGATCGATCGCGATCTTCTCGAACTCCGGCGGCTTCAGCACCACGATCGCGCAGTACCTGCGCATGAGTGGCTGGGGCACATCGACCGTCATTTCCAGCGGGAAGGATGTCTACATCCACTATGCCGCGCCGGAATTCGCGTTTGCCCTTGCCAACGACGCGCGCAGCAAGGCCGCCGTGCTGTACTGCGAGCCCGGCGGATACTACGAGGCCGACGCGCACTTCAACAAACCCGTGGTCGCGTGCGTAGTGGGCCGCTGGAAAAGCCGTCTCACGCGCGCAGTCGGACATGCGGGCGCGATGGCGGGCGGCGCCGACGATGCGCTCGCGAAGGAACGCTGGTTCAAGGAGAAGTTCGGCGTCGAACGGCTCTTCACGCCCGACGATCCGTGCTGCTCGGCGAAGGGCGCGGTGGTGACGAACATCGCCCATATCCCTGCCGCGCTCACGGCCGTGATGCGCGCGAACGCAACGATGCCCGACTTCGAGCCCGAAGGCAGCCTCGCGCTCAAACCGTGGTTCGGCTCGGATCAGGGGCTCGAACTGCCCGACGATCTCGCGCTTCCAGTCGTGAGAGCGGTCGCCCCGTATGACGAACAGGTCGCGCGGGTGAATGACCAGATCGGGGCGATCCCGCCTCGGCAGCCGTTGAAAGACGCCTCGGGCGCCTCGCAGATGGATGCAAAGACTCAGGTCAGCAGCCTGCACGGCGTATCGATGCTCGACGCGGCGACGCATTCCTTCGAAGCGAACGTGTGCCTCGCACTGTTGCACGAGTTCGGCGGCGCAAACGACGAAAAGCTGATCGACGTCGCGGTCGGCGCGGCAGTGAACCTGTACGGCACGCCTGAATTGGCGGCGGCGCAAGCGGCGCGAGAAGCGGGTAACGCACCCAACGCGGTGCTCGCCGCCGCAGCGGCGATCGTCGGACCGAACCGCCAGCGCGCGGCGCGCGACGCAGCCAGGCTGATGATCGACCGGTTCGGCGCTGCGAAACTCGCGAACGCGTTCGATCGCGATTTCGACGTTGACGCGATCGACACCGAAGGCAGCGCGGTACTTTTTTCCGATGAACCCGACGCGAAGGCGCAAGCAATGCTCGCCGGTCTCGCCGCGCGCGGCGTGAGTTCGGCATTCGTGCGGTGGATTGCCAACGGCCCGGGGTATCCGCGCGCGGACGCCGTGCTCGCGGCGATCACGACGACGCTCGCTTGGGGCCCGCTCATGCGCAAGCGCATCTCGCGTCTGACGGCGGAGAACCTGCCATGGTGGACGAAGCTCTTCGGCACGCTGATCGGCGCCTCGGCGGATGCGTCGCGCCATCGTCCCGACAGCTTTTGCGATCTTTCCACGGAAGCATTGCTCGGCGAACGCTCATTGACGGAAACCGCGTTCGCGGCGCTGCTCGGCCTGAAGCCATCCAATGACGACCTGTTCGCATTCAGCACGCTAACGGGATTGCTGCTCACGAACGGACCCGGCGCGATCTCGGCGCAGGGCGCGAAGGGCGCGGTGTCCGCTGACGGCCCCGAATCGCCCGAACGCGTGCAATTGAACAAGGCGCTAACGGGCTTTCTCACGCATACCGGCTATACGCACGGCGGCAACGGCTATGAAGGTATCGCGTTTCTCAACGAGGCGTTTCGCGACAGCGGTCTCGACGATCCTGCCAACGCGCAACACGGCGTTGACCTCGAGGCGCTCGCGCGGCGTTCCGTCGAGCACTACGCACAGTACAAGGCCCGTCAGAAGCATGCGGGCAGCCTCGACATCGCCAAGCTGCCGGGCGTGAATCACCCGGTGTTCAAGGACAAGCCGGTCAATCACGATCCGCGCGAGGTGTTCATCGCCGGGCTTTACGAGAGGCGAGGCGAGTACAACGCGTTTCATGCGTACTACCGCGCGCTGGTACAGGCATTGTTCGAGGCGGGCGTCTCGCGCACCGTCTACTGCGTCAATGTCGATGCCGTGATCGCCGCGCTGCTTCTGAAGATGCTGTGGCAGCCGCTTAGACGCGGCGACATCAGCGAGGGGGATCTCGAAACCGCGGCGTTCACGATCTTTCTGTACCCGCGCATGCTCGGCTGCGCCGCGGAGATCGACGATCACCTCAACCGTGGTCGCAATATGGACACGCGCACACCCGCTTCACAGTGTCGCTTCGTGGCCTGATGGCTGCCATCTGAAGCACCGCCGGGCGCGGGTTAAACCCGACGCACGGCGGACCCGGAGGCAACGTGGATTGATAACTGTAGAACATCAATCGTTCAGAAAATTGCACTTATCGTTTCGGCGGCCACGAGCCAATATATTGCGAAATGACAAAGAGCAGATGGCCGCATATTTCAGCATTTCAGGAGACACATCGATGCACCCCTCACCCTCCACCCTATCGCCGGGGCATTCAAAGGCTGCAGCAGTCTTCCGGGTAACGGCCGGAAACTTTCTGGAGCAGTTCGACTTTTTTCTGTTCGGCTTCTACGCCACACAAATCGCCAACGTCTTTTTTCCGGCCGGAAGCGAATTCGCGTCGTTGATGATGACGTTCGCGGTTTTCGGCGCGGGTTTTCTGATGCGCCCGCTGGGCGCCATCGTGCTCGGTGCGTACATCGACGACGTCGGCCGCCGCAAGGGTCTCATCGTCACGCTTTCCATCATGGCAAGCGGCACCATCCTGATCGCGTTCGTGCCCGGCTACACGACCATCGGCCTTCTGGCGCCAGTGCTGGTGCTCATCGGCCGGCTGCTGCAGGGCTTTTCGGCAGGCGCGGAACTGGGTGGCGTGTCGGTGTATCTCGCCGAAATGGCTACGCCCGGCCGCAAAGGCTTCTTCACGAGTTGGCAGTCCGCGAGCCAGCAGGTGGCGATTGTCGTGGCCGCGGCGCTTGGCTTCGCGCTCAACCAGTCGCTGAACACCGCAGCCATTGCCGCTTGGGGATGGCGGGTTCCGTTCTTCGTCGGCTGCATGATCGTGCCGTTCATCTTCATGCTGCGTCGCAATCTCGAGGAAACGCAAGAATTCAAGGCGCGCCAGCATCGCCCGACCATGAACGAAGTGTTTCGCACGCTGGTCCAGAACTGGCCCGTCGTGATCGCTGGCATGATGCTGGTCGCGATGACCACCGCGAGCTTCTATCTCATCACGGTGTACGCGCCGACTTTCGGCAAGACGGTCCTGCATTTGAGCACCGCCGACAGTTTGCTCGTGACCCTGTGTGTCGCCGTGTCGAACTTCATCTGGCTCCCGATCGGCGGAGCACTGTCCGACAAGGTCGGTCGCCGGCCGCTTCTCGTCACCATGACGTTACTTGCCATCGGGACCGCCTATCCGGCGCTATCGCTGCTCGCGCACGCACCGAGCTTCGTCAACATGCTGCTCGCGCTTCTGTGGCTCTCGTTCATGTACGGCATCTATAACGGCGCGATGGTCGTCGCGCTCACGGAAGTGATGCCGGTTCAGGTACGCGTTGCGGGCTTCTCGCTCGCCTATAGCCTCGCGACTGCGGTGTTCGGGGGATTCACGCCAGCGATTTCGACAGCGCTCATTCACATGACGGGCGACAAGGCCGCACCTGGCTACTGGATGAGCTTCGCCGCAGTGTGCGCGCTTCTCGCGACCTTCGCACTGTATCGCAGGCGCGCGGCAACGCTGACGCCGGCGCACTAAGGCGCATGTCGTTGCACAGTGCTCCTATTCCCTGCTATCCGACACGACTCCAATCATGAAAAATCTGCTTCTGAAACTGTGCGCGACGGCGCTCGTGGCAATCTCGGCCGCCGCGGCCAACGCGCAGTCCACCGACCTGCACGTCATGAGCTCCGGCGGTTTTACCGCGGCGTATAAAGTGCTCGGCCCCAAGTTCGCGTCCGAGACGGGCAACACGCTCGACACCGCGCTGGGTCCGTCGATGGGCAAATCGCCCGAAGCGATTCCCAACCGGCTCGCGCGCGGCGAACCCGCGGACGCTGTCATCATGGTTGGCTATGCACTTGACGAGCTGATCAAGGAAGGCAAGGTGATCCCCGGATCACGGGTAGAGCTGGCCGATTCGCGAATCGGCATGGTCGTGCGCGAAGGCGCGGCGAAACCCGATATCAGTTCGGCGGACGGACTCCGGCAGACGCTGCTGCATGCGAAGTCGATCGCGTACTCGGACAGCGCGAGCGGCGTCTACATCGAGCGTGAGCTGTTCCGCAAACTCGGCATCGAGGATCAGGTCAAGTCGAAAGCAAAGATGATCCCGCGCATCCCCGTAGCCTCCGTGGTGGCGAACGGCGACTACGAAATCGGCTTTCAGCAGGTGAGCGAACTGCTGCCCGTCAAGGGCGCGACCTTCGTCGGAAAGATTCCTGAGTCGTTGCAATCGGTGACGCGCTTCGCCGCGGGCATTCCCGTGAGCGCGCAGCATCCGAAGGAAGCGAAAGCGCTACTCGACTATCTCGCGTCGCCTGGCGTACAGGCTGAAGTCAAGTCGACAGGGCTCGATAGCGTTTCCGTTCACTGAAAGCAGCCTCGCGCAGCCTTCATGTCACCTTCCCGGGGCATTCTGCGCGGGCTCTTCCGCGCCGTCCGGCGCGGCTGCCCCGAGCACCCGCGCGAGACGCGTCCGATCGCAGGCACCTTCCCACATCGAAACGAAGATCACTGCGCAGGCGTTGCTGATGACGCTCGTCAGGGCGCGTGCCTCGGACATGAAGCGGTCGATGCCCACCAGCAGCGCCACCCCGGCGACGGGCAGATCGGGAATCACCGTCAGCGTCGCGACGAGCGCGACGAGCCCGCTGCCCGATACGCCCGCCGCGCCCTTCGACGTCAGCAGCATGACTGCGAGCATCGTGGCGATTTGCAGCGCGGAAAGCGGCACGTCGCAAGCCTGCGCGATGAACAGGGAGGCGAGCGTCAGATAGATCGCGGTCCCGTCGAGATTGAACGAATAGCCCGCGGGCAACACGAGTCCCACTACGCCCTTGTCGCAGCCGAGCGCCTCCAGCTTTGCGATCAGGCGCGGCAAGACCGGCTCCGTCGATGACGTCGCCAGAACGATGAGCAACTCCTCGCGCATGTAGCGCAAGAGCCGCCAAAGCGCGAAACCGTGCAGACGCGCAAGCGGAGCGAGAATGAGCGCGATGAACAGCGCGCATGCCACGTAGAAGGACACCATCAACATGCCGAGCGAGCCGACCGAGCGGATGCCGAAGCGGCCCACCGTGAACGCCATTGCGCCGAATGCGCCGAGGGGAGCAAGCCGCATGATCATCGCGAGGATGCGGAACAGCGTCTGAGCGATGCCGTCGATGAGCGAGAGTACTGGCCTGCCCGCTTTCGGATAGGCATTCAGCGCAAAACCGAACAGCAGCGAGAGCAGCAGCACTGGCAGCACCTCGCCCTTGTCGAAGGCGCCAAGCATCGTCTCGGGGATGAGGCTCATCGCGAACGCGACGACGCCGCGCGGATGCGGGTCCTTCACATATTGCGCGAGGATACTCACGTCGAGATGGGCGGCGTCGATGTGCATACCCGCACCGGGTCGCAACACGAAGGCCGTGACGAGCCCGAGCGCGAGCGCGACGGCTGTCAGAAGATAAAACAGCGCCAGCGCCTGAAAAATCGTCCGGCCGATCGCCTTTCCGCTCGCAAGCGACGTGATCCCCGAGACGATCGTGCAGAAGACGATCGGCGTAATCATCATCCTCACGAGACGAATGAACCCGTCGCTCAAGGGCTTGAGCAGCGGTCCGGCTTGTGGCAAGAAGTGACCGAGCGCCATACCGAGCACCATGGCCAGCACAACCTGCACGTAGAGCAAGCGAAGCGGTCTTGCCAACTTCACGATGCAGTCTTCCTGCCTGGACGCTTTTCCAGCGACGCATCATCGTCCGATGTGTCACTGCTTGCGGCGCCGCCGTGCTTCATCTCGACAATCGTTTTGTGGAATTCTTGAGCGGCCGGTGTCAGCGGGCGCCCGCGACGCCTCACGATTCCCACGCGCCGCTTAACCACTGGTTCGACCAGCGGCACGCTCGTGAGGATGGGATGATTGCGTCCCGGCATGGCCATCGACGGGACAGCGGCGACTCCAAGCCCTGCTTCAACCAGACCGAGCATGGTCGTGACGTGGCGCGTTTCGCAAACGCTCGGCACGCGCGGCCCGACATTCGAGAGCGCCTGATCGAGCAGCAGTCGGTTTCCGGACGTCTTGTCGACGGACACGTAGTCGTGCTCGTAAAGTTCGCTCCATGTCACGCGCTTCTTTTGCGCGAGCGGATGATCGCGGCGACATGCGGCAACGAAGCGGTCCTGCAAAAGCAGCTTGAACTCGACCTCGGCATCCTGGCTACCCATGAAGCTAACGCCGAAATCCGCTTCACCGCTGAGAACTGCGCCAAGCACCTCGTTTGCGCTCGAGTCAAGCAGCTTGACTCTGATGCGCGGAAATCGGCGGTGATACCCTGCAATGACGTTTGGCAGGAAGTAGTGCGCGACGGAGGGTGTGCAGGCGATAGTCACGTGCCCCAGGCGGCTCGACGAGACATCGCGAATGCCTAGCAACGCGACGTCGAGATCGTCGAGAAGCTGTTCAGCGCTTGGCGCGAACACCCTGCCGACAGTCGTGAGGGTCACGCTGCGCGTGGTGCGTTCGAATAAGCGCACGCCTAGCGCTTCCTCAAGCTTGTCGATCCGTCGGCTCAGTGCAGGCTGGGAAATGCTGACAGCTTCGGCGGCCTTGCGGAAGCTTCCCAGTTCCACCACTGCTCGAAACGCCTGGAGGTCGTTCAAGTCGAAGTTAATGCCCACGCCGGTCTCCGTTATATTGATACCGACATTTTGCCCCAATTGCATTCGGTCGCGACGCGGCCGTGTCCGATCTGGCCATCGCCATCCGCGTTTTATGGAAGGCAATATGCTTTTCAGCGTGGCGCAACTCGAAAAACCGGGGATAGGAGCAGTGGCGGTGTCGCCCACCATTTTCGACGAAAAATGAGCCCGTTCTGGTCGCCCGATTTTGCAGAGATTTTCCGAGCCGAGTCTGCTCTCCTTCATTCAGGAGCCGATTCCGACGACATGACGCCGGTCAGCGCTCGCCATAAAACGACTCGCCGCCAGGCGGGGAATGCGATGGCGCCGAGCACGCGCATTTATTTCCTTATCATTCGAACAATGCGGTTGCTCGACGGCCGAAAAGGGCTCTTCGCAGATTTCCCTTGGGACCGATTGCGGACAGGCTGTAGCCCACATTGCCGCGAGCAGCGGCGCGCGCATGCGATAGCGCATCATGTGAAGGCGCACGTTCACCCAGCAAGAAGCGGGCTGCCTGGACGAGTTCTGTTGAATCAAGAGCATTTTCGTACCGAAGCGCAGACGCGCGCTATGCGGCAGGAACCGGAGTGTATTATTGTTTCGGGCAACCGCAAGGTCCGAGTAGGCTTCCGCGCTCGCGGGATATCAAGGTGCTTTCGCATGGTTCCGATGCCAACCGTTCGCATGGATTGTTGGGCTGACTATGTCTGCCCTTTCTGTTATCTGCAGATGGATACCCTCGACCGATTCGTCGAGGAGTCCCGCGTGCCGTTAGCGGTCGAATGGCACGCCTTCGAACTGCGGCCCGACCCCATTGCGCTCATCGAGCCGGACGGCGAATACATCACCAGCATCTGGCTCAAGGCAGTCTACCCGCTTGCCGCTGAACGCAATCTGAAAATGAAGCTACCGCCTTCTGCACCGCGTAGCCGCCTGGCCTTCGAGACCGCGTTTTTCAGCCGCACTGCCGGACGCTTCGACAGTGTGCATCGCGCTCTGTTCAAGGCGTATTTTGAGCATGGAAGAGATATCGGCAACAAGGACGTTTTGCTGGACATAGCAAACGAGTGCGGCGTCGATCAGACGGCGCTGGCTGCATCCCTGGCCGAGCAGCGCTTCAAGACAGCTATCGAAGACGATGAAGCAGCGGCCGGTCGACTCGGCGTGACTGGACTTCCTTTCGTCATGTTGACAATCGCAAGTGATACGGCACGACCGCAGCCTCCCGTGGTCGTGCGCGGTGTCGCGCCAATAGAGCACATGACCGCCGCGCTGGACCGGCTACTCGCCGGCGGCCCCCAAGCCGACCTTCGAACATCGTTGAAGAAGCGGGCTACATAGTGATCGAGCGATCCAACCCAGGCGGCCCCAATCCTTCGTTCGTCACCATACAGGTGCACGCGGCCAATGGCGTGGATCCGACACAGGAAAGAAGTTCGTCCGCGCAGTTCTTTGAACTCGCTACGCGCACGATTCAAACATATGTACTCGACAGCTACGGCTTCACTCACGCGACGGGAACGCTACGCCGGGTCCGTGGTGGCCTCTCTCCGACTCATCTGCAACTTGCCAAGGCCATGTTATCGGTTCGCGATCATGACAAGGTTACACTCGCGGCGCTAAGCCAGGCGTGCGGATTGTCGTCTAGTCATTTTGCGCGCGAATTCAAGCAATCAACAGGCTTGCCGCCACATCGATGGGCACTCAAAAACAAGATCGCCCAAGCTCAGGACATGCTTCTCTATAGCGGCCTAACCCTGCAGGCCATTGCTCTGGCCTGCGGTTTTGTAAACCAGTCCCATCTGGGACGATGGTTCAAGCGAATGACCGGCACGAGTCCGAAGGCCTGGCAACGTCTGCACCTCAGAGGCGATGGCAGGCGTGATGCGCCCGGCCCGTGATCTAGCGAGATTTCCCCGGACGTTCATTAGCACACGCCGATTTTTGGATCGTTACCCCTTCGTCGAATGCTGCGCGAGAGTGACGACTTCTGTCATCTCGTCGAAATAATCCCTGGTTAAGAGTTTCAAGATTCGCAAGCGTCGCCGCGCTCAAGCGCCCTCTTGCGGCGCCTGCACATTGCAGCATTCCTGTACCAAAACCGGAAGAAACAGATATTTTTGATCGGGCAGCAACCGCTACGATACTCATCGGCCGTTCCCGACTCCAAGTTATATGGTTGCTGGTTGCCGCCGGCTTTTGTCGAGAACCATCGATTGACGCTCACACTGGGGCGCATCCAACATCGCGACGGGGCCGGCACAGGATTGCCCGCACCGAAGCACACCATCTATCGTTCAACGGGATCTCATCGTGCGCAAAACGCTTCTGGCTCTTGCCGGCACACTGGCTGTTTTTACAACGTCCTTCGCGGCCACGTCTACCGACTACCGTGACCCATTGGACGCGGCAACTTCGGATACGATTCGAGCCAGGTTCAGCCATCTCATGCAATTGGCCAATCGCCACGACTTCAAGGCGCTGCATGACATGTTCTGGCAATCTCCTTCGGCCCTTCTCGTCGCTAAAAGCGCGACCGCTTCGGAAGGAAACTGGGCCGGCTTCTGGGGCAATGATGCGATTGACCAGAAACTGCACGACATCGGCACGTCCGGCCCGGTTGTGCTCCAGCCTGACTATTCGAAGTTCAAGGTGGTGGGCTTGACGAACGACGTGGCGCAATCCTACGCGCCGGTGACCATCACGGTCTCCTATGCGGGTCAGGATGGCACGCCAAAGCCGTTTCTGGTGTTGATCAACTGGATAAGAGTCGACAAGGACTGGAAGATCGCTTCGGAGATCATCCTGCCCGTGCCGCCTGCTCCCGCTGCCGGCAGCTAGAACCCGTGATCTTCAGCCTTCGAAACATGTTCTACGCCGCCATCCGTCTATCGCGACGGGATATGGCCGATCCATCGGCTGCTGCGCCAGTCAGCCCGGACGGACTAGCGTCCGCCATCAAAGCAGCAAAGGCCGGAGAAACACGGCCAGATATCCACTTCAAAGGTTGCTGGAACGACTCGCTGTCCATCCTGCTCGAAAGCACCGCATCGCCTATCATTTCCAGTACAACAACCAGGATGGAAGACGGATCATGACGATGAATAGACGTAGATTCTCCACTGCTCTCGTTGCCGGTGCCGCCGCTTCGCTTATCTCTACCCGTGTGACGGCGGCGACCGCCACATCGGTCAAAGCAGGCAATATCGTTCTCGTGCACGGGCTATTCGCTGACGGCTCATGCTGGTCGGAAGTGATCCCGCGATTGCAGGCGGTGGGTCTCAATGTCACTTCCGTCCAGAATCCCTTGACTACATTGCCTGACGCCGTTGCCTCAGCACAGCGAGTACTCGATCGGCAGGATGGTCCGACGGTGCTGGTCGGACATTCGTTCTCGGGAATGATCGTGACGGAAGCCGGGATGCATCCCAATGTTTCGGCTCTCGTCTACGTGGCAGCACGTGCACCGGATGCAGGCGAAGACTACACGGCATTGGCCAAGACCTATCCGACACCACCGGCCTCCGCTGGAATTGTCTTCGACGGCGACCAGGGACGTCTGACCGAGGAAGCGTTCCTGCGCGATTTCGCGGGCGACCTTCCCGAAGCGAAGGCCAAAGTCCTTTATGCTGTTCAACAACCTTTCCACAAGGCCCTCCTCACCGGCAAAACCACGAAGGCGGCGTGGCGATCGAAGCCGAGCTTCTATGCAGTCTCGACGGAAGACCGGACGATCAATCCCGACCTCGAACGCTTCATGGCCAAGCGAATGGGCGCCAAAACGATCGAAGTGAAGGCGAGCCATCTCTCGCTGATCTCTCATCCCGACGAGATTGCACAACTTATCCTCGCGGCGGCCGGACAACGTGACTAACGGCGTTGTCGCTATCAGGCGCCGCAGGTATCCGCTTCGATAACGAACAGGCCGCCTGCGTCCGATGCACCCCCTGCAGCGACGGCTGGCGTCTGTCATCACCTATATCGGTCGATGATCTCGAACAGCCGACGACAGGATGTAGCGACGTGCAGACGATCGGCATGAGATTACTGAACTGATGACGATGAAGCGCCCCCCCGACATCACGCTCGCGAATGACAAAAGTTCGCGCGACTCGTGCCTGATCGGCCGGAGTCCCGACACGCGAGTGCCGGGACGGTCGACATCAGCCGCATCGGCTCCTCGCGGAGCGAATTCCTCTACAGGTCGCGGCGGGTAACATCATTTCCTGACAAGCGGACATGCACTTTCGGCCAACGGCCTGAATGCCTTCTCGCCCGGTATCACCGCCTTGACGGTGTAGTAATCCCATGGGTACTTCGACTCGGAAGGCTTTTTGGCCTCCACGAGATACATGTCGTGCACCATCAGGCCATCCTCGCGAATTCTTCCGTTCCTGGCGAAGAAGTCGTTGATCGGCAGTTCTCGCATTTTCTTCATCACCGCGCCGGTTTCGTCGGTTCCGGCGGCCTTTACCGCCCTCAGGTAATGCAAGGTGGACGAGTAGTCCCCCGCGTCGGTCTGCTCCGGCATACGATTTGCCGATTCAAAAAACCGTTTGCTCCACTTGCGCGTTTCGTCATCCCGATCCCAGTAAAACGCGGTGGAGAATTCGAGACCCTGCGCGGCTTGCAACCCGATCGCATGCACGTCGGCAAGAAAGACCAGCAAACCCGTCATCTGGGGGCCACCCGTACGCGTCAGCCCAAATTGCTGGGCCGCTTTCATCGCATTGACAAAATCGCCGCCCGCATTGGCCAAGCCGATCACCTTGGCACGGGAGGACTGTGCCTGCATCAAGTAAGAGGAGAAATCGGATGTATGCAGCGGGGCCCATGCAGTCCCGAGCACGCTACCGCCCTCGGACTTGATCGCATTCGACGCATCGCCGACCAATGCCTTACCGAACGCGTAATCGGCCGCGACGAAGTACCAGGTCTTACCGCCCTGCCGCATCATCTCGCGTGCGGTCGTACGGCCTAGCGCGTACGTGTCATACACGTATTGAACGGAAATGGGCGTGCACTTCGAATTGGTGATCTCTGAACTCGCGGGGCCTGTCGCGATGGCAATCCTGTTTCGTTGACGCGCCAGGTCGATAACGGCAAAGGCGACACTCGAGTTCGTCAGATCAGTCACCATGTCAACGTTGTCACGATCGAACCATTCGCGCGCTTTGCTTGCTGCGATATCGGCTTTGCTCTGATGGTCGGCATAGACGACTTCGACCTTGATGTCAGGGTTCTCTTTCATGAAGTCGTCCGCCGCCATTTTGACGGCTTGCACGGCGCCGCGTCCCCCTAGCGTCGAATAGATACTCGACATGTCGGTCAGGACCCCGATCTTGACCACACCATCCGACAACTTTGCCGGCGCAGCAGTTGCCGGTGCGCTCAAAAGCGCCGCTGATGCCGTACATGTCGCCAGCAGTACTGCTTTCCCTTTTTTCCACATCGTCTCTCTCCTGTCATTATGTGTCTCGATAACCGCGGGGCGTTGCGCCGTGGCGCCGCACCTTGATGTCACGCTTTCTAATTGCAGGCATCCGCTCACGACGCTCAAGCGTGGCCGGTACACAACCGTTGCGCCGCTCGACGCTCAGCATCGATCTGGCGCCGGCGGGGTGCGCCCGTTACGATGGTATCAGTGGCTCGCCAGCCGCCCCATCGCCTCGCGCATGTCGTGCTCGAACCGCAGCACGATATCAGCAAGCGGTTCTATTCTGTCGATGAAGGCAAGCGATTGTCCCGCAGAGAGCAGTCCCTTCGACCAGTCGCCCGTCACGTAAGCGTCGCGGCCGATCTTGCCCGCGACCATCGGCATCAGGTCGGCAATGGTAATGTCCGGGTTCTGCGCCTCGAGCGTCTTCACCGCGGCCGTCGTCTCGTTGCGCAGCGTCCGCACGGTGTTACGCACCGACTGCATGCATAGATCCGTATCGGTCGGTCCGGCTTCCACCAGCCGGCGCTTGTAGTCGTCGTGTGCCCAGATTTCCTCGGCCACGGCGAAGCGCGTGCCGACCACCACGCCCGAAGCGCCCATCGCGAGCACTGCCGCAAGCTGCGAGCCGCGACCGATGCCGCCGCCGATCAGATAGGGAATGTCGAGCTGGCTCTCGGCCCATGCGGCGTTCACGAACGAGCCCACCATGTCGAGTCCGGGATGACCGCCGCACTCCGCGCCGACGATCGCGACGGCATCGACGCCCACGGCAGCCGCCTTGACCGCGAACCGAACCGCAGGCACCTTGTGGAGCACTTTCACACCAGCTTCTTTGAGCAGCGGCATGAATTCCTCGGGATTGCGTCCCGAAGTTTCGACGCATGCCACGCCCTCTTCGACGATCAGCTCGAACACTTCGCGCGTTTTCTCGCCCGGCACGAGCTTCGGCAGCATCGACACGTTGACGCCGAACGGGCCGCCCTCGCACAGTTCGCGGCAGCGGCGGATCTCGGCGCGCAGCGCCTGCGGCTCCGGAAAGCTCGCCGCCGTGATGAAGCCGATGATCCCCGCACGCGAGGCGGCCGCGACATAGTCGGCATCGGCGAGCCACATCAGGCCACCCGCGACGATGGGCAGCCGCGTGCCGAACAGTTCAGTCACGGCGTTGGAAAAAGCAGTCTGGCTCATTGAATAGTCCTTGTGCAATAACACGCGATCCAGCGTCATACGACGCCCTCTGCCTTGAGTTGCGAAAGCCGTTCGGCGGACAGCCCGAGCAGCGACTGGAGCACTTCGCTCGTGCCTTCGCCGAGTCGCGGCGGGGCGCTGCGCACCGGAAGCCGCGCGCCGTCGAAGCGATACGGTGGCGCAAGCAGGTGCGTGCTGCCCGCCTCGGGATGCTCGAAGGTCGTCAGCAATCCGCCTTGCGACGCGCGCGTCGAGGTGAGCGCCTGATGCAGGCCGAGCACTTCGCCGCACGGAATCCCCGCGCGCGTCAGACGTTCGAGAAGCAGCGCGCGCGGTCTGCTGGCAATCTCGCGCTTGAGTTCGGGCACGAGCGTTTCGCGATTCGCCGCCCGCACGAGGTTCGTGCGATAGCGGTCGTCGTCGAACAGATCTGCCCGTTCGATCACATCGCGGCAAAAGCGCTCGTACTGGCCGTTGTTGCCGACCGCGATGACGAGCGGGCCGTCCAGCGCATCGAACACGCCGTACGGCACGATAGAAGGATGCGAATTGCCGTAGCGCGGCGGGTCTTCGCCCATCAGCATCGACTCCAGCCCGTAGTACGACGTGATCATCAGGCCGCAATCGAACAGCGCCATTTCGACATGACGCCCCTTGCCCGTCCTTTGACGCTCGAACAGCGCGGCGAGCACGGCCTGCGCCGAGTACATCCCCGTGAACAGATCGACCGCCGCCACGCCGAACTTCAGCGGCGGCTGATCGGCGTTGCCGTTGAGCGCCATCAGCCCCGCTTCGCCCTGCAGCACCACGTCGTAGCCGGGACGCGCCGCCTCGGGCCCGCGCCGGTCGTAGCCGGAGATCGAACAGTAGATCAGGTCCTCGCGCCCTTCCTTGAGCTGCTCGTAACCGAGACCGAGCTTCTCCGCGCCGCCGAACTTGAAGTTCTGGATCACGACGTCGCACTGCCGCGCGAGGTCTCTCGCGATCTGCTGACCTTCTTCCGTTTGCAGATCGAGACACACCGAACGCTTGTTGCGGTTCACGCTATTGAAATAGGCCGTTTCGGTCGTGCCGACGCGTATGCCCCAGTCGCGCGTGTCGTCGCCGCGCTTCGGATGCTCGACCTTGATGACTTCCGCACCAAGGTCGCCGAGCACCATCGCGCACCACGGTCCCGCCAGCACGCGGGATAAATCGAGAATGCGAACGCCGGCAAGCGGCAGTGAAGAGTTCAGGTTCGACATGACAGATCCGCAATGACAGAGGAGAACACGCGCGCCGCGTCTAGTGAGAACTGACTTGGGACGCGCGGCGCAACGCGGAGAAATCAGCGGCGCGTTTGTCGAAGAAGGCGTTGATGCCTTCGGCGGATTCATCGTCACCGAGCGATTGCGCCATGTAGTCGGCTTCGAGGTCGAGTTGCGCGTCGACCGTGTTTCCGCCTGCCTGGCGGCACAGACTCTTGATGCGTGCGATCGCGCGCTCGGGCCCCGTCGCGAGCGATTGCGCGAGCGCCAAGGCTTCCGACAGTGCGCTGCCCGGCTCGGCAAGCCGGTTCGCGACGCCTAGCGCATGCATGCGTTCGCCCGTGACAGGCCGCCCCGTCAGACACAACTCGGTCATCAGCTGACGCGAGAGGACACCGGACAGGAATGCCGTCGCGCCGCCATCGGGCGACAAGCCGACCTTCACGTAGGCCACGGAGAACGACGCGTTGCGGGCGGTCACCAGCATGTCGCACGCGAGCGCAATCGACAGCCCTGCGCCCGCCGCCGCGCCTTCGACTGCCGCGATCACGGGCTTGCCGCAGTCGCGCAGCGAGCGAATCATGTCGTGCAGATTCTCGATGCCCGCGCGCCGCTCGAGCGGCGTCGCCACGCGCCGTTGCGCGAGCCGTTTCAGGTCGCCGCCCGCGCAGAACGCGCCGCCTACGCCCGTCAGCACGATCGCGCCGACTTCCCGATCGTTTTGCGCCGCTTCGATGGCTGCCGGAAGCGCCGTGTAGACCTCGGCCGTGAGCGCATTGCGCGCAGCCGGATTGTTGAAAGACAGCACCTGCGCCGCGCCTTCGCGGCGCGAAAGAATGGGTTCGTTCACAGTCTTAGCTCCTGCCCAGAGTGATATAGCGTTCGAGATGGTGATCTTCGTCGCCGAGTTGATGGTCGATCATCACGAGGCGCTTCGCGTAATGCGCGAGCGGCAATTCCCACGTCATGCCGATGCCGCCGTGCAGCTGGATGCACGCCTGCGCGACTTGCGCGCCCACGCGCCCGATCGTGTGCTTCGCCGCCGACAGCGCGCGTTCGCGTTCGATGCGGCCCGCGCCGAATGCGGCAGCCGCGTTGATGACAGCCGAGCGCGCCTGCTCGATCTCCAGCAGCAGATCGGCCATCCGATGCTGCAATGCCTGGAAGCTGCCGATCGCCACACCGAACTGCTTGCGCGTGCGCAGGTACTCCAGCGTGTGCTCCTTCGCCACTTCCATCGCGCCCAGCGCCTCCGCGCACAACGCGAGCACGCCCGCGCCGATGCAGTGTTCGAGCGTGGCGAATCCCGCGTCGCGGTCGCCGAGCAATGCAGTGTCGGGAAGACACACTTCGTTCAGGCAGATTTCCGCGGCGCGCCCGCCGTCGATCTTCCCGTAGCCCCGCAGCGCGACACCCGCCGTTTCGCGCGGAACGACGAACAGCGAGATGCCTTCTTCGGCATCGGCTGCGCCGCTCGTGCGCGCCGGGACGATGAAGAAGTCGGCTTCGGCGCCCTGCTGCACGACGGCCTTCTTGCCCGTCAGCATCCAGCCATTCGAGCTGCGCGCTGCGCGCGTCGACACGTTCGCGAGTTCGTAGTGCGAGCCGGGCTCGTCGTGGGCCAGCGCGGCGACGGCGTGGCCTTCGATCAGGCTTGCGATGAGGGCGCGCTGCGCGCCGCTGCCCGACTGCGCCAGCGCGCGCCCCGCCATCAGCGCGCCGAGAAAAGGTTCGACCACGAGGCCGCGCCCGAGGCTCTCGAACACGACGGCGATGTCGAAGCCCTGTCCGCCGAAGCCGCCATCGGCCTCGTCGAAAAGCGCGCCGACGACGCCCAGTTCCGCGAAGCGCACCCACATCTCGCGGCTGAAGCCAGAGTCGCTGCGCGCCAGCGCATCGCGTGTCGCGAAGCCGTACTGCTCGCTCACAAAGCGGTTCAGCGTATCCGCCAGCATGCGGCGGTCTTCGGTATGCTGGAAATTCATCGCGATCCTCTTACAGTCCCAGGATCATCTTCGAGATGATGTTCTTCTGGATTTCGTTGGAGCCGCCGAAGATCGACAGCTTGCGGTTGTTGAAGTACAGCGCGGCCGCGCTTGCAGCTTCATCGGGGCCGACGCTTGCGTCGTCGTAGCCCTCGTGCAGCGCTTCCTCGATGAACGGTTGCGCATACGGACCCATCGCACGACGCATCAGCGACGACAGCTCCTGACGAATCTCGGTGCCGCGAATCTTCAGCATCGAGCTTTCCGCGCCCGGCACGCCGCCGCCCGCAACCGCGGCGATCACGCGCAGATTGGTCGTCTTCATGTTCTCGAGGTCGATTTCGACGCGAGCGAGGCGCGCCGCAAAGAGGGGATCGTCGGCGAGCGGGCGGCCGTTGCGCGTCACCTTCTGTGCCGCGCGGCGCAGGCGCGCCAGCGCGGCGACCGAGAAGCCGACACCCGCGATATTGGTGCGCTCGTAGGTCAGCAGATATTTGGCGACCGTCCAGCCCTTGTTCTCTTCGCCGACGAGATTGGCGACGGGCACGCGCACGTCGGTGAAGAACACTTCGTTGATCTCGTGATCGCCTTCGAGCGTGATGATCGGACGCACTTCGACGCCCGGCGAATTCATGTCGACGAGCAGGAAGCTGATGCCCTCCTGCTTGCGCACGTCCGTTGCCGTGCGCACGAGACAGAAGATCATGTTCGCGTGCTGGCCGAGCGTGGTCCACGTCTTCTGGCCATTGACGATGTAGTGCTCGCCTTCGTCATCGATACCGCGCACGGCGCTCGTCTTCACCGACGCGAGATCGGAACCCGAGCCCGGCTCCGAATAGCCCTGGCACCACCAGTCGGAGCCATCGAGAATGCGAGGCAGCCAGTGGCGCTTCTGCGCTTCGCTGCCGTATTTGATGAGCACGGGGCCGAGCATGTTCACGCCGAACGGCACGATGCGCGGGGCGCCCGCCAGCGCGCACTCGTTCTCGAAGATGAACTTCTGCACGGCGTTCCAGCCGGGGCCGCCGTATTGCTCGGGCCAGTGGTTCGCGAGCCAGCCCTGTTCGTTCAGGATGGCATGCCACTGCGCCATGTCGGCGCGCGTGAGATGCAAGCCGTTGCGGACCTTGTCCGAAAGCCTCGACGGCAGCTTATCCTTCAGAAAGCGCACGACGCGCTCGCGAAAGGCCTCCTCTTCGGGGGTGAAGTTCAGATCCATGATCTTGTTTCTCTCAGTAGATTTCGAAGAGGCCAGCGGCGCCCATGCCGCCGGCAATGCACATCGTGACGACCGCGTACTTGACGCCGCGCCGCCGGCCCTCGATCAGGACATGCCCCGCGAGACGCGCGCCCGTCATGCCGAACGGATGGCCGATCGAGATCGCGCCGCCGTCGACGTTGAGCCGCTCGGCGGGAATTTCGAGGCGCTGCTGGCAGTACAGCGCCTGCGATGCGAAGGCTTCGTTGAGTTCCCACAGGCCGATGTCGTCGACCGTGAGGCCGTGGCGAGCAAGCAGCTTCGGCACGGCGAGCACCGGGCCGATGCCCATTTCGTCTGGCTCGCAGCCGGCGACGGCAAAGCCGCGAAACGCGCCCAGGGGAGCGAGATTGGCCCGCTCGGCGGCTTTCGCATCCATCAACACGCACGCCGACGCACCGTCGGAAAGCTGCGACGAGTTGCCTGCCGTGACAGACCGGTCGGCCCCCTTGACGGGCGCGAGCTTCGCGAGCGCCTCGAACGTGGTGCCGGGCCGGTTGCAGGTGTCGGCCGATACCGTGACCTCGCGCTGACTGACGGTGCCCGTCTCCTTGTCGGTGACGGCCATCGTGGTCGTGACGGGCACGATCTCGTCGGCGTAGCGGCCGGCGAGCTGCGCTTCGGCCGTGCGCCGCTGGCTTTCCGCCGAGAAACGATCCTGCGCTTCGCGGCTGATGCCGTAGCGCTTCGCAACGATGTCGCCCGTATCGATCATCGCCATATACAGCTCGGGCTTGTGCTCGACGATCCATGGGTCGAGCCCAGTCTCGCCGTCTTCGCGCGTGCGGATGCCGGAGATGCTTTCGACCCCGCCCGCGATGATGGCGGGCGCGCCGTCGACGACAATGCGCCCCGCCGCCAGCGCGATGGCCTGCAGGCCGGACGCGCAGAAACGGTTGATCGTGGTGCCCGCGATCGACAGCGGCAAGCCCGCGCGAATCACCGTCTGACGCGCGACGTTACGGCCCATGATGCCTTCGGGATAACCACAGCCGAGAATGGCATCCTCGATCAGTTCCGGGTCGACGCCCGCGCGTTCGACGGCAGCGCGCACCGCGAACGACGCGAGCGTGGGACCCGGCGTGATGTTGAATTCGCCGCGATGCGACTTGGTCAGCGGCGTGCGCGCGGTGGAAACAATGACAGCTTCTCGCATGGTTCGAATCCTGAAACCGGAATGGATGTGGAGCGGCCTGACGGGATCAGGCCGAATGATTGAGGCTCGCGAGCGTGGCGCCGCGCTCGACGAGTTCGACGATCAGCGGCGACGGCTTCCAGAACACGGGGTCTTCTTTCGCGAACGCGCGGATGTCGGCGAGCACATTCACAAGACCGACGCTGTCGGCGTACTTCATCGGGCCGCCGCGATGGCGCGGAAAGCCGTAGCCGTAGAGGAACGTCACGTCCACATCGAGCGGGCGCAGCGCAATGCCCTGATGCACGACGTTCGCGCCTTCGTTGATCATGGCGGCCATGTAGCGGCGCATGATTTCTTCGTCGGAGAACGCCCGGGGCGTGATGTTCGCGCGCTCGCGCTCGGCATCGATGAGCGCCTCGACTTCGGGATCGGGCGTGCCGGTGCGCGCGCCGTCGGGATACAGGTAGTAGCCGCGCCCCGTCTTCTGGCCGAACCAGCCGCGCTCGCAGATGCGGTCGGCGATCTGCACGTAGCGCGCGTTCGGATCGCGCGTCGCGGCCCGGCGCTTGCGCGTGGCCCAGCCGATATCGCCGCCCGCGAGGTCCGACACCTGGAACGGCCCCATCGGAAAGCCGAACTCGCGAACCGCGCGGTCGATCTGATACGGCGATGCGCCATCTTCCATCATGTGATCGGCCGCCGCGCGATAGATCGCCAGCACGCGGTTGCCAATGAAGCCGTCGCACACGCCCGCCCGCACGGGCACCTTGCGCAGCTTCTTGGCCAGCTCGAACGCGGTGGCGACCACGTCCGCGCTGACCTGCGCAGGCACCACGACTTCGAGCAGCTTCATGATGTTCGCGGGGGAAAAGAAGTGCAGGCCGATCACATCGCCGGGACGCGAGACGCTGGCCGCGATCGCGTCGATGTCGAGATACGACGTGTTGGTGGCGAGCACGGCGCCTCGCTTGCACACGCGGTCGAGTTCGGCGAATACGGCCTGCTTGACGGTCATGTCCTCGAAGACGGCTTCGATCACGAGATCGGCTGAAGCGAGCGCATCGTACGACGTGCTGCCGTTCCAGCGCGTCAGTACGGCCGCTTTCGCCTCGGATGTCATGCGCCCTTTCGCTACCAGCCCGTCATAGACCTTTTCGATGTGGGCGCGGCCGCGTGCAAGCGATGCGTCGTCGCGTTCGATCATCGTCACGGGCAGACCCGCATCGAGCAGTGCAACGGCAATGCCCGCGCCCATCGTGCCGCCGCCGATCACGCCGACGCTCGTCACGGCACGCGCTTTCGCATGACGCGTCTCGGGCGCCTTGAGCACCTCGCGTTCGGCGAAGAACGCGTGAATCAAGCCGGCCCGCTGCGGGCTGTCCAGACACTGCAGAAACAATTGGCGCTCGTGACGCAGACCATCGTCGAAAGGCAGTTCGAGCGCGGCCTGCACCGCATCGACGATCTTGAGCGGCGAGAACAGACCGCGCGCGTTCTTCGATGTTTCGGCGCGCGCGGCTTCGATGGCGGCCCGGCTGGCCATGCGGTCCGCGAGTCCGTCCGCCTCGCGAGTGCGGCGCACGGGCGCCTTCGCATCGAGCAATGCCTGGACGTAGGCAAGGCCCTCATTCAGCACGTCATCCGTTTCGCCCACTCGATCGACGAGGCCGAGCGCTAGCGCCTCCCGCGCTCCCACGTGACGGCCGCTCAACATCAGGTCGAGCGCTGCCTTTGCGCCGATGAGACGCGGCGCGCGCTGTGTGCCGCCTGCCCCCGGCAGCAAGCCGAGCGTGACTTCCGGCAAGCCGAGCTTCGCGTTGGCGACAGCGACGCGATAGTGCGCGGCCAGTGCGATCTCGAGCCCGCCGCCCAGCGCCGCGCCATGAATGGCCGTCACAACCGGCTTGCGACACGCTTCAATCCTGTTGCAGACGACGGGCAGCGACGGCGGCAACGGCGGCTTGCCGAACTCCTTGATATCCGCGCCGCCGATGAAGTTGCGTCCGGCGCCGATCAGCAACACCGCGTCGACGGAAGCGTCCTGTTCGGCGGCTTCGATAGCGTCGCTCAGTGCGCATCGCACCGCTACGCCCAGCGCGTTGACGGGAGGATTGTCGACAGTGACGACAAGAATGCGATTGTGCAGCTCACGCCTGACCGCGTGGCCTGTCGGGCCGGAAGTCATATCCCGCGTCTCCATGTACTTTGTGTTGACTGATTGTTAAATGCGCAGCACGCATTGACAATCCAACTGACAGTTGACGAACTGTTAACTGAAAATTGACACTGGACGCGAGGTATGACGGGGCGGGATGAACCGCCTGTCGATGCGAATGCCGGTCTAGCTCCAGGTTTGGGCGAGCGACAGGATTTCCGCCCGCAGATAGTCGATCAGCGCCTGCGTCGCGGGCGACGGATAGCGATTGGGCAGCGTCACGATATATAGGGTGTTCTGCATCCCCGCCACACGGAATTGCGGCAGGACTCGCTGCAGTTCGCAGCTGGTCGGCGCATGCGGCACATAGGCCGGCAACAGTCCGATGCCCATGCCCCGGCACACGGCTTCCGTCAGAAACGGATAGTCCGATGACTGCAGCGCAGGCTGCATCGTGACCACGTGGACGTCCGTCTCGTCCTCACGGTGCGTGAGCGTCATCGTGACGCGACGGCCAGGATAGGCCGACGCGATCAGCGTCTGCTTTTCGAGGTCGCTCGGGCATTCAATCGGACCGTGCCTGTCGACATAGTCAGCTGACGCGACCAGGTTCCAGTCGATCGTGCAGATATTGCGCGCCACGTAATCGAGCGGGGGCGTCGCCGTGATCCGGATAGCGACGTCGACTTCGGCTGCGATCAGGTCTTCGATCCGGTTGTTGAACGTCACCGTGAGCGTGATGCCGGGATGCGTGCGCGCGAACTCCAGCAGCTTGCCGCCGAGAAACATCCTGCCGAAGCCCGTGGGCACGCTGATGCGAACGCGGCCGCTCAAGGTCTGCCCGAGGCTGTCGATCGAGGCCTGCGCCGTGCTCAGGTCTTCGAGCATGCGCTGCCCGCATTCGTACAGCGTGTGGCCGGCTTGCGTCAGTTCGAAAC